>NZ_JASMWN010000003.1:0-428019 GCF_032595355.1 Sedimentitalea todarodis | reverse complement strand
CCGCACGCAACAGATCACCGGTCGAAAGTTGCACGAGGCCAAACTCCTCCTCAAGCATCCGGGCCTGCGTCCCCTTGCCAGCACCCGGAGGCCCCAGCAGGATCAATACAGCAGCGGTTGTGATCGTGTTGGCATCCATTTCACTTACCCCGCGCGGTTTGCGATCAGATCATCGACAACCGATGGATCGGCCAGCGTAGATGTATCACCGAGCGAGCCATAGTCGTTCTCGGCAATCTTGCGCAGGATACGGCGCATGATCTTGCCCGAGCGGGTCTTGGGCAGGCCGGGGGCCCACTGGATGACATCGGGCGATGCAATCGGGCCGATTTCGGTCCGCACCCATGTGCGCAGTTCCTTGGTCAACTCGTCGCTGGATTCAACACCGTTCATCAGGGTGACATAGCAATAAATGCCCTGGCCCTTGATGTCGTGCGGATAGCCGACCACGGCGGCCTCGGCGACCTTGGGGTGCGCGACCAGCGCGCTTTCCACTTCGGCGGTGCCCATCCGGTGACCGGACACGTTGATCACGTCATCGACGCGACCGGTGATCCAGTAATCTCCGTCAGCGTCGCGGCGGCAGCCATCGCCCGAGAAGTAATATCCCTTGTAGTCGGAGAAATAGGTCTTCTCAAACCGGTCGTGGTCGCCCCAGACGGTGCGCATCTGGCCGGGCCAGCTGTCCTTGATGGCCAGCACGCCTTCGACGTCATTGCCCTCGATCTCTTCACCGGATTGCGGATCGAGAACCACCGGGTGCACCCCGAAGAACGGTTTCTGTGCCGAACCGGGTTTTAGCGCATGGGCACCGGGAAGCGGGGTCATCATGTGGCCGCCGGTCTCGGTCTGCCACCAGGTGTCGACGATCGGGCATCTGCCCTTGCCAACGATATCGTTGTACCAGTTCCAGGCTTCGGGGTTGATCGGCTCACCGACCGTGCCCAGAATGCGCAGGCTGGACAGATCACATTTCTCGACCCACTCGTTTCCCTGACCCATCAGGGCCCGAAGCGCGGTGGGCGCGGTGTAAAACTGGTTCACCTTGTGCTTGTCGCAGACCTGCCAGAAACGGCTGGCGTCCGGGTAGGTCGGCACACCTTCAAACATCAGCGTGGTGGCACCATTGGCCAGAGGGCCATAGACGATATAGCTGTGTCCGGTAACCCAGCCCACGTCAGCGGTGCACCAGTAGACGTCGCCATCGTGGTAATCAAACACCAGTTCGTGGGTCAAGGCAGCATAAACCAAATAACCGCCGGTGCTGTGAACAACGCCCTTTGGCTGGCCGGTGGATCCGGAGGTGTAGAGAACAAACAGCGGATCTTCTGCGTTCATCTCGGCAGGTTTGCTGTAATCGTCTGCTTCCAGCGCCATGGCGTTATAGTCAAAATCACGACCATCGACCCAGGTGGTCTGTCCGCCGGTGCGCTTGACGACGAGACATTTGACGCTGTCCTTGCAATGCAGCAGGGCGGCGTCGGCATTCGATTTCAGCGCCGTCTTGCGACCGCCGCGTGGAGCCTCGTCGGCGGTGATGACAACCTTGGCATCCGATCCGTTGATCCGCGCCGCCAGCGCATCTGGAGAGAAGCCGGCGAAGACGATCGAGTGGATCGCGCCGATGCGGGCGCAGGCCAGCATCGCATAGGCGGCCTCGGGGATCATCGGGAGGTAGATGATGACCCGGTCGCCTTTGCCCACACCCATGGATTCCAGGATATTGGCCATCCGGCAGGTGCGGCGGTGCAGTTCGGAGTAGCTGATGTGTTGTGCCGCTTCGTTCGGATCGTCCGGTTCGAATATGATCGCCGTTTGATCGCCACGCGTCTCAAGGTGGCGGTCGATGCAGTTGGCCGAAACGTTCAGAGTGCCGTCCGCGAACCAGTTGATCTTGACGCTGCCGAGGTTGAAGTCGACGTCTTTCACTTGGGTATAGGGCTTGATCCAGTCGATCCGCTTGCCTTGCTCACCCCAGAATGCATCAGGATCATTGACGGATGCCGCATACATCTTGTCGTACTTTGCCGCGTCGACATGGGCATTGGCGATGACCTCTGCCGAAGGGGTATAGGATTTTTCCGTGGCCGATTCTGATGGTGCTGTCGTGTTCATACGAGGCTCCTCCCTCTGACTGTACTGCAAGGCTATTTTCAAGCCAGCGCCGGGAAAATGGACCCGACACATGTCCCGGCAGATAATAGCGGCGTCTGAAAATATTGGAATAACTTACCGAAACGAAACGATTAGTTTGTAAAGGTTTTTCGATTGCGGTGGGATTTCTGTAAATTCATGCCATCATTTCACATTTTCTTGTGCATGTGCAAGGCATTGACTGTTAACTGATTGTAAATGGTCCGCCGCTGTCCGGTCGCAGTGCAGGTTGCCGTCAGGTCATAAGACAAAAATACCCGGTGTGACATATTGTTCGGTCGGATTGTCTGTACCGCGATGGAGCATGGGGCGCGATGTCCAATGTCCGTTTTCGCCAGGGTCGAAGCGAATCGACCAGAGCCTGTCTTGCGGCATGATTCAGAACCCGGGGCTTGGCTTCACTGGGCCGTCGCGCTAGCGTTTGGGTCAAGCGGTCTGGTGAATGGACCGCAATATGGGAGAGTACCTTATGAACAAGATGTTGACCGGGGCGGTCGCCACGGCCCTTTCCGTATCTTTTGTCGCCGAAGCGTCGGCCACTGAATGGAACGTGTCCGTCTGGGGCAAGCGCCGCGCCTTTACCGAGCATATCGAGAAGCTGGCCGAGCTTGTGAGCGAAAAGACGGGCGGCGAGTTTACCATGAATGTCAGTTATGGCGGCCTGTCCAAGAACCGCGAGAACCTGGACGGGATTTCCATTGGTGCATTCGAGATGGCGCAGTTCTGCGCGGGCTATCACCCGGACAAAAACCGTCTGATCACGGTGCTGGAACTGCCGTTCCTCGGGGTCGAAAACCTGGACCAGGAAGTCGCCATCAGCCACGCCGTCTATGCGCACCCGGCCGTGCAGGACGAGATGGCACAATGGAACGCCAGGCTGCTGATGACATCGCCCATGCCGCAATACAACATTGTCGGCACCGGTGACCCCCGCGACGAACTTGCAGAATTCGAAGGCATGCGCGTGCGCGCCACCGGTGGTCTGGGCAAGGCGTTCGAAGCCGTCGGAGCCGTGCCCACGTCGGTCACCGCGACCGAAGCCTATCAGGCGATGGAGTCGGGTGTCGTCGATACCGTGGCCTTTGCGCAGCACGCGCATCTGTCTTTCGGCACCATCAACCAGGCTGACTGGTGGACCGCCAACCTCAATCCCGGCACCGTGAACTGCCCGGTTGTCGTCAACATCGACGCCTATGAAAGCCTGACCGACGAAGAACGCGACGCGCTGGACAGTTCGGTTGACGAGGCCATCGCCCATTACCTCGCGAACTATGGTGCACTGCTCGAGAAGTGGGACTCGGTTCTGGAAGAGAAGGGTGTCGCCAAGGTCGAGATCAGCGACGCCGAGCTGGACGCATTCCGGGCCACCGCCGCCGATCCGATCCGTGCGGCGTGGATTGCCGATATCGAAGGGCAGGGCCTGCCGGGTCAGGAATTGTATGATCTGGTGGAGTCGACACTGGCAGATGCCAAAGGCTCAAACTGATCCGGCAAGGATTGGAAATGCGGGGTCGCGCAGGGTGCGCGGCCCCGTTTTCGGATGAAGAGGTAAGTACATGGCGGGATCCGCGGCGGTTCTGGAAGACTCCAGCCTGCTGAGCCGACTGGACCGGGCGTTGTTGCCTGTCGAGCGGTTCTGCGCGTTGCTGAGCGGATTGGCGATATTCTCGCTGATGTTTCTCGCGGCCTACTCGGTCATCGGGCGCAAGTTCTTTGGCGCGCCACTCTTGGGATATGTTGACTATATCGAAGCCGCCATGCCGATCATCGCGATCATGGGGGTTTCCTATGTTCAGCGTGACGGCACCCATATTCGGATGGATATGCTGGTCGGCGCGCTGAAAGGACGTATCCTGTGGCTTTTCGAGCTGATCTCGATCCTTCTGATCCTGGCGCTGATCACCGCCCTTGCCTGGGGCGCATGGGAGCATTTCGCGCGGTCTTTCGATTGCGCACGCCCCTGGTGCAGCCGGGACAGTTCGATTGATATCGGCCTTCCGACATGGCCATCCAAGCTGGTGGTGCCGGTGGCGTTCGCCGTGCTGGTGCTGCGGTTGATCCTGCAAGCCGTGGGGTATGGGCGGGCGCTGGTGCTGGGGCTGGAAAATCCGGTGGCGGTGCCGCTGAACATGAGCGTCGCCGACCAGGCCCGCGCCGAGGCCAGCCAGCTTGCGGGGCATGACTGATGGAACCCATTGAAATCGGGTTGTGGACCAGCGCCGGGCTGCTGGTCATGGTGCTTCTGGGGATGCGGGTGGCCTTTGCCGCGGGCATGGCCGGGTTCGTCGGGCTGGTCTGGCTGCGTTGGAACGGGTTTGACTATGCCCCGGAGCGCTTTGGCAAGGCGCTGGAAGTCAGCGTGCGCATCGCCGGGCTGACCCCGCATTCCAAGGTCAGCGCGCAGGTTCTGAGCCTGATCCCGGTGTTTATCCTGATCGGCTATATGGCCTATTACGCCAACCTGACCACCGCGCTGTTCGAAGCGGCCAAACGCTGGATCGCATGGGTGCCGGGCGGGCTGGCGGTATCAACGGTTTTTGCGACCGCTGGCTTTGCTGCAGTTTCGGGCGCGTCGGTCGCCACGGCGGCGGTGTTTGCCCGCATCGCGATCCCTGAAATGCTGAAGATCGGGTACAACAAGCAATTCGCCGCCGGGGTTGTGGCGGCAGGGGGCACGCTGGCGTCGCTGATCCCGCCCTCTGCCATTCTGGTGATCTATGCCATCATCGTCGAACAGGACGTTGGCAAGCTGTTGCTCGCCGGGTTCATACCGGGTGCGTTTTCGGCGATTGTCTATGCCATCCTGATCATCGGCATCGCCGTGACCTTCAAGACCGTCGGCCCGCCTGTGCGCGGCTTCACCTGGGGCCAGAGATTCGCAGCCCTGCCGCCTGCGCTGCCGATCGTGGCGGTCGTCGTGATCATCATATTCTTTGTCTACAACCCGTTCGGCGACGCCTGGGGCACACCGACCGAGGGCGGGGCCATCGGCGCGTTCATCGTCTTTCTGATGGCACTCTATCGCGGGATGCGGTGGACCGAGTTGCGATCGGCCCTGCTGGACACTGCCAAGCTGACGGTGATGATATTCACGATCATCTGGGGTGTTCTGATCTATGTCCGGTTCCTTGGCTTCGCCGAATTGCCCGCGGCCTTTGCCGACTGGATCACATCGCTGAGCATGTCACCGATGGTGATCCTGATCTGTATCCTTCTGGCCTATGCCGTCCTGGGCATGTTCATGGATGCGATCGGGATGCTGCTGTTGACCCTGCCGGTGGTCTACCCGGCGGTCATGGCGCTCAACGGGGGCGAAATGGTGTCGGCGGCAGACAGCGCCTTTGGCATGTCGGGCAGCATGTGCGCGATCTGGTTCGGGATCTTGGTGGTCAAGATGGCAGAGTTCTGCCTGATCACCCCGCCCATCGGGCTCAATTGTTTCGTTGTCGCCGGTGTGCGCGACGATCTGACGGTTCAGGACGTGTTCCGGGGTGTGATGCCGTTCTTTGTTGCCGATGCCGTGACCATCGCGCTCTTGGTCGCGTTCCCCGCCATCGTTCTCTATCTGCCAAGCCTCGTCGGATAACAGGATCAGGGATCGCCGCCTGACAGGAACCGTTGCAGGCGGTCTGTGTCGATGGGTTTGAGCAACAGCGGCAGCCCGCGCTCCTGGCATTGCAGATCAAGCTCGATGCTGCGATTGGCCGATATGATGCAGGCGGGGGCAGGGCCAAACGCCTGGATGATGCTGGTCACGGCATCCAGGCCGGATTTGCCCTCATCAAGTTGGTAGTCGGCGATGATCACATCCGGGGCCATGTCGATATCGGTCAAGAGCGCCTGTGCCTCCGCCTCGCTCTGGCAGGGCAGCACGTCAAGGCCCCAGTTCTCCATCGTCAGGGTCAGGGCATTGCGCAGTTCTTTGTCGTTCTCGATCAGGAGCACGATCCGGTGTTGCAGGTCGCCCGGCCACGATTCCGGTGTCGTCATTTCGGTCGCCGATTGAGGTCGGTCGCGCGGGGCAAGCGGGAGTTCGACGGAAAACACCGTGCCGCGCCCGACCTGCGAGCGCAGTTGCAGCGGATGGCTCAGCAGCGCGCAGGCACGTTCGACAATGGCAAGTCCAAGCCCCATGCCATCAGCGGCGCTGGCGGTGGCGTTCAGCCGCTGAAATTCGCCAAATATCAGGTCCTGTTCCTCTTCCGCGATGCCGGGGCCGGTGTCCCAGACCTCGACCCGCACAGCGTTGCGCAGCCGTCGTGCACCCACCAGAACCCGGCCCTGGTTGGTATAGCGGATCGCATTGCTCATCAGGTTTTGAAGAATGCGACGCAGATAGGTGGCGTCGCTCTGCACGTCGGCCCCGGTGCGCAGCACGCGCAGATCCAGCCCCTTGGCGGCGGCGGTGGGGGCCAGTTCGTCGCGCAATTGCGACAACAGCCGGTCCAGCGATACGGTCGACAGGTGCAGGTTGGCCTGCCCGGAGTCGAGCTTGGAGATATCTAGCAAGGCGGAGAGGATGTTTTCCACGCTTTGCAAGGCGCTTGCCGCCATGGTCGCGCTATGATGGGATTGCGGATCAAGTGCCTCGCCATCCAGCGAGGCAACATAGAGCTTGGCGGCAGAAAGCGGTTGCAGCAAATCGTGGCTGGCGGCGGCCACAAACCGCGACTTGGAAGCATTGGCACGCTCGGCCTCGGCGAGAGCATCTTCAAGATCCAGCGTCCGTTCCATGACCCGAAGTTCGAGCATCTCATTGGCTTCGGAGATGGCCCGAATGGCCGTGCGCTCGGGTGTCACGTCGGTAAAACTGATGACAAAGCCGCGATCGGGCATTTCCTGCATGAATACCGCCAGGGCTCGGTTCGAGCGATGTTCGATTTCAAAGGACAACGATCCGCTACGGCGGGTGCCGCGAACCCAATCTTCGATCTCACCGTCAGCCAGATCGTCGGCGAGTGAGATTTCGGAGCGGAACTGATCATAGATCGTCTCGAAACTGCTGCCGATGGTGAACCGGCCGATCGGGATCGACAGCAATTCCCCGACCCGGCGGTTCCAGCCCACCAGACGGCCAAGCTGATCAAAGATGCACACGCCCTGGCGCAAATGCTCCAGCGTGGCGCGGATCAAAAGCGCCTGGTCATCCAGGATCCGGTCCCGTTCCTGCCGTTCCATCCGCATGATATCGGTCACGTCGGTTTGCAGGATCACCGTTCCGCCATCCGGCGTGCGATGCTCGCTGACCTGAACCCATCGGTCCCGCGACATGCGGACGTTAAAAATGACGCTGGCATCCTTGTGCCGGTCAAGCCGCTGAGCGGCCCAGATTTGTGGGGTTTCGCACTCCGGCAGAGAGAGATTTCCGCTGCTGCTGACGATGCGGACATATTCGGCAAAGCCCAGACCCGGCTGCAATTGGTTTCGAATGTCGGGCATGTGCATGCCAAACCGGCTGTTGCACATCACCAGTTCGTCCGCCGCATTGAAGAGCGCAAACCCTTCCTGCACCGTCTCGATCGCGTTTGCGAGGTTCGAGCGGGCCGCTTCGGTCTCGCGGTTGGCGATGGCGAGGCGGGCATTGGATTCATTGAGCAGATCAAGCGCGCGTTCCAGATCGCGTGTGCGGGCACGCACTTCTTCTTCGAGCAGGGCTGCGCGCTGAAACTGGGCATAGGCGGCACCGGCGGCATCGACGCTTTGTTCGACACGCTGCATCAGCGCGCCGGCGATGATCCGGAGCTTTTCATTCTGCCGCTCGATGGAATCCTGCGGGTTGATCAGAGAGTCAGTCATCGCGTCAGTCCTCGTCGGGCGGATAGATCGCGACGCCGGTCAGGGTCTGGTTCACATGCATCGAATTGAACTGTTCGCCATAGGTCGAGAAGCCGATCACCCGGTTGCGAGACAGGATCTCCGAGAGCGCGCCGGTCAACTGTTTTTCCTGTGCCTCAAGCCGGCGCAACACACAGTCGCAGGCAAGAATTGCATCGGGTTCCCCTTGCGTCGACAACAGACCGATTTCCCGCTCGAGATGGGCCGCCATGTTCTCGGGTTCGGCAAGGGTCAGGACAAGGCCGGTGTCGATGGCCGAAAAGAAATTCAGGTTGCCGTCCGGGTTCAACTGCTGGATCGCGCGCACGTGGTGTTGCCCGTCGATGCGCACCACAACCGGGTGCGCCGCGAAGGTAAAAGTCGTGAGCTGTTCCGGATCCTTGCCAAGCAGCCGCGCATACTCACGGGCTGCCGGTTCGGCGTTGATCTGATAGACGATCCGCCGGTCCGGATCGGCATTGGTCACCACCATTCGCTGATCAGTGGGGATCAGGTGGTCGGTCTTGAACACCTTGATCGGACAGCGGGTGCGGACCTGCAACATGGCGGCGGCATTGTCATGTGCAACACCATCGCTCAGCACATAGGTGGTGCCAAAATCCGTCCCATCCCCGGCAGAGCCACCAAACAGCGGAACAGGGCCAAGCCCGATCGAAAGTTCGGAGACAAAGGTATCTTCGCGTGTCGACATCCCGTCGATCATGAGGAAGGTGAACTCATGTCCCCAGTCCGGTTCATCCCGGATCATCGCGTTGCGATTGCGGATCATCCGGTCAATCACCGACTGGGCGTCATAGTCCCTCAGATTTTCGACCAGTAACGTCCGGGTGAGGAAATGACTGCGTGGCAACCCGACGGCCAGGATCTCGCCCTCGGCATAGCCGCGGCTTGATATCTCGCCTGCGGTCGTACAGCCGACAACCGGGGCAGGGGCAAATGCCGTCTTTGCGCGGGCGATGGTTGCGGCAACATCTGCCTTTGGCGTGACAAAGAGCAGGACAGCGGCAAGATCAGAGGGATTCAGCGCGCGGGCGAGATCGCCGACAGCGTCGGCAGCGTCGTGGTGCGCAAAGGCCGAGCGTACGATGCCTGACATGCGTGACAACGCACCGGACAGACCATTGGCCTGCTCCATGGCCGCTCCTCCCTGTTTGGCAGGCTGATGCTATGCAGATCAGATGCGGTCTGACAAGACACTGCCGAAACTGGTTTCCTTGGCAATCAGCACCGCCTGTGTTCGGCTCTGCACGCCCAGCTTGCGCATGATCGCAGTGACATGTGCCTTGACGGTGGTTTCGGCAATCGTCAGGTCATAGGCGATCTGCTTGTTCAGCTTGCCCTCACAGATCAGTTGCAGAATGCGGGCCTGTTGATTGGTCAGGCTTGCAAGGCGATTGACCGCATCATTGCGCGGTACGGTCTCGTCCTGTTCCAGCAGGTCATACCCCGGCGGTACGAAGATTTGCCCCTGGCCAAGGGTCTCGAACGCCTCACGAAAAACGGCGCGCTGGCTGTGTTTTGGAACAAACCCCGCGGCCCCGGCATGGATCACCGAACTGATCACCCGGTTGTCGGCCATGGAGGACACCACGACAATGGGCGCGTTGGCCGCATTGTGCATTCGGATCACCCCTTCGAGTCCGTTCACGTCGGGCAGGTTCAGATCCAGAACGATTACACCGGGCGCGTCATTCTGTTGCAGCCATTGCATCGCCTCTTCGAGCGTGGCGGCGCTGTTGATTCTGCCGATCCCTGCGACGGTCTGTAATGTCATTGACAGGGCGTCACAGAACAGCGGGTGATCATCTACGATCAACGCGGACTGAAACGTGGCGGGCGTGGTGGATTTGTTGATCATGTTCACGGGAAACCTATCGCCTTGCTTCCCTGAAGGCTAGCAAAGAGGTGCGAAGGGCGCACTTGTCGAATAGTCGTAGAAACGTAAATCGCGCGCCGGAGAGGCGCGCGTTCTGTCGTTATGGATGGTGACCTCAGTTGGAGGCGAGTTGTCTGGGCAGCTTGAACGTCCAGAGCATGCCGCCCTGATTGAGATAGTTGACCTTCTTGGCCACTTCGCCGCCCCAGAGCGGAACCGCACCGCCCCAACCGGAAATCAGCGAGACATATTGTTCGCCATCCAGTTCAAAAGTGATCGGCTGACCGACGATGCCGGACCCGGTGTTGAACGACCACAGCTTTTCGCCGGTTTCGTCATCAAGCGCGATGATTTCGCCCTCGGGGTTGCCAGTGAACACAAGCCCGCCAGCTGTGGTCATCACGCCGGCCCAGAGAGGCGCGTCGTTCTTGTATTCCCATTTGATATCGCCTGTGTCTGGATCAATCGCCTTGAGACTGCCGATATGGTCCTCGTAATTCGGCTTGATGGTAAATCCGGCACCAAGATAGGCGGCACCCTTCTTGTAGCTGATCGGCTCGTTCCAGATGTCCATGCCCCATTCGTTGGATGGCACATAGAAATTGCCCGTCTTCTGGCTGAACGCCATCGGCATCCAGTTCTTGCCGCCAAGGAAGGACGGAGATGCAAAGATCACTTCGCCCTTTTTCCCGTCCGCTGCGTCCGCCGGATTGCCCGGACGGTTTGCCTCGTTGAAGATCGGGCGGCCGGTTTCGTCAATCCCCTCGGCCGAGGGGATGTCCTTGACAAAGGGTGTCGCGCTGACAAACGTGCCATCTTCACGGTTCAGCACGTAGAAGTACCCGTTGCGGTCGGCGGTGGCATAGCGCTTGTTGCCCTCGCGATCCGTATAGGCCACGACTTCGTTTACACCGTCATAGCCCTAGCCTTCGCGCGGAGTGGTCTGGTAGTGCCACTTGATGTCACCCGTTGCAGGGTCGATGCCGATCCGGCTGGCGGCATAGAGGTTGTCACCGGTGTTGCCCTCTGTCGGCGTGGCCGCGTCACGCAGGTGGCTGTTCCATGGGGCAGGGTTGCCGGCGCCAAAGACCAGCGTGTCGGTGTCGTAAGAACCGCCAAGCCATGTCGCGCCACCGCCGGTTTTCCACATGTCGCCCGGCCAGGTCGCGTTCAGCGTACCGGTCATGGTGGACTCTTCGCCGTTCAGCGTGCCCATGTGGCCTTCGATCACCGGTCGCGTCCAGACCAGATCACCTGTATCCGCATCACGTGCCTGCACTTCGCCGATGATGCCGAATTCGCCGCCCGAATTCCCTGTGATGACCAGACCGTTCACGATCGGGGGCGCGGCGGTATAGGAATATCCGGCCTTGTAGTCGGCAACCTTCTTGCGCCAGGCGACGTTGCCGGTCTTCAGGTCAAGCGCAACGATGCGCGCATCCAGCGTGCCGAAGAAGATCTTGTCACCATAAATCGCGCCGCCACGGTTGACCACGTCGCAGCAGGGCAGGATACCCTCGGGCAAGCGGGCGTCATATTGCCAGAGTTCCTTGCCGGTCGCGAGGTCGATCGCATAGAGGCGGCTGTAAGAGCCGGTGATATACATCACGCCGTCATAGATCAGTGGCTGGGTTTCCTGGCCACGCTGCTTTTCACCGCCAAGGGAAAAGGCCCAGGCAGGCACCAGGTTCTTGACGTTGTCCTTGTTCAGGATCTCCAGCGGGCTGTAGCGCTGCAAATGGCGCCCCATGCCGTTGGTGACGATCTGGGTGGTGATCGACTGATCGTTTTTCAGATCGTCCTCTGTGACTTGGGCCTATGCAACGCCTGTTGCAAGAAGGCCTGCGGAAACCACGGCTATGAACCGGTTCATGGGTATCCTCCCCATTGGTGTCGAAATGCGCAGTCGACACACCAGTCAGGGCTGGCTTCGCGGCTGATTTGTATTATCAGAGGCAAGTGCTCAGCGCGAAATTGCACCATGGTCGTAGGGCGCGTTCCTGGTGCAAGATCCACCTCCATATGAATATTAAAATATCAAGAATTAAGCATGTTATGAGTCATTCTTGATGTAGATATCGAAACGAGCAGCCACATGCGCACGGTCGAATTCAGAGCGCTCAGGCGTGATCGTGGGTTACCTGCAGCATCCCTCACGCGTTAACCGCCAATGGCAGCTCGGTCAGGGGCGTGTGGCCGCGCCCCAGGGGAAACGCCCGACCTTGATCGTCTTGGTCGCCTTGCGGCTGGCCACGTTGATCACGGTCACATCGCCCGATACGCCATTGGTGGTGAACAATTGCGATTTGTTCGGTGAAAACGCCATGTGCCAGACGCGGCGACCGACCAGAACATAGTCTTCGACCTCATAGGTTTCGGCATTTACCACCGCCAGTTGGTTGGAGGGGCCGAGGGCGACAAAGGCGCTCTTTCCATCCTCGGTGAACTCAAAGCCGACTGGTTGCACGCGGTCCGGGTGCACGCCCTGGATCGCAAACTCGATCCGCGCCTCTCGGGACTGATCCCTGGTGTCAAACACCGTCACCGTGCCGCCGATTTCCGAACTGACCCAGAGCTCTGTTCCATCCGGGCTAAATTCGGCATGGCGCGGCCGGGCATCGACCAGCGTATTGGCATAAATCTCGCGGGAGTCGGTGTCGATCCAATGTGCCATATTGGTGGTTTCGGAGGTGGTGATCACCGTCTTGCCGTCCGGGCTCACCGCCATGCCTTCGGGTTCGATGCCGACATTGATCTGCGCCACCACCCTGCGGGTGTCGGTATCGACCACGGTGGTCACCGCATCATCTTCGTTGGCGATGTATAGATCGCGGTCATTGGGGTGCAGGACGAACTGTTCCGGATCCTCCCCCGAAGGCAACGCGTGCAGGATTTCGCCGCTGTCGGGGTCCATGACCTGAACCGTGTCGCTGTCCGACGCGCAGATATAGACACGGCTGAAATCCCGCGAAAACGTGATGCCGCGCGGGCGTTCGCCGGTTGGATAGGTTTGGATCACGCTCAGCGAATCGACATCGATCACGCTGACGGTGTTGTCCTTTTCGTTGGTCACCCAGATTTCGCCGGCCCATGCGGGCATTGCCAGCATCAGTGCTGTGCAGAAAAGTGGCCGTATCATTCAAATGCCTCGCATCCGCTCTCGGGCTGATCCAGCCCGAGGGAGTCCATTTCATTGAACTGGTGCAGAAAGCCGGGCAGGGGTGCCTGAATGACCAGCGCGCGCTCGATGACCAGCGGGACCGGCTGGCGCAATTGCCCGTTCCAGCGCCGGAAATTCAATGCCCGGCCTTTGAAACCCGCAAACTCGAACCGGTCCGACAGGATATAGGCCCTGAGGATGGCGACATCATCTGCATTGGTGCGGGTCACGGCCTCGCCCAGAACCCGCATGGCGGCCCACGCCGCATAGTCGTGCGGGGTCATGTCGCGGCGCGCCAGGTCATGAAAACGGCTCTGCAACTGCGCCGCCCCCCGTTGTTCGACGACCCGGTGCCAGGCGACGGGCCGCAGCCCTTCCGAACCTGCAACCGGTCGCGGGGTCCAGGTGTTATAGGCGATGTATCGGCCAAAATCATGCAGTTCATCGGCATTCAGCAGCATCGCGAAATCACCGAATTCCTGGGTGAACAACGGCACCTCCTGCGCCGCGTTCCGACGCATGTCGGCATCGAAGGTCCAGGTCTTTTCCGCAATCATGCCCAGCCCGTACTTCGTCGCGCTGTTTCTGAGAGCGGCGGCAAAGGCAATGTCCTGCGGGTAACTACCGGCCACCATCGCCAGCTTGTCCCAGCGTTTGAATACGGCGAACTGCATCAGGGCATCGGCCCGCATCGCATCCGATGGTATCGTATGAAGCAGATTGGCGCGGCAGCCGGTGTCACGCAACATGACATCGCGGGAACCAGCATTGAATAGCAGTGCCTCTGCGGCCTCGGGCAAATCTGCGATCCTCTGCGCCTCTGCCGCCGGGACATTCAGAACCAGGTTGGGTGATCGCGCCAAAGCGAGGCGCGCGGCCTCTGCCAGATCACCATCCGGGGCGACTTGCACTATGTCGAGCGTGTAGTCCTGCTTGAGAAACTGGCCAGTCGCGTTGTTTTCGATCTCCCCGAGCCGCGCCCCGGCGACCCCGAGATCATCGGGCATCGGATCGAGGTTGGACAGCACCGGAGGGCGCGGAGGGATCTGTTGCAGGAACGTGATAGTCACGTTCAGATCCGCTTGCGCCGGTGCAGCGCCGCACAACATCAACCCAAGGCCAAGTATGGTCTGTCTGAGCATGGCTCCTCCGTCACTGTCTACAGTCTGGGTGATGCGATTGGGCGCGACCATTAGACCATGGTCGAAGGAACCGCCGTGTTCGCGCAGGTCTAGAACCAAGGTCGAATACCGCGGTGCAGCATCGACGGGCTAAAAGGCCTGCAACACCAAACGTGAGGGAGATGGAGACATGTTGAGATTGCCGATCACGGTGCTTGGTCTGAGTGTGGCGGCGGGCATGGCGCTTGCGCATGGCGATGTCGCTCCACAGCCTGTCGACACCGATGCCCTTCCTGATGTGGGCGAGGAATGGCTGACCGAGAACCCCTATCGCGATGCCGGTCCCGAAGTCTGGGCCAAGGCGATCGAAACAGGCGATAGCGGCTACAACCAGAACTGTGCGCGCTGTCATGGACTGGGCGTTGTATCGGGTGGGCTGGCCCCCGATCTGCGATATCTGGAGGCCGAGGAATATGGCGACGAATGGTTCATCGAGCGATTTCAGACCGGCTATACCCAGAACGGAATCACAAAGATGCCGGCGTTCCGAGAGCTGCTGGGGCAGAAGGCCGCCTGGGCGATCCGAACCTATATCGAGACCCGCGCGGATGATGGCGCGCTGGACGAATATTCGGGCCGGCTCAAGGAAATACGGGATTCGTTGTCGCGTATGTCCGGTGGTGACGACGCCAGCGCGCTCCAGGCCGATTTGGCCGAGATCGCCGTCGAGATCGAAACCGCTTCTGGCGCACCTGTCGCCGACAGCCCGGCGTATCGCGCTGCCAACCTGATCTTGGGTGATGCGCCGATTGCCAAGGCCGCGACGGAGGCCTTGGCAATCGGCCTGTCGGCTGCACATTGATCCGACCGAAACCAAAGGGTTGCAGCTGGTGAGGGTCCAGCGGAGAGGGGCGTATGAAAAAGACGATCCATTGCGCTCTGCTTGCGCTGACGATTGGGTGCTCTGCAGCAAGCGGCGTCTGGGCGCGTTGCGCGGATCATGTGCCACAGCCCAAACCGCAGAACACCGCGCGCGACGTGGTCGGGGCAGATCTCGACACCATCCAGGAGCGCGGCTTCATCACCTTTGCGGCCTATGAGGATTTTCCGCCCTGGTCCTTTGAACAGGGTGGCAAGCCGGTTGGCGTCGATATCGATCTTGGCCGCTTGATCGCGAACGAATTGGGGGTCGAGGCCCGTTTCAATCTGGTGGCGGCAGGCGAAGCGCACGAGGCCGATCTGCGCAACTGGGTCTGGAAAGGGCCGGTGGTCAGTGGCAGCGTCGCCAATGTCATGCTCCATGTGCCCTATGACAGCGCATTTGCATGCCGGGTCGAGCAGGTCGTGTTTACCGGGCAATTCCATGTCGAGGATATCGCATTCGCCGACCGCAAGGCGGCCTATCCCGAGGATCCGCCGGTGCCGGCCTATTTCCGCTTTGATACCGTCGCCGTTGAGAATGACTCAATTTCCGATTTCTACCTGTCGGCCTTTCCCGGAGGGCAATTGGCGGCCAATGTGCGGCGGTATCCGACCATCGCAGACGCGATGGGGGGGCTTGCGCGGGGCGATACCAAGGCCGCGATGGGAACTCGCGCGCAGCTGGAATATGGGCTGGCGCCGGACCTGGGACTGCACGCGCCTCCTATGCCGGGCTTCGGCGCGGGGACCTGGACGGCGGGCATCGCCGTCCACTTCGCCTATCGCCCTCTGGTCTATGCTGTGGATGATGCGGTGGTTGCCGCCATCGGGGATGGGCGGCTGGAACAGATTTTCAACGATCACGGGCTGACCTTTCGCGCACCGGAACTGCGCTGACTCACCCCTTGGTCTCATTGCCGGACCGTGTCCCGGCCCATAATGTAAACGGATACAGCTGGAGGAGCCTAGCCATGCAGATGAATGATTCGATAGAAATTGCGGCCCCGCGACCCGTGGTCTGGCAAGCCTTGCTCAGCCCCGAAGTGCTTAAGGAATGCGTCCCCGGCTGTCAGGAAATGAGCGGCTCTGCCCAGGAGGGATTCGAGGCGGTCGTGGTTCAGAAGGTCGGCCCGGTAAAGGCGACATTCAAAGGGGCCGTGACCATATCCGATGTGGTCGACGGCGAAAGCCTGACCCTGAGTGGCGAAGGCAAAGGTGGCGCAGCGGGTTTTGCCAAGGGCGGCGCGAAGGTGACGCTGACGGATGCTGGCGAGGGAACGCTCTTGACCTACGAGGTCGATGCCAAGGTCGGTGGCAAGCTGGCACAATTGGGCAGTCGCATCATCGACGGCTTTGCCAAGAAGATGGCCGGACAGTTCTTCACCCGTTTCCAAGAGGTCGTGCAAGGACCAGAAGAAGATGATGCCGCAGAGGGTGGCGAGGATGAGCCGAGCAAGAAGGGTTGGTTGAAGCGCATGATCTCAAGCTGATTTGCCATAGCCGGCGAGATCAACGCTATCCGGCGGCCGCGAAGGCCGCCGTTTTCGCAACAGGCTTCCGGTGACTATGAGAGAGAGACAACCTGCCCGCGTGTATCCACAAGCGTTGCGTCCGGCGCTCCGGGCAATTTTGACAGGGCGTTCCGGATTGCAGGGACCGGCATCATGCAAAACGCGGTCGATGCCGCATCTGCCACCAGGTCGGTGGCATAGCCCTGTGCGATGCCGTTCAACGTCAGGGCCTGACCGGGTTCAAGCGCGACCCTATGCGGCGTTCGCCGGGTGCGAGCCCACCCGATCAGGCCTTGGGCCTGCGCGACTGGCTCTTGCCGCGATACCGCCAGCCAGAGTGGCTGGATCGTCGGGTCAAAGATACCGCCGGTGGCCCGGTGAACGCGGTCAGCGAGAGAAAGCAGCTGTGCAAACTCTGGTGCTGGATTTGCTAGCAAACCTCGCTGGTTCAGCATCGCGAGATCGGACGCCGGATCAAACAGGCTGAACAGGGTTTCAACACGCCTCAGCAAGGCGCGGACCTCTCGCAAAGCGTGCTCCGCCTGTGCGGGCGGCGCGTGGATCGTCAGCGAGGCTTCAGCCCCAAGCGCTACGTCCCGCCACCGCAGGGGCGCACCAAATGCGGGCGTTCCAACCGCGGCGGCAGCAATCGACAGAAAACGGCGGCGCGAGATCATTCGGCGGCCTCCCGGCGTCTGCCATCACGCCGCGACAAGACAAGAGGGACGCAACGGGTTTCGTCATTGTGGATACTCACGCAATCAAGACATTGGAAGCACTCGGAATATTGAATTTCGCCGGTCCTCTTGATCGCCCCATAGCTGCATTTGACCTTGCAGAGTTGGCAGGGGCTGCCGCATTCGGCACGGCGCGCGATCCAGTCGCGGCCACGCAGCAGGCCACCAATCGCTATGATCGCACCCAGAGGACAGACATAGCGGCAGAAACCCTTGAACAGCACCATGCCGGACATCAGCCAGACGGCCGCATAGGCGACATTGTACCACTCGCGCACAAAGAACGTGGTGACGGCGGTCTTGAAGGGTTCGATTTCGGCCACGAGGTCAGTGTGGTCTGGGGCCACGAACACCGTGGCAATCAGGCCGGCCAACAAGGCACATTTGACCAACTTCAGACGTGTGTCCCAGCGGGGCGATGGCTCGATCCGGGGCAGACGCAGGGCACGGCCCAGATGATGAGCAAATTCCTGCATGGCACCGAACGGGCAGAGCCAGCCACAAAACAGACCACGCCCCCACTGCACAAAACCGACAATCGTCACCGCCCAGATCAACAGCGAAAACGGATCGTAAAGCAGGAATGCAAAGCTGCCATTGTCAAACAGCGCCCGCACGGTGCCCAATACGGTGACGATCGACAATTGCCCCTGACCCCACCAGCCGACAAAACCGATCACGATCGCCAGTGTTGCCAGCCGGATCGGCGTGAACGCACGGCTTTCAGCGGGCGGGTTCATGCGGAAGAAGAGCAGCCAGACCAGAAGTGCAAGAAACCCCGCCAGCGGGATCATGTCGGTCATCCGGTTCTGCAAGGCCGACAGCCAGGGCGGCGCGGGAGTGGCCACTTCGGGCCGGTCAAAGAACCGCGCGCCCGTCGGGAACGCCGTTTGCAAGATCAAAGAACAGATCCGCATCGCGCAAGGCCACCGAAAATCCACTCTGTTCGGCGGAGATCCAGTCGGGCGCGGTGTTGCGCACGATTTCCGGGCCGACCAACCCGTGACGGGCGGTCTCGATCAACAGGATCGGTTCGTCATCGCCCGAGATTTCGAGAAAGCCCTGAAGCTCGTCCAGCCCACTGTCGTCCAGCACGGCGCGGGCGATTGACAGGGGACCGATATCGATGATCAACGGGTTCAGGTATGGGTCGTCAGGGTTGTCGGTGGCTTCGGGATCGTCGCTCTCCCAGATGGTGCCGGCAAAGGCCGCGTCGATTTCTGCGTTGGTGACCAGCAGACGCGTGGCGAGTCCGTCGCGGATGAGGGCCTCCCAGTCGAGCGGCTCTGAGTAGGCGGGATCGGGATAGGCGGGCGGCACGGTGCTGATGCCCTGCATCTTTTCCCGTGCGACGGCGAGGGCGGCGCCCATGATCGACTCATGCGCAATCCGCACAGAGGCGGTCGCCTTGGTCACACCATCCAGATAGACAAGCGAGCTGCCGCCGCTGCCACAGCCAAAAGGCGAGCCAACCACCAGCGACGAGGTGATCGAGTGCCCGGCATACTGTTCAAGGAACGCGCGAAACGGCGCTTCGCCAAGGCCCGAAACAAAGATCGGTTCGTTCTGTTCGATCAGCCGGACGTCGAGGAACTTGCCATCATGATCCAGCAGGACCAGCAGGTTGACCGGGGCGCCAGAGAATCCGGGAAGGGGAGCAAGCGGTTCTGTTTCAAAGACAAACCCGGCATCCGCGCGGCTGATGTCGATGAGTTCATAGACGCCGTCGTCGCCGATCGGATCACCCAGCGAATAGGGTTGCGGGACAAGCGCAGCGATGTTCTCGCGCAGCAAGGGTTCTGCGACAGCGTTCGCGCTGAACAGGAAGGCAAGAAGGATCGGTATGAACTGGGAGAGAGGCGCGCGCATTTGACGGAAAATGCGACCTTGGTCCAAGGGCGCGCACCTCTACGACCAAAGGATCATTTGAGCGCGGTAAAGGCCCGGCTAGAATACGCAATACAGAATTCTTGGGAGGATACGGAATGGCCTGGAAGACACCTAAACTCACGGAAGTGAACTGCGGCATGGAGATCAATATGTATTCTCCGGCCGACGACGACAGCCGCGACAACGAACCGGATCTGTTCTGAACCGATCAGGACCGTTTCGGGTGCCTGCCACCATATTGTGATGGCTGAAGGCGCCATAAAGTAGCGGTGCGCACCAACAATGCCGCGCTTGCGGAACGATACCCAAGAAGCCCGCGCCAGTGAAATCCGGCGCGGGTTTTCCGTGTCTGCCATCGGAACAATATCGGTGGCCTCGGCCACTGGTATTTCCGGTTGGTGCGTGTACCTTGGCCGCAGGGGTACGACAGCGGGGGCACCATGAAGGACACCTATCTGGAGAACGACGCCACGGGATTGGCGGCGCTTGTCGCGAGCGGCGAGGTTACACCCGATGTCCTGCTGGTGTGCGCGCTGGACCGCGTACGGACGATCAATCCTGCGCTGAATGCTGTCGTGATGCTGCAAGAAGATGTTGCGCGAAATGCGATCCGTGCCGGTCTGCCGGATGGGCCTTTCACGGGCGTTCCGTTCCTGCTCAAGGACCTTGGCGCCGAGGCAATCGATTTCCCGACCAACAATGGCTCGGTTCTCATGCGAGACAGCAGGCATCGCTATGACAGCGCGTTGTACTTGCGGTTGCGTGCGGCCGGTCTGGTCAGTTTCGGGCGCACGGCATCGCCGGAACTGGGTATTGGTCCCGTGACCGAGGCGCAGGTCTATGGTGGCCCGACGCGCAACCCCTGGAACACGGATTACACCTCGGGTGGTTCCTCGGGCGGTGCAGGGGCCGCCGTGGCCGCCGGGATTGTTCCCGTTGCCCATGGTAGCGACGGCGGCGGGTCGGTGCGCATTCCGGCAGCATCCTGCGGGCTGGTCGGGTTCAAGCCCACGCGCGCGCGCCTGCCGGAAGGGCCGGGAGCCGGCGAAGGCTGGGGTGGCATGGCGATTGACGGGTTCCTGACCCGCAGCCTGCGCGATACCGCCGCGCTGCTGGATGCGGTCAACGGGCCGGATTTGGGCGCGCCCTATTTCCCGCCACCGATGCAAGGCAACTTTGTCCAGGCGCTTGCGGCTCCGACCGGCAAATTGCGGGTTGCCCTGTGCCCCATGACTCTCAGCGGCACGCCCGTGCACCCGGATTGCGTCGCGGCAGTCGAGGCGGCAGGGCACCTTTTGGAAAGCCTTGGTCATCATGTCGGGCCGGTGCAGTTGCCGCCGGATCTGGATGTCGAGGCGATGATGATCGCATGGACCCGCATTGTTGCCTGTGGCACGGCGCTGTCGGTCCGAACTGTGCTGAATGGCAGACCTTTGAATCCTGCATTACTGGATGGCGTCACGCGGGGCGCGGTTGCGTATGCGGAACAGATTTCCGGCGCGGATTATCTGCACGCCATCGGAGAGATTCATGCCTTTGGCCGACGCATGGCGCATTTCCTGGCGCAGTGCGATGTCCTGGTGACACCAACGCTTGCGGCTCCACCTGCGCCGGTGGGCCAGTTGAAACCCGACAACGAGGATTTTCTGGCGTATCGGACCGGGCCGGGTGGTGTGTTCGAATATTCTCCCTTCACGGCCGCATTCAATGCCAGCGGGCAGCCTGCCGTGTCGCTGCCCCTGCATTGGAACGATAATGATCTGCCGATTGGTGTGCATCTGGCGATGCCCTTTGGTGCGGATGAGGCGCTGATGTCGCTGTCGGCGCAGATCGAGGCGGCGGCTCCCTGGTGGGGCAAGCAACAGGAACTCGTGGCGCGGTTGCCCTGAGACGACAGCAGGCGAGGCAAGGACAAGGTCATGACGGTCGCGGATATCATCATCGAGAATGGCAATCTGATCACCTTCGGCGGTGGTACGGGACGGGCCGAGGCCATAGCGCTGGCGGGCGGGCATATCCTCGCGGTAGGCACCAACGCTGCGGTTCGTGAAACCAAAGGGCCCGACACGCGGGTGATCGACGCGCAGAACGGTACCGTCCTGCCGGGGTTCATCGAAAGCCACATCCATCTGTTTTCCGGCGGTCTGGAATTGGGGATGCTGGACCTGTCCACCAGCCACGATCCCGCAACCGTTACGGCCAAGGTGCAGGAATACGCCGCGCAGCAACCGGATGCGCCAGTGCTCTATGCGATCGGGGCGCATTACGACCTGCTGGGAGCCGGGCGCTCTATCGACCGGCACGGACTTGACCGGGTAATCGCCGACCGGCCCTTTGCCGTTATGGCGGCGGACCATCACACCCTGTGGGCCAATACCCGCGCGCTCGCACTGGCGGGCATCCTTCAGGGAGGAAACGTGCCCGAGGGCAGCGAGATCGTGATGGGCGAAGATGGGCTGGCGACGGGCGAATTGCTCGAATCCGGCGCCTATGAATACGTATTGGCCGAGACCGCATCCGGTGGCCGCGACCTGTTGGGCATGACCACCGGCAACGATCCCGTGCCGCCTGCAACCGCAGGGCAGCGCGCGGCGGACAAGGCATGTCTGCGCGCCGGGTTGCAGCATCTGGCGAAAACCGGCGTCACCACGTTTCACAATATGGACGGCAATTTCTATCAGCTTGAATTGCTTTCCGAGATCGAGGCCGAGGGCGACTTGCTGTGCCGGGGCCAGATCCCGTTCCATCTCAAGAATTACGACCCGATCGACCGGCTCAACGAGGCGGACGAGATGCGCCGCCGCTATGACACGGACTGGCTCTGGTCCGGGCGGCTGAAACTCTTCCATGACGGAGTGGTGGAATCCGGGACAGCCGCAATGCTACGGCCCTATCCAAACTGGCCCGACAGCACAGGTGCTCCGTTGTTTGAGCCGGATCAATTCAACGAAATCTGCGTGCGCGCGGATGCAATGGGCTTGCAGATCTGTGTCCATGCCATCGGCGATGCCGCCGTGCGCGGTACGCTGGATGGCTATGCTGCCGCCCGTGCGGCAAACGGATCTCGCGACGGCCGCCACCGGATCGAACATATCGAGGTGCTGCATCCCGACGATCTGCCCCGGCTGCGGGAACTGGACGTGGTTGCCTCGGTTCAACCCCTGCATGCGCCTTGGGGTGGGCTGTTTCCACCCCCGGCAGAAGGGCAAATCCTGCACGAAGATCAAAAGCCGCTGTCCTATGCCTGTCAGACCATTCGGGAAACCGGCGTACCGATGATCTTTTCCAGCGACTGGCCTGTGGTCCCGGTCGAGGTGCTGCCGTCAATCGGAGCAGCGGTTGCGCCAATGTCGTTGGGCGGAAACTGGACCGATCAACGCCAGAGCCTGCATGATGCGCTGGAAAGCTATACCGCCATGGGGGCCTATGCCGAATTCAACGAGAGCAAGAAGGGCGGCCTTGTACCCGGCATGTTTGCCGATCTGGTGATCCTGTCCGGTGATCTGGACAAGGTTGCTCCGGAAGATGTCGGATCAACGTCGGTGCGGCTCACGATCTGCGGCGGACGCGTGACCTATGATGCCGACGCGAACTGGGACGCGCGCCAAGGCCAGTTTTGACGATTAATTCTGGCAGCAGGAGCATGAAACCTGCAATGCGTGAATTGCAGGGAGAGGATGGCCATGGATGAACCGCATGTACTGATCGCCGGTGGCGGGATTGGCGGGCTGGCGCTCGCCCTGACGCTGCATCAGATCGGGGTGAAGGCGACGGTGTTCGAAGCATCGCGTGAAATGCGCCCGCTTGGCGTTGGCATCAACCTGCAACCGAACGCGGTGCGCGAATTGCTGGACCTTGGACTCACAACCGACGATCTGGACAAGGTTGGTCTGCCTGCGCGGGAATGGGCGCTCGTCGGTCTGAATGGCAATGATATCTATGCCGAGCCGCGCGGACTTGAGGCGGGATATGCCTGGCCGCAATATGCCATGCATCGCGGCCGGTTCCACTTGCTGCTCTTTGAAACGGTCTTGGGCCGGCTGGGCGCGGATGCGGTACAATTGGGTCGGCGTGTTACGGGTTTCGAGCAACATTCTGACGGTCGCGTTACTGCGCTGATCGAGAGCGCCGAGGGTAAGTCGTTGCGCGAAACAGGCACCTTGCTGATCGGGGCGGATGGCATCCATTCCGCGATTCGCGCACAGATGTATCCGGACCAGCCGCCGATTCACTGGGGGGGTGCGCTGATGTGGCGGGGCACGACGCAAATGCGCCCGATCCGCACCGGATCGTCCTTTGTCGGTTTGGGAACGCACCGGCATCGGATGGTGATCTACCCGATCTCGCACCCGGACAGCAAAGGCCGCGTCACCGTCAACTGGATTGCGGAACAGACGATGGACCCCTCTCACGGTTGGGAAAAGAGCGGCTGGTTCCGACCGGTCAAAATCGAGAGCTTTGCGCATGAATTCGAGGCGTTCCGCTATGATTGGCTGGATGTGCCGGCGATGCTGGGTGCTGCGGATATTGCCTATGAGAACCCGATGATCGACCGCGATCCGATCCCGACCTGGGTGGATGGGCCGGTGGCTCTGATGGGGGATGCGGCGCATGCGATGTATCCGACCGGGTCCAACGGGGCGAGCCAGGCGATTGTCGATGCGCGCGTCCTGGGGAAATCGATGATCACCCACGGCGTTACGCCCGCCGCTCTTGCAGCCTATGACGACGAACTCTGCGGGCCGGTGTCACAGTTGATCCTGCGCAATCGCGGGGCAGGGCCTTTCGGTCTTCTTGATCTGGTGGATGAACGCTGTGGCGGTGAATTCGATGACATCGACGCCGTGATCCCGCCCGAGGAGCGGGCCGAGTTCATGGTCGGATACAAGCGCGCCGCCGGATTTGCCATCGAGCATCTGAACGCCGCGCCTCCGACGATTGCGATCGGGGCAAAGGTGGCCACGGCGTCCTGATCCGCGCCAGTACTTCAGAGTAAAGATCGCTGCGGTGATGTCCGGGCGGCAGGAGTCACAGGTCACGCGCGTTCGCTGTGCCTTGCTGTCCGCGAAGCGGAAGCTCCTCTTTTTGTTCGCGGGTTTGCGGCAAGTGGAGTCGAAGTCGTCTGCCCAGATATCAACTAACCGGCTGCAGCGTATTGATCGATGTTGGATTTCCCTCATTCACGAAACATGGAATCAGCACATCTCTCGCACTTGTCCGCCCTCGCGCAGTCGCAACGACTGGCGTTGATCCGCTTGCGGATGCGGCGCTATCCGGATCAGGTGGCATCGGGTGAGTTGGCGCAAGCGCTTGACCTCAAGTCGAGCACATTGTCAGGATATCTTGCGACGCTAGTAAGAAGAGGTTTGCTTGCACTGGACCGGTCGATGACAGTGTTGTTTCAGACAAGGAGATGTTGGTGTGACGGTTTATGCGATCAATGGCCTTGGCCGGATGGGCAAGCTGGCGCTGCGTCCGCTGTTGGAGCGCGGTGCACAGATCGCCTGGATCAACGATGCGACAGGCGATGCGGAGATGCACGCTCATTTGCTTGAATTTGACACGGTGCATGGACGCTGGCCCGCCACTTTTGATTTTGAGTCTGACAGGGTGATGATCAACGGGACAGGCTTGCCTTTTGTCGGCACGTCGGACCTGCAGGCGCTGCCTCTGGACGGGGTCGATGTCGTGATCGACTGTACCGGCACATTCAAGACAGAGGCGGCGCTCGCGCCTTACTTTGCAGCGGGCGTCAAGAAGGTCGTGGTCTCCGCCCCGGTCAAGGATGGGCCGACGGCCAATATCGTCTATGGCGTCAACAATGACAGCTATGATCCCGCCGTGCATCACATTGTCACCGCCGCCAGTTGCACCACGAACTGCATCGCGCCGGTGGTCAAGGTCATCCACGAAGCCATCGGAATCCGGCACGGCTCTTTCACCACGATCCATGACGTCACCAATACCCAGACCATCGTGGACCGCCCCGCAAATGACCTGCGCCGCGCCCGGTCGGCACTGAACTCATTGATTCCTACCACGACAGGAAGCGCATCTGCGATCATGTTGATCTACCCGGAATTGCAGGGGCGATTGAACGGCCATGCGGTTCGGGTGCCGGTGTTGAATGCCTCGCTGACCGACTGTGTGTTCGAAATGGAGCGAGAGACGTCGGTAGAAGAGGTGAACGCCTTGTTCAAGGCAGCCTCCAAAGGCGCACTCAAGGGTATCCTGGGCTATGAAGAGCGCCCGCTGGTCTCCGCGGATTACACCAACGACGCCCGTTCCACGGTCATCGACGCGCCGTCGACCATGGTGGTCAATGGCACGCAACTCAAACTCTATGCCTGGTACGACAATGAAGTGGGGTATGCGCATCGGCTGGTGGATGTGGCGATGATGGTCGGGGCGGTCGTGTGAGCATACGCCGCGACGGCCTGTCTGCCTACATCGTGGTGACGGCGGCCTATTGGGCTTTCATGCTGACCGACGGTGCGCTGCGGATGCTGGTGTTGCTGCATTTTCACACGCTGGGTTTCTCGCCGGTGCAGCTGGCCTATCTCTTTGTGCTTTATGAAATCGCGGGCATGGTGACCAACCTGTCGGCGGGTTGGATCGCCGCGCGGTTCGGACTCGCCACAACGCTGAATGTGGGGTTGGCGTTGCAGGTCGTGGCCTTGCTGGCGTTGGCGCAACTTGATCCCGGCTGGGCGATTGGTGCATCGGTTGCCTATGTGATGATGGTGCAGGGGGCGTCGGGCGTGGCCAAGGATCTGGCCAAGATGTCGTCGAAATCTGCGGTCAAGATTCTGGCCCCAACCGAGGACGGCGGGCTGTTCCGATGGGTGGCGCTGTTGACCGGCTCCAAGAACGCGGTCAAGGGTGTGGGCTTCTTGCTGGGCACGGTCCTGCTGGCGACCTTGGGTTTCTTCGGTTCGCTTCTCGCGATGGCGGCGGTGCTGGCGGCGATCCTGCTGGCGGTTGTGATCGCGATGCCGCCGGGCCTGCCTGCGGGACGCAAGTGCACGAAATTCTCCGAGGTATTCTCCAGATCGGCCAATGTGAACTGGCTTTCGGCGGCGCGGGTGTTCCTGTTTGGCGCACGCGATGTCTGGTTCGTCGTCGGTGTCCCGATCTACTTCCTCGCGGTGTTGTCAGATGGAACCCAGGCAGGGGACCGCGCGGCCTTCTTCATGATCGGCGCCTTCATGGCAGTCTGGATCATCCTTTACGGTGCGATCCAGGCCGTGGCGCCACATATCCTGAACGCCGCTAACCGGAGTGAGGCCGATCTCATCGGTGCCGCACGGCACTGGGCGCTGAGGCTCTGTATTGTTCCGGCAACCCTGGCGATCCTGGTGGTGCTGGCGGGTGAGGCCGCTGTCTGGCTGACCATCGCCCTTGTTGCGGGGCTGCTGATTTTTGGGGGTCTCTTCGCGGTGAACTCTTCATTGCACTCCTATCTGATCCTCGCCTTTGCGCGATCCGAGCGGGTGACGATGGATGTTGGGTTCTACTACATGGCCAATGCGGGCGGACGTCTGATCGGCACGGTGCTTTCTGGCCTGACCTATCAATTGGGCGGATTGGGTTCGTGTCTGGCAACGGCGGCCGTACTGATTGCGTTCAGCGCGCTGGCTGCCGGGAAACTCAACCCGCACGCGTCAGAAGATGCTGTTGCATGAGCTTTTGAAATGTAGCTGAGTGTCCGGTTCGCCTTGGGCCGCGCTGACGACCGGGGTCGATGTTCTGGTCGACATGCCGGTGATGTTGTCGCCGGTGACGTTTGCAAACCGGACCCGCGACACGTTCCCCCAGGGGAAATGTGACGGCGGGTTCTTTGCGGAAACTCTATCCGCCACGTGGATCAAGCAACTTTGCAAGCACACTGTCGCCGCTGATCTGGCCTATGATCTCGCCGTCCAGTGTCACGCCGACGGGACGCCCGGTTTCGAGGACCTGGGTCATCACGTCCTGGATCATCATATCCGGCGCGACGCAATCCACCGGGGCGGTCGACCCCACCGGTTCCATCACGTCCCGCGCGCAGAGCACGCCAAGCGGGTTCATGTGGGCCACGAAATCGGCAACATAGTCATTGGCAGGAGCCGAGAAAATCTCTTGCGGGGTGCCGCATTGCACGATGCGTCCGCCTTCCATGATGGCAATGCGATTGCCCAGCTTGAAGGCCTCGTCAAGATCGTGGCTGACAAAGATGATGGTGCGGCGCAGTTCCTTTTGCAAATCGAGCAATTCGTCCTGAAGCCGGGCGCGGATCAGCGGATCGAGCGCCGAGAACGGTTCGTCCATCAACAGGATCGGCGCGTCGGTGGCAAAGGCACGGGCGAGGCCAACACGCTGCTGCATGCCGCCCGACAGTTCGCCAACCTTGCGATCGGCCCAGTCCGAAAGGCCAACCAGCGCCAATTGCTGATCGACCTTGGCCAACCGGTCGGTGCGGGGCATTCCGGACAGTTCGAGCCCGAGGCCGACATTCTCGCGCACGCTGCGCCATGGCAGCAGGCCGAACTGTTGAAACACCATGGCGATCTGGTTCTGACGGATACGGCGCAGCGTCGTGGCGTCGGCACTGGTGACGTTGACCATGCCCGCGCCGTCATTGACGCTCACCGACCCACGCACCACCGGGTTCAGCCCGTTGACGGCCCGCAAGAGCGTGGATTTGCCCGAGCCAGACAGGCCCATCAGTACGAGAATTTCACCTTCCTGCACGGTCAGGGTGCAATCATGCACCCCCAAGACCTGACCCGTGGCGGATTGAATCTCGCTCCGCTCCTGCATCGCGTCCATCAACGGCAGTGCTTGCTCCGGCTTGTTGCCAAACACGATCGAGACGTTGTCGATGGCGACGGCGGCGGTGGGTTGATCAACCATCCTCTAGCGCTCCATCCGCAACATCCGGTCCAGCATGATTGCCAGCACCACGATGATGAACCCGCTCTCAAAGCCAAGCGCGATATTCACGGTGTTGATTGCCCGCAGGACCGGAACACCCAGACCGTCGGCACCGACAAGCGCCGCAATGACAACCATCGACAGCGACAGCATGATGGTCTGGTTCAGCCCGGCCATGATCTGCGGCAACGCATAGGGCAGTTCGACCTTGATCAGCGTCTGTCGGTTGGTCGCGCCGAAGGCTTGCGCCGCCTCAAGCAGCGGTTGCGGGGTCGAGGACACGCCCAGATGGGTCAACCGGATCGGCGCGGGCAGAACGAAAATCACCGTGGCGATCAGGCCCGGCACCATGCCGATACCAAAGAACACGATGGCGGGGATCAGATAGACAAACGTGGGCAGTGTCTGCATCAGGTCAAGCACCGGACGCATCGCGCGGTAGAGCCGCGGCCGGTGCGCCGCCGCGATCCCCAGCGGCACCCCAAGCGCCATGCAGAACACGCAGGCCGACAGGACCAGTGTCAGGCTTTCGGTGGTTTCTTCCCAATATCCCTGGTTGAGGATGAACAGGAACCCGATCGCGACGAACAGACAGGTTTTCCAACTGCGTTGAAACAGCCACGTGAGACCGACAAAGACCGCGATCACAACCAGTGGGTGCGGTGTTTGCAAAACCCAGAGGATGCCATCGATCAGCCCCTCCATCAGCGCCGAGAGCGCGTCAAAGAACCAAGCAAAGTTGTCCTGTAGCCAGAGAAAGAAGGCCTCGGCCCCATCGCCGATAGGGATCTTGCTGTTGGTCAACCAATCCATGGATGCTCCGTATCAGTCGCAGGGGCCGGGCACCGGATCAGTTCAAGAGGACCTTGCTGGCCTGTTCAAAGGCGTCATCGTCGCCCTCGACATCCTTGACGCCAACCAGCCATGTTTTCAACGTCTCCGGGTTCTTTTCAATCCACTCCGCCGCCGCCTCTGCCGGGTCTTTTCCATCGTCAAGGATTGCGCCCATGATTTCGTTTTCCATGGCCAGCGTGAACTCCAGGTTCATCAACAGCTTGCCGATATTCGGGCATTCCTCGACGTAACCGGCGCGGGTATTGGTAAAGACGGTCGCGCCGCCCAGATTGGGGCCAAAGAAATCGTCACCGCCGGTCAGGTAGGTCAGATCGAAGTTGGCATTCATCGGATGCGGCTCCCATCCAAGAAACACGATCGGCTCGCCCCGGCGGTCGGCACGTGCGGCCTGCGCCAGCATGCCCTGTTCGGAGCTTTCCTTGACTTCAAAGTCCGTCAGGCCAAAGGCACCCTGTTCGATCATGTCGAGGATCAGGCGGTTGCCGTCATTGCCCGGCTCGATGCCGTAGATGGTGTTCTCCAGCGCTTCGCCCTGCGCGGCGATGGTGTCAAACGAGGTGATACCCAGGTCGGCCCCGACCTTGTTGGTGGTCAGCGTGTATTTCGCGCCTTCCAGATTGGCGCGCACGGTGTCGACGGTGCCGGCCTCGCGATAGGCAGCGATATCGCCTTCCATCGTGGGCATCCAGTTGCCGAGGAACACATCGATATCGCCAGCGGCCATCGAGGTGTAGGTCACGGGCACGGACAGTACCTTGATATCGGTTTCGTATCCAAGCGCCTCCAGCACGACGGTTGTGGCGGCCGTCGTCGCGGTGATATCGGTCCAGCCGACATCGGAGAACGTGACCGAGGTGCATTCGGCGCTGGCAGTGGTTGCGGCAGCGGCAAGCGCAATCGCGGAAACAAATGTCTTGTTCATGGTGTGAAGTCTCCCTGTTTTTTCCGATTGATGCGCTCTGGTGGCAAAAATTGCAACCGCGCAGCGCGCTCAGCGTTGTTTTGCGTAGCGTTGTTCCTCTTCGAAGTAGGCGTCAAACCCGATCCGCGTTTTCAGTTCGCCAAAGGGCATCAGCGCGTCGGGCGAAGGGGTGCCGGTCTTGAAGGCGTCGAGCGTCTGCATCATGGCCCGCATGGAGGCCGCAAGCAACGTGAGGGGGTAGGCGGCGATCTTGAATCCGATGGCCTCAAGCTCGGACGGCGTCAGGGCCGGGGTCATGCCGCCTTCGACAATGTTGGCCATTTTGGGACCGTCAAGTTCGTCACAGACGCGGCGCATTTCGGCTTCGTCACGCGGCGCTTCGACAAAGAGGATGTCGGCTCCCAGACGGCGGAACTCACGTGCACGTTCAATCGCCTCGTCCAGGCCATGATCATGGCGGGCGTCGGTGCGGGCGAGGATCAGGATATCATGCCCTTGGGCGCGGGCGTCGGCTGCGGCGCGGATGCGTTCGTAGGCCTCATCGCGCGCGACCACGCTTTTGCCCGCGGTATGACCACAGCGTTTCGGGGCGACCTGATCTTCGATCATGACTGCGGCAAAACCGGCCTGCGCAAATCCTGCAACGGTGCGTTTGACGTTGAGGGCGTTGCCATAACCGGTATCACCGTCGCCAATGACCGGTATCGACACTGCGTTACAGATGTTGCGCCCCTGATCCAGCACCTCGCCATAAGACATGAGCCCGGTATCGGGCAAGCCCAGACGCGCGGCGGCAGTGGCAAACCCCGACATGAACGTCAGCGGAAACCCCGCCTGTTCTATGAGTTTGGCCGAAAGCGGATCAAAACAGCACGGCATGGTGATGAGGCCGGGTTCGGCCAGCAGCGCGCGCAGTTTGTCAGGTTGGGATTGGGGCATGTCAGGCATCACAATTTGAATGGAATATAAAGGGCGAGGTCGGGCCAAAGATATAGCAACACGACCATCAGCAGCATCAGCGCCAGAAACGGCAGGGTGCCGCGCGACACGTCAGAGAGGCTGGACCGGGTGACGGATTGGATCACATACAGGTTGAGACCGACCGGCGGCGTGATCAGGGCGCATTCGACCATGATCACCATGTATATGCCGAACCAGATCGGATCGAACCCCATGCCCATGGCGGCGGGCAGCAGGACCGGCGTCATGATCAGCACCATCGACAGCGCCTCGAACACCAGCCCCATGACCAGAAGCACAACCGAAACCAGCAGGATCAGCCCGACAGGCGTGGCGATGTTCTCGGAGATCATCACCGAGATTTCCTGCGGGATGCGAAAGAGCGTGATGGCTTTGCCAAAGATCTTTGCGCCGGCGATGATCAGCAGGATCGCAACCGTCGTGGCCATCGAGGCCATCATTGCCTCCCACAGCTTTGCCCAGCTGAGCGAGCGCAGGATGACACCGGTGATCAACAGCGACATGGCAAACCCGATGGCCGCGGCCTCGGTCGGAGTGAATGCGCCCGAGTAGATGCCGCCGAGGATGACGGTGGCGAGTGCAATGGAAGGCAGCGCACGCAAAGAGGCGCTTCGCCGTTCGCTCCAGCTTGCGGCGGGGACAGGGGTATAATCCTGCAGGAAACGGGCAGAGAATATCGAGTAGACAATGAAGAGCGCAATCAGGCCAAGGCCGGGGCCGATGCCCGCCATGAACAGCGCGATCACCGATTCTTCGGTGACAAATCCATAGATGATCAGCGGGATCGAGGGCGGGATCAGGATGCCAAGGGTGCCGCCTGCGGCAAGCAAGCCATACACGAACCGCTTGTTGTACCCGCGCGAGATCATTTCGGGGGCAGCAACCGTGCCGATGGTGGCGGCGGTCGCGACCGAGCTGCCGGAAATCGCCGCGAAGATGCCGCAAGACAGGATCGTCGCCACTGCCAGTCCACCGGGCCAGTGTCCGACCCACGCCTGGACGGCGGCAAAAAGATCGCGCCCGACCCCGCCCTTGAGCAACACGTTGGACATCAGGAGGAACAATGGCACCGCGAGCAGGATGAAACCGTCCATCGTGGACAGGATCGCCTGTGGCGCCATCAGCGGCGAAAACCCACCCACGACGAGCAGGCCAAGTCCGAGCGCCCCTAGCGAAAAGGCCACGGGCACCCCGACGAGCAGCAGGCCAAAGAGGGCGACGAGGATCAGGGCAACCGTCATTCCTCGGCACCGGCTGCAGAAGGTACGTCACCCTGCCAGGCACGCCAGAGGCAGGTCAGACAGGACAGGATCAGCAGCAGAAAGCCAATGGGAACCGAGGCTTCAGGCAACCAGGCGGGCAGGTCAAGCATGGTGCCCGTGGTGCGCCCGCGCTCAAAACTATCAAGGAAGATGTCATAGCCATAGATCAGGACAACAATCGAAAAGCACAGGATGACCAGCAAGGACAGGACTTCTGCCATCTGACGCAGGCGCGGCGGCATCTGTGCAGTCACGGCGGTGACCCGGATATGTCGACCATTGCTGAGCGCCCAGCCCATGGCAACGGGGCAGGCCCAGATCAGGCAAAGCTGGCTGAGTTCCGCAGCCCAGATCGTCGGCGCATTGAAGAAATAGCGCGCGACAACCTCATAGGTCAGCAGAACACCCGTCAGGGTCAGAAGCCCTGCTGCCAGCCACGCCATGCCGGTTTCGATCGCATTGACGATGCGCATGTCAGCTTGTCCTCGGGAAAGCTCCGCCCTGCGGTGACCGCAGGGCGGGGCGCGCTCAGAAGTTCCGGGCGGCGTCCAGCATCGCCTTGCCGGCATCGCCTGTCTTGGCAAGGAAGGCGTCATAGACAGGTTGCGAGACCTCTTGCCACTGCGCCAGTTCTTCGGCGGTCGGTGTGTAGATGGTCATCCCGTTTTCTTCGGCGGCGGCATAGGCGTTGGCCTCGATCGATGTCATTTCATCACGCACAGCGTTCTCGGCGTTGACCGCAGCCGCTGCAATGATGTCGCGGTGCTCTGCCGGCAGGCCATTCCACCAGTCGGTATTGGTCACGACAATGAACTCGATATCGGCGTGGTTGGAGACCGTGATGGTGTCCATCACTTCCCAGAGCGAGCGGGACTGAACCCCCGAAACGCCGGTCATGCCGATATCGACGGTGCCGCGCTGGTAAGCGAGGTATTGTTCAGAGCCCGAGATAATTGTCGGCGCACCACCTGCGGCTTCGCTGAAGTCACCGAGTGTCTTGCCAAAGACGCGGACCTTTTTGCCTTGCATGTCCGCTGGGGTCGCGATGGGGCCACCATTGGACAGCATGATCGCGCCGCCATAGGCCTGCCACCACAGAACGGTCGACCCGGTGTCCTTGATCGCCTCGTCGATCGGGCCGCGCACCGGGCTGTCGGGCGCGACGGCCTTGCGGACCTTGTCTTCGGTGTCAAAGAGGAATGGTTGATAAAAGATATCCACCATCGAGATATCGCCCACATAGCGCGTCAGCGACGCGACGCCAGCCTCGATGGCACCCGAGCCGACGGCCTGGGGCACTTCCTTGTCCTTGTAGAGCTGGGCGCTGTCATAGATTTCGACGGTGATATCGCCGTTTGACTTTGCCTCGACCTCTTCCTTGAACATCAGCAGATTCTGGCCCAAATGGCTCTTGAGCGGCAATTGCAGCGAGATGCGCATGGTGGTTTCGGCGGCTTGCAGTGTCACTGAACTGGCCGCAAGCATGGCTGCCGAGGCTAGCCCGGTTACTAATTTATTCATGGTTTCCTCCCTAGATCGTGCGATAGTTTTTGCCGAACAGGGGCCGGATTACAAGCAGTTTGCAGCCGGTTGTTAACGTGCCGGATGAAGTTGAGCCGGGTCGCGCGCACCGACCTATGGCACAGTACGACCCGCCAGGCTGTCTGGGGTCAGGCAACAGGGCGCCGAAGAGCGGCTGACCCCATTCGAAATTATTCCGCGCGATATCAGGGACGGCGCGAGACAGAAGAGCCCGTGTGGGATCGAACAGCGTCTGCGGGCGATCCAACGGTCGCGCTGCTGACGCCTGGGAATCGCAGGCCGACCTTTCCCAAGATGCGTTTCTGGCTTGTAGGATGAGGCTGACGCCAGGATGCGTCGCCTGATCTCCAGCTCCGCGAACGCGTTTCGTCGCATACCTGCCATACCGGGCCGATCGAACTGGGCAATCCGAAGTTGAGGCCGTGTCCAAATGGTGGGGCGAGGCGTGAAAGGCCGCATTGGACAGTCTGCCGGGTTTCCGGCTTTGGCGCCGGTGGTGCACGCCATGTTGTGACATTTGGTTTCGCTTCGACAAAAAACGTCCTAGGTTGGGGCTTGAAAGGATTGCGCCGTGCAGGACACCCCGTTGGACACAGATTCGCTGATCGCATGCCCGGTCTGTGATGCGTTGCATCATGTAACGGACGTGCCCGATAACACACGGGCGCGCTGCCACCGATGCCACGAAGTGCTGTTTGCGCCCAAGCCCGACGCGATGACACGGGTGGTAATGCTCGCCTGGACTGCTTTGATCCTGATGATCACGGCGGTGTTCTTTCCGTTTCTGGATCTGAGCGCGGGCGGATTTGAGCAGCACAGTTCGATAATGGATGCGATCACCGCCTTTTCGGATGGGTTGCTGTTGCCGCTCTCCTTTGCTGTCGCCGCGCTGATCGTGGTGCTGCCCGCCCTGCGACTGATCGCGATCCTTTATGCTGTCGGGCCAATGATGATCGGGTACGTACCGGCGCGCCATGCGACCGCCGCCTTTCGCTTTGCACAGATGTTGAGGCCGTGGTCTATGGCAGAGATCTTCATCGTTGGCGTTGCGGTTGCGTTGGTCAAGGTCGGGGGGCTGGCGACGGTCGCGGTGGGACCGGCCTTTTGGGCGTTTGTTGCGCTGGTCGTCGTGACGACTCTGAATGATACGGTAATGTGCAGGTTGACGATTTGGAAAACGCTCGAAGACCGAACGCGGTCCTGACCGCGCGCCAAGCGGGCCTTGTTGCCTGCACCACCTGTTGCAAGGTGCATCCCTCGGCGGACGCCCGATGCCGGCGTTGCGGATCGGTGCTGCGCAGCCGCGACGTGACCAGCCTTCAGCGGGTCTGGGCGTGGTGGGCGGCGGGGCTGATCATGTATGTCCCGGCAAATGTCTACCCGATGCTGCGCACGGCAACGCTGGGTCACGAAACCCAGAACACAATTGTCGGCGGCGTGATGGAGCTCATTGCGCACCATGCCTACGGCGTCGCCCTGATCGTGTTCGTCGCCTCGGTCATCATTCCAGTTGGCAAGTTCATCGCGATTGCCTTTCTCGCGCTCAGCATCAACCGCGCGTCGATCCTGAGTGCGCACGCGCGTCTGCGCCTCTACGAGGTGGTGGAGTTCATTGGACGCTGGTCGATGCTGGATGTTTTTGTCGTCGCCATCCTGTCGGCCCTTGTACAATTTCAGTTTGTGGCCAATGTGCATCCGGGGATCGCTGCGGTATCATTTGCCTTGTCGGTTGCATTCACGATGCTTTCTGCGCAAAGCTTCGATCCCCGACTGATTTGGGACGCGGATGAGGCCGATCCATCATGAGTGACGAACCGATCCCAGCCGATATGGACGTGAGCCCGCCGTCGCGGTCACCTTTGCGCAACCTGTCGGTGATCTGGATTGTGCCTGTTCTGGCGCTGATCATTTCGCTGCTGGTGGCGTGGAAGGCCTATTCCGATCGCGGCGTTCTGATCGAAATCACGTTCGAGAATGCAGCTGGTATCAAGGCCGGGGAAACCACGCTGCGATATCGGGAAGTGACGGTTGGCCTGGTCGAGAAGGTCGGATTTTCGCCGGATCTCAAGACGGTTGAGGTTTCGGTGCGGATCCAAAAGGAAATCGCCCCGTTCATGAACGAGACGGCGCAATTCTGGGTGGTGCGCCCCGAGGTGTCCGCAGAAGGAGTTTCGGGCCTCTCAACAGTGCTGAGTGGCGTCTATATTGACGGCAGCTGGGAGAACACCGACGGGCCGGCGATTAAGATCTTCGTCGGGCGCGAGAGCCGCCCCCTGATCGATGTCAACGAAAAAGGAACACGGGTGACCCTGCGGGTGTCGGAAGGCAAGACGATTTCTGGCGGCGTGCCGGTGTTCTACCGGGGTATTCGGGTTGGGCGCACGGAAGCCCCGCGCCTGAACAGCACCGGTTCAGCCGTGTTGGTAGATGCGCTGATCGAAGCGCCATATGACAGATACCTGACAACCGCGACCCGGTTCTGGGACATCTCGGGCTTTGCAGTGTCGCTTGGGGCCGGGGGCATCAAGCTGGATGTGGGGAGTTTCGCGGCACTTATCAGTGGCGGCGTATCGTTCAACACCTTCTTTTCCGGCGGTGCGCCGGTCGATGGCGGACGGGTGTACGAGCTATATTCCGATGAAGACACGGCCCGAGAGAACGCGTTTTCCCGTGTCTCGACCAAGTCGGTCATGGTTGCGACGATCTTTGATCAGGGGGTATCGGGCCTGTCAGCAGGAGCGGCCCTGAACTTCAAGGGGCTGAAGATCGGCGAAGTCGCGACCCTGTCTGCCTTTGTGAGTGAAGACGATGAAACGCCGCAGGTGCGCCAGCTGGTTACACTCAAGATCGACCCCGATCTGATGGGCCTGCCCGAAGGATCCACCTCGGAGGATGCGCTCGACTTTCTGACGTTTTCAGTAGAGAGCGGGGTCCGGGCGCGGCTGAACAAGGCGAGCCTCTTGACCTCGGCGCTGATCGTGGAACTGGTCGAGATCAAGGATGCGCCACCGGCCCAGTTTGACCGCAATGCCGAACCATATCCGATGCTGCCCAGTGTCGAAACGGACCTTCCCGATCTGAATGCCACGATGGAAGGCATGATGAAGCGGGTCAACGGGCTGAAGATCGAGGAACTGATTCAGCGGGCGACGAGCATGATGGCGAGCATCGAAGCGATTGCGACCAGCGAAAAGGTCCGCGCCGCGCCGGGCGAAATTGTCGGTCTGGTCGAAGACGCCCGCAAACTGGTTGCAAGCGACGCCATGAAAGCGTTGCCAGGTGATTTGCGTGGCACGCTTGAGGAACTGCGCACGACCATCGCCAATGCCAACGCAGAAAATCTGGTGGAGCAATTGGTTGCAACGCTGAAACGGGCAGAAGAAGCGGCGGACAGCCTGTACTCGGCTGCTGACCAGGCACCAGCAGTCATCGAGGAATTGCGCAAGGTCGCAGTCAAGGTGGAGGCATTGAAGGCGGAAGAGCTGGTCGATGCGACCACCGACCTGATGCGCAGCGCCAATGCGCTGATTGACAGCGAGGGCGCGCGTGACTTGCCCCCCGCGCTGACCGCCGCATTGGATGAGATACGCAGGTTGCTGGCTGATTTGCGTGAGGGTGAAGCCGTCGAGAACGTCAACGCCGCCTTGGTTTCGGCCAAGGATGCCGCCGGATCGGTAGAAACAGCCGTCGCGGGCCTGCCAGCTATCGCCAAGCGTCTGGAAGGGGTTGTAACCCAATCCGAACAGCTGATCGCAACCTATGGCGCGCGTTCGGATTTCAACGCCGAAACCCTGGCGATGTTGCGCGAAATTCGCACGACTGCACGCAGCATTGCGGCGCTCGTCCGTACGCTGGAACGCAGCCCCAATTCAATTCTTTTTGGAAAGTGATGCCATGACCGTATTCAGCCGTTTGGTATTGTGTCTGGCGATTGCTCCGCTGCTCGGGGCCTGTGGCGACAATGCCGCCCGTTACCTGCTGGACGCGCCATCCCCGGCGCAGAAGGTGGGCGTGCGGGTCAGAACGATCGAAGTGCGCGATGTGGCGTTGCCGGATTATGCATCGGCCTCGGAAATCATGGTGCAGGACGAGGCCGGCGCGCTGCATCCGGTGCCCAAGGCGATCTGGGCGGATGATCCGGTACGGGGCATTTCCCTGTTGCTGGCGCACAACCTGGATGCGGCCTCGACCGCCACCGCAATGACGGAACCCTGGCCGCTGGATCAGCCCCCGGATGCGCGGGTGGATGTGCGGGTCGAGCGGATGATTGCGCAATTTGACGATCAGTTCCGCCTGAGCGGACAATATGCCATTGCGTCTCCGGACCTGATCGTGCGCGAACGCATCGAGCGGTTCGATATCTTGCGGCCGATGGCGGATCAGTCGCCCGCCGCCGTGGCGAGCGCGACAAGTTCGGCCTTGCTGGCGTTGTCCGAGCAGATCGCGTCGAAGTTGCGATAACGCAATCCATTCGTTCGCCGTAGGAGTTAGGCAGACTACCCGTAGCACCAACAATTCTCCGCGCGGACACTGCCGTGTGGATATCCTTCGCAGTCGGGGCGCGGAGATACAACCGCCGCGCCCCTCCTCGTCTGGTGCTGATCAGTCCAGATCGAACCGGTCGGCGTTCATCACCTTGGTCCAGGCTGCGACAAAATCCTTCACGAATTTTGACTGGTTGTCATCCTGGGCATAGACTTCGGCGTAGGAGCGCAGGATCGAGTTCGAGCCGAACACCAGATCCATGCGTGTCGCGGTCCAGTTCGCCGTACCTGTCTTGCGGTCGCGGATTTCGTAGATGCCGTTGTCGACAGGGACCCACACGTTGGCCATGTCTGTCAGGGTCACGAAGAAATCGGTCGTGAGCGCGCCAGGGCGGTTGGTGAAGACGCCATGCTTGGTGCCGCCATGATTGGTGTCCATGGCGCGCATGCCGCCGACCAGTACCGTCATCTCCTTGGCGGTCAGACCCATCAGCTGCGTCCGGTCGAGCATCAGCTCTTCGGGGCTGACGACGTAGTCGGATTTCTGCCAGTTGCGATAGCCATCGGCCAGCGGCTCCAGCGGGTCAAAGCTTTCGGCGTCAGTCATCTCGTCGGTCGCGTCACCACGGCCCGGCGAGAACGGCACCGAAATGTCGGAGCCCGCCGCCTTCGCCGCCTGTTCGACACCGAGATTTCCGGCCAGCACGATGACGTCGGCCAGTGAGGCGCCGGTTTGCGCAGCGATCGGTTCCAGGACCGACAACACACGGGCCAGGCGCTCGGGCTCGTTGCCGACCCAGTCCTTTTGCGGAGCGAGACGGATGCGGGCACCGTTGGCGCCGCCGCGCATGTCCGAACCGCGATAGGTGCGGGCACTGTCCCAGGCGGTAGAGACCATATCCGACAGGCTCAGGCCACTGCCGGCGATCTTGGCCTTGACCGCGTCCACGTCATAGCCCGTCGGGCCCGCCGGGATCGGATCCATCCAGATCAGGTCTTCCTGCGGAACGTCGGGGCCGAGGTAACGGACCTTCGGACCCATGTCGCGGTGGGTGAGCTTGAACCAAGCACGGGCGAAGGTGTCCTTGAAATAGTCGGGATCGGCCATGAACTTTCGGCAGATCTCGTTATAGATCGGGTCCATCTTCATCGCCATGTCGGCGTCGGTCATGATCGGGTTGTTGCGTTTGGACGGATCAGAGGCATCGACCGGCTTATCCTCTTCCCTGATGTCGACCGGCTCCCATTGGTTGGCACCGGCAGGGGATTGTCGCACTTCCCATTCATGGCCGAACAGCATGTCGAAAAAGCCCATGTCAAACTTGGTCGGCTCGGCGGTCCAGGCGCCTTCCAGGCCCGAACTCATGGCATTCGCTGCCTTTCCCTGCAGGTTCGGGTTGATCCATCCCATGCCCTGTGCGTCGACGTCAGCGGCTTCGGGTTCCGCGCCAAGCAAATCTGCGGTGCCGTTGCCATGGGCCTTGCCCACAGTGTGGCCGCCAGCGGTCAGTGCGGCGGTTTCTTCATCATCCATCGCCATCCGCTTGAAGGTTTCGCGGATATGTTCGGCGGTCTTGAGCGGATCGGATTTGCCGTTCACCCCTTCGGGGTTGACGTAGATCAGGCCCATCTGAACGGCGGCAAGTGGATTTTCCATGGTTTCTGGATTGTCGACGTCATCATAGCGGGCGTCGCTGGGGGCCAGCCATTCCTTTTCGGCACCCCAATAGGTGTCGGTCTCTGGATGCCAGATGTCTTCCCGGCCAAAGCCGAAACCGAATGTTTTCAGGCCCATGGAATCATAGGCGATGTTGCCCGCGAGAACGATGAGGTCGGCCCAGCTGATCTTGTTGCCATATTTTTTCTTGATCGGCCAAAGCAGGCGCCGCGCCTTGTCGAGGCTGACGTTGTCCGGCCAGGAATTCAGGGGCGCAAAGCGCTGGTTGCCAGTGCCGCCGCCGCCACGGCCATCAGCCAGACGATAGGTGCCGGCAGCGTGCCAGGCCATGCGGATCATCAGGCCACCGTAGTGCCCCCAATCGGCGGGCCACCACTCCTGGCTCTCGGTCATGAGCGCGGTCAGGTCACCCTTCAGCGCCTCGACATCGAGCGTCTTGACCTCTTCGCGGTAGTTGAAATCCGCGTCCATCGGGTTGGTCTTGGTATCGTGTTGATGCAGGATGTCGAGGTTCAGCGCGTTCGGCCACCAATCCATCACCGACTTGCTGCTTTCGGTATTGCTACCGTGCAAGATCGGGCATTTGCCCGAAGTATCGATATCGTTTCCGTCCATGTCTTAGCTCCCGTTTTGGCTATTCTACCTGGCGTCATGAAACAGGCGTATGTCGGTTCTCTGGCCTCGGCGACGCTGTGCCGGGGCCTTGTCCGATCGGAGTATCGGCGCGACCAAGTGTCGGGCCGGCGAAGGATCGAACATGGGAATAGTGACTCCCCCCTGTTTTCTAGAATCGTTATAACAAGGCGTTGCGATCTATATAAGTTGTATTTTTTCATCGTTGCGATAAATATTTCTTATGAAAAATGTTACGCTCAAACAGTTGCGTTACTTCGAAGCGCTGGCGCTTCATCGGCATTTCGGTCGGGCCGCCGCGTCCTGTTCCATCACCCAACCGGCTTTGTCAGTGCAGATCAAGGAGTTGGAAAACGAACTGGGTGCGGTGTTGTTCGAACGCGCTGCGCGGCAGGTTCGGTTGACCACTCTGGGTGAGGCGTTCCTGTCGCGGGTGCAGGAGGTGCTGCGTGCGGTGGAAGGTCTGGGTGATCTGGCGCGGGCCTCACATTCGGGGATGGTGGGGCGATTGCGGCTTGGGGTGATTCCGACCATAGCTCCCTATCTGCTGCCCACGATCATCGGCAACCTGTCAGCGGCACATGGTGACCTAGACGTGTTCGTGCGCGAAACCATGACCCCAAAGCTGGTGCAGGAACTTCTCGACGGGCGGCTGGATGCGGCAATCGTGGCGTTGCCGATCGGCGAGCCGTCCTTGATCGAGGAGGAGTTGTTCTCGGAGAATTTCGTCCTGATCCGACCGAGTGCGGACGCGGAGAAATCGGTGCCCAACGGCGAAGAACTGCGACGAATGCGTCTGTTGCTGTTGGAGGAGGGGCATTGCTTTCGCGATCAGACCCTGGCGTTCTGCAATATCCAATCTTCGTTGCCGCGCGACGGGCTCGACGGGAGTTCGCTGTCAACCTTGGTGCAGATCGTCGATGCAGGGATGGGAGTCACGCTGATCCCGGATATGGCCGTACCGATTGAAACCCGCGCGGCGTCGGTGTCGATTGTACGTTTCGCAGACCCGCAACCCTCGCGCAGCATCGGGATGATCTGGCGCAAGACCAACCCACTGGGAAAGCAGTTGATGCAGATCGCCGACATCGTCCGCCAATCAGGCGCGCAGATACGGGATGGAGCAGGTCGGTCCAGCACCTGATCGGTCGGCGCGTTGATCGCGATCGGCCCCGTCGTCATCAATTCAGGCATTGCAATGCACGTCGAACGATCTGGTTTGATCGCTGTTGGACCTGCCCATTCTGCAGGCGGATCGAAATTTGATCGGTTGCGTTTGATGCCACCGGATTGACGCCAGAGGCAGAGTGGATGGGCCACCATCGCGCAATCGAAAACGAGACCCGATTGACGGGCTGTCAGAAAACGGTGGATATCGGAGCCGAGCGCCAGGCCATTGGCCCGTTCCAGCAATGCCTTGCGAATACTCGGAAAATTTGGAGATCGAGGCAACTGGCAGCCCGTAGGGGGCTGCCATTTACCCACCAAATCAGATGGTTATTCAAAAGTGGGACAGTCTATTTTCACATGTAACTTCATAGTTTTTCGCGGAGATTGTCCCACCGGAAGACAGCTTGTCAGAGCCAAAATTAAAAATTCTGCGCGAGGAAGCCGACAACGTACGACTCGAAATCTTAGTGCCCTGAAGATTCTGGTGTAGGCAGCTTCCACACAGTAGTGGTGATCGTTCTCCTGACGTCATAAAGGGTGAGATGCAGCATTAGATCGCTAAGCTGAAACAACTGGAGTCATGGCAGAATTGGTTAATTGGTTCCACCATAAAAGCTACGTGATCGCTCAGCCATTCTCGGTCGCCATTTCCAAAGCAGCAACTTTAGTTCCATAATCTACGGCCTGAAGGCATCCCAGATTGTCATTGATCCAATCAAAGAAAGCATCAAGCAGGAACTTCTCTAGGTAGTCATTAGGTAGAGACTTCTGATTTGCATCACTGATCAAGAGCTGAAGTATTCGTACGGCAGCAACGAGCAATGGTTTTCCAAAAACATCTCTCGCCACATCTATAGACTCTGCGCGAGGAGGGTTTATTAGACGAAAGCCAGAAACTTTTGCCTTTTCGGCTTTAACTTTAGATCGAAGTCTAGATCTATCGATCTCTGGCATTCTGTCTTGCCTCTTGACGTGCTTGAAGCAGGATGCAGGTTGTTTTCGATCAAATAACGACGAGTTTGCGGCGACAAGGATCATATCCGCCACAACTAGATGTCGGAATTGACTTATTAGAGACTGCTTGGCAGCATCAATTTTAGTTAGAATTTCTGATGGATCAAAGGTATCCAGCGCAAGCCTTCTAAAAGCGCGCAGTATAACTTCGCTGTTAAATAGTTCATTCTCCCAGCTATAAGTTCGGGTATATATCACATTGCAATTTTGAACCGATAAACCCCAAAAATTCGAATAGTCTCGGTCCATCGCCACGCAAACACTTCTTAAATTTCCATCGGAAATTTCTTTAGCAATTCCTTCAAGTGTTCTACAGCCACCAACTGCTAGGAATTTTATTGAACCGCGATTGCTGAATTGCCCGAAAATTCCTCTCCAGAAGCGGATATCAACAGATTTTTCATAGCCCCGCCCCCCCTCAAGTACTTCTTCTTTGGTGAGTGCATCTCTATCGCCGCCTTCGGTATACACAACCAAATCGACACCTTTTAGAATATGTAAGTTCTGTAGGCCAGACTTAGTTCTGATTAACGTCATTCGATCATCTTTTCCATGTCGATGACGTCATTTGAATAATGACTTATAATGTCTGGCGAATGCGTAGCAAAAATCACCTGACTATTGGGATTGAGCGCTCGCAGATTATCTACTAAGACTTCTTGCCAATCGACATGCAGAGAGAGTTCGGGTTCATCTGCAATATATGTCCACTCAGCATCTTTTTGCAGGAGAGCCTCAGCAAGGATAATGAATAGCTGCTTCTCGCCCGACGATAGTTCTGAGATTTGCATTGTTTTGCCAGACTTTGTATGGAATACCATCTCTCCGGTCGGCAAAACCTCTGCTGTTTTTCGGTGAAACATGGTATCCAGAATCGCAACAAAGGCATCTCTTGGTTTCAGGATTTCCTTTTCTTTCTCAACAACTCCATTCCATTCGCCAATCAGTGAGTGAATTTTGTACGCGTTGATTATCGCTACTAACTCAGCGGGTGTATATGAACTCTTATCCTCCTCATCTTTAATTGATTGCAATCGATCAAAGAACGCGCCTGTATCTCCAAGATACTCATCTTTGGGAATTTTAAAGCGATCAAATATATCAATAAGAGAAGATTTCTCTTCCACAAGATCAATTCCAGACAGGTTGCTATCCAGGGAAAATGAGTTATCACTAGATATAAGTGACCGAAACAGTTTTCTCTGAAAGTCCCGGGTCTGTTGGCTCGCATTCGAAGACAATTCGGAAAAATACCTCTCCAAACGATCCGAAGTTTCTCCAATTTTTCGATCTACATGAGTTTCATTAGACTTTCTGTCTGGACCGGTGCGTACGGTTGACACCCGGTTGATGGAGAGCCAATTCATTTTAATTAAGTCTGCCAACTCCATACGAAGGTCGCGGTGGCCAACTCCAGACGCAATGTGACGTCTGATAATCTTTCCTGTTCTCGGGTCGCGCACCGCTCGAGAGTAGGGGTCTCGTCGGTTAAACGGGTAATATTCCTTTACTTCATCCGCCGGAGTCTTTGCGGAATCTCGTACCTTATAAATAATGGAAGGATAGTGGTCATCTTCGTTGCGTGAGCGCTCTACAGTTACAGATGGTTTTCGTCTCGTAGCTCTGTCAAAAAGTACGATTTCAATCTTTTCAAATGGTAGCCTTTCTAAAGCATCTTCGTCGCATTGAAGAGCTGATGCGAGAATGTCGATTGCAGTAGTCTTTCCTGATCCATTGACGCCCACTAGAAAGTTTACTTCTGGGTTAAATTTTAGGAAGACGCGGTGATTCCCCCAGAAGCCTTCGATTTTTACGCTATCAATTGTCGGCATTGGCGGTTAACTCCGGATAATATTTTTTGCTTTTACTCTTTGTGGCGCGAGTGATCAGCCGAAGTGGTAAGAGTGATCCGCCCCAGAGGTAAGGGTTATCCGCCCCAGTGGTAAGGTCATTTCGACAACCAAGCAACATTTTCCGAGTTCTTTCAAGCGTGTGGCTCTTCCCCGCGCCTTTCCTCGCCCTCCCCGCACCACCCAATGGCCTCCCCCCGCGTCCCTTTTGGGGAGGGGGTGGTTTTCCAGAAGGCAGTACGCAAGTGGCCTGACATTGAATTGTGTGGGTCCGAACGTCGTTTCTGGGGAGGCCGGGGGAGACTTGAGGGAGGGGAAGCCGGGTTTTGGGGAGGGGATATATTCAATAATACTTAAATAAAACAGGTACCTAAGTAATATATTCTATCTACAGGGAAGATAGGGAGGGGTATATAACGCATACGAGAAAAACACCGGTAACAACGTATTTTTAGAGGGCGAGGGTTCAGGCCTCCCTGTCTTCCCCCGTATCCCCCGGCCGCGAAATCGACCGACCCCGATCAGGCGCTTTTGGGTCCTTCCTATAGGTCGCAACGTGGGTATATTCGCGCCCCGTTGTCTGAGGCGCGAACAGTGGCTGGCGGTATGGGCTTTTCGATTGGGGTTGTTGTTGATCGCCCGGAGGGTCCCGCAACTGGTGCTTTAAGTTGCATTCGTTGGCATGTTGGTTGTCACATTCTTGCCCCGAAAGATTTGTGCGCGCCGCGCCGAGGGCTGGGGACTGTCGTGGTCCCAGGCCAGCCGGGGCGCGGGGATACTCGTTTTTGCCTTTAGGTGCTTCCGCTTAAGCAGTTGGAGTAGATAGCCGGGCGCGGGTCCCCCGATCCACGGTTGTCAACTTAGTACCGGACGCGGGATGTGTCAGTCTTGTCGTGTTGGCTGGTGCCGTTCCGCGCCTCCGAGTTCACAACCTTCGAATCCAAAAAAATCTTGACAGGTTGCGAGTCGCTACATCGTTATGGTCCCCAGGAATGGTATAAACAAATCTTGGAGACATTAATGCAACGCGACGAAACTGCTAGGATGTATCCGCTCCTGTCGATCCTCGAAATTCTGCGGGTGACGCCAGCGGCATTTCATCAGCATGTTTACAAGGGTGCTCTCGCCGCCTCTTTGCAAGAAATTACAGAGACGTCGCTGGTCTCTCAAATATCAATCCCAATGCGTGGGACGGGCGTAGTCCGCGAGGGCGGTCGATTTATCACTCTCGAAGGTGCCGTTGGCTTGGGAGTGTTTTTTCGCCTGATTTCAGGTGGCGTTCCATCCGGTCTGGCTCTGCGCATGGCCCAGACGTTCATTTTTCTCGGTGAAACCGGGGATGGGACTCGGGCATTCCAGGCTGGCACACCCCGCCCTGGCGCGGACGTCTTTCCAACCGAGCTTGGCGACACAATCCTTGTGGCAATTTCAGACTCTTTGATCTTGGAAACAGGTGTAGGCGACGGATTCGCATTCGTTCCTGGGTCACATTTTACTGTGGAGCTGCTGGCGGCCTGGCTAGGCGAACAAGAAGCCGACAGTGCATCTGTTTGCCTGGTTAATCTGTCTGAGCTGATCGCGGAAATCCGCGCGGGCGTCGAGGACCTGGCCCCTGTTGTAATCGACGTGGAATACCTGCCCGGCACCCCCGCCGAGGACTGGCCGGACCGTCTGTCCGATCCGGTGGTGGCTTTCCTGTCAGAGCATGTGGACCGAGACCCGCGTGGGCGGACCCCGGCGCTGGATTTCCGTCTGGCGTTTTCCGCCTGGTATGCCCGTTGGAAGGGTGAACCGATTGCGGAACGTGGAAAGCGGGGCCGAGGCGTCAGTTCCGTATTGGGCGAGGCGCTGGCCGATCTTGGCGTCCGAAAAATGAAATCCAACGGAAAACTGACCTTCGCGGGCATCCAATGGCGTGAAATCCCAGCCACGCAAGCTCTGCTATCCGATGCTCTAGGCCGGGAATGATCCGGCACCCTCGTCCTTCCCCGCCGATCCCGAACCCCGAAAGGAACCCCTCCCGTGAACACCGGAACCACCAACCAAAACCCGATCGCTACGGCCCAGCTTGGCCGCGCGCATGTCGTGGCCGCCTGCCTGGCCGTGCTGACTCGTGAAATCTACGGCGCGGGCCTCGAGAAACACGACGCCCTGGACCTATTGCGGGACGCGCCGGACAAGATTGACGCCGCCTTGACGCGCGGCCCTGGCGCGCTGGTGGTTTACCGCCTTGACCGTCGCGGGGCGCGGGGTGTGGTCAGTGACAGCGAGTCCCGCCTGGAGCATTTCACGGCCGCCGCAGAACAAGAGGGCGCGACGCTTTTTGGCTTCTGTCCTGGCGCGATTGCTGAGCTGGCCGCCCATATCGACGCGGGCGCGGCGGCCCTGAAAAAGGACGCGTGAGCCATGAAACATGAGCGGTTTGCAGATTTGAACAGTCCCGCCTTCGGCCCGCAGGTTGCGGCGGAGGTGAAGGTGGAGGACGGGGACCGGACGGTCCTTCTGTCCTTCTCGAGCGAAATTCCGGTCCTGCGGGACACCCCCATGGGACCGGCCTTTGAGGTTCTGGGGCATGATCCAGGCGAGGTTGACCTGTCACGGCTCAACAGCGGATCGGCCCCAGTCCTCAAAGATCACCGGCGCAACGTGGACTCGATGGTTGGGACGGTTGTTTCCGCCCAGATCGAGGGTCGCCGGGGCCGCGCGCTTGTGCGGCTTGCGGACACGATAGAAGGCAACTCAATGCTAACCCGCGTGAAGGCGGGTGAAGTGCAGTCGGTATCGGTGGGTTACGCCGTCCATGAGTTGAAACCAGCGGGCGAACAGAACGGCTATCCCGTTTTGCGCGCCACAAAATGGGAAGCGGTCGAGGTTTCACTCGTCGCGGTCCCGGCGGACCCCACGGTCGGGGTCGGTCGGTCGCTGTCGGGCGGTTCTTCCGCGTCCATCCCTCACATTCCGAAAGGTTCAAACATGACAACTCCCACCACCGAAACGACGCAATACCAGCCCGCCCAGGCGGCCGGTTCCGTCAGCGCCGAACGCCGCCGCGCGTCGGACATTTCGATCATTGGCCGCAAGTTCAACATGCCCGCCGAGGACATCGGAACCGCCATTGCGGACGGCCTGTCCGTGGACGCATTCCAGCGGTCGATTCTGGACAGCATGGAATCCGACACCTCTACGGCAACACGGAGCCGCATGGGCCTACCCGCAATCGCGGCGGCCGAACGGTCCTATTCGCTGTCCCGTGTCGCCCATGCTCAAGTTACGAATGACTGGTCCGAGGCCGGTTTCGAGCTGGAAGTGTCCCAAGAGCTGAAACGCCAGATCGGCCGCAGCGCCTCGGGGACCTACGTTCCGACGGCCGCCTTGGCCGGGCGCGCCCTGGTCACGTCCACAACCGCGCCGTCGCTGATCGGCACCCAGCAGATGCACGATGCCTTTGTCGAGGTCCTGAAACCCCAGGTGCGGGTCATGGAGCTGGGCGCAACCGTTCTGCCGGGCCTGGTCGAAAACGTGTCGATCCCGCGCCAGACGGCCGGGTGTTCCGCCGAGTGGATCGCGGAAAACAGCGAGGCGTCGGAATCGTCGCCCGGTTTCGATGCGGTGACGCTGACCATGCACCAGCTGTCGGCGCATACGCGGATTTCCCGTCGCCAGCTCAAGCAAAGCCTGCCCGCCGTGGACCAGATCCTCACGAATGACCTGCGCGCCCAGATCGCGGTTGCCCTGGACAAGGCAGCGATTGCCGGGACCGGCGTTGCGCCTCAGCCAACCGGCATCCTGAACTTGCCTGGCATCGGGGACGTGGAAATGGGGGCGGACGGCGACTTCGTGACCTGGGCCAAGCTCATGGAACTGGTCAGCACCGTGGAGTCGGCCAACGTCGATCCCATGTCCCTGGGCTTCCTGTCCAATCTCAAGGTCAAGGGCCACCTCATGTCCACGCCGCGTATCTCGGGGACCGATACCATGATGCTGGACCCGGACGCGGCCGCCACGGCTGAGGACCTGCGCCTGGCCGGTTACAAGGTCCGCTTCTCGGGGAACGTGCCGTCTGACCTCACCAAGGGCGCGGGGACGAACCTGTCGGCCGTGATCTTCGGGGCTTGGGCCGACCTTCTGATCGGCCAGTGGGGCGGTATCGACCTGATTGTGGACGATGTGACGGAGGCCGCGAAAGGCAACGTCCGCTTGGTGGCGCATTCCGAATGGGACATTGCCGCCCGCCATGCGGAGTCCTTCGCGGCGATCCAGGACGCTCAGACTGCCTAAGAGCTAAGTCGCCATAAGACTGCACCACGCCGCAGCGGCGCTGCCCGTCCCCTTCAACGCCTGAACCGGGGCGGGCTATCCTTCCAACTCTTTGCGTCTGAGGTCCCATGCTGCAATCCGCGACCAAACACGACACTAACGCGGTGCCTCTGCCGACTCGGCGAGGCCTGTCGAGGGTTGAGGCGGCGGAATACATAGGCGTTGGCGCGTCTAAATTTGACGCGATGGTGGGGGACGGGCGTATGCCCAAGCCCAAGAAAATCGACGGAAGGCGCGTCTGGGACGTCCGTTCACTGGACCGATCATTTGATGCTTTACCTGGTGGTGACGACTCGGACTACAATCCTTGGGATGAGTAGATGACCGAGGAGACCATGAAATTTAGATTGAGATATGTTGTCGAGGATACAGACCGGCACGGAAACGTGCGGCTCTACTATCGACGCCACGGCCGGAAAGTGCGCTTGCGCGGCCCGACCGGATCACCGGAATTCCTGACCGACTACCGCCGCGCTGCGGCCGGTCCAAAGGAACCCAAGTCAACAACCAAACGGACAGGTCGCGTGAAGCCTGACACGTTCCATTGGCTCTGCACCCAATACTACAAGTCGTCTATGTGGGCCGGGCTGGACCCAAAGACTCAAAAGACCAGGCGCGCGATCCTCGAGCGTTTTGCGCTTCACAACGGCAATGGCGACAAACCGTTTCGGATGATGTTGGCGCGCCATATCCGTAAGCGTCGGGATGAAATGATGGCAACGCCAGAGGCGGCCAACAGCATGGTCAAAGTGCTACGCCAACTCTTTCGCTTCGCCGTCACCTATGACCTAGCCGACACGAATCCTGCCAAGGACGTGGAGCTTCTGAAATCGAACCCAGATGGCTACCACTCGTGGACCCTGTCCGAGATAGAGAAGTTCGAGGAAACTCATCCAGAAGGCAGCACAGCGCGCCTGGCTCTGGCTCTGGCGCTCTACACAGGTCAACGCCGGTCTGACCTAGTTTTGTTCGGGAAACAGCACGTCCAGAAGGGCTGGCTCGTATTTACGCAACAGAAGGGTAAAGGCCGAAATCCGGTCCGCTTGGAAATCCCGATTGTGCCAGAGCTGGATCGGATCATCGAGGCAAGTGAGACGGGCGACTTAGCCTTCCTCGTTAACGCCTATGGACGGCCGTTCACGAATGCTGGTTTCGGCAATCGGTTTCGAAAGTGGTGCGACGATGCAGGTTTGAAGCATTGTTCGGTTCACGGGCTCCGAAAGGCGGCCGCTGCGCGCCTGGCCGAGCTGGGATGTACCGAGTTCGAAATCATGGCGATCACGGGCCACCAGACCTCGAAAGAGGTCACACGATACACTAAGGCGGCTAGCCAAAAAGTGCGCGCCCAGGCGGCCTCTCAGAAGATGCGCGCCGGACAGAGTTAGAACAAAAGTGTCCCACTTTCCGCCCCCATTCGAAACGGTGGGACAGAACCGACGCTTAGCGCTCTGATATGTAAAGAAGAAAAATGAAAGTGGCAGCCCGTAGGGGAATCGAACCCCTCTTTCCAGGTTGAAAACCTGGCGTCCTAACCGATAGACGAACGGGCCAGCGTTGGTGCCGGTTCATTAGGCAATCGCTTTCGGGGGCGCAAGTAGAAAAATACGGTAACCGGCAAGAAAGTGATCCGGACGCGAGGCTAGGTGGATTGTGATGGCGCGGCGTCGTCGAGCCGGAGTTGCGGCGTCTTTCGGCCCCGCCAGCTGTTGATTTCGAGTCGCCCGGCAGCGTGAAAACGAGCGCCCCCGTGTTCCACCATGCGTTGGCCCAGCGGCGTATCAAAGGCGCCAAAGGCAATCGCGTCCAGCGACCCGCCCATGCCGTCATTGAGAGATAGTTTCAGATGCGCTTCGCCGACGCGCCGGGCATGTCGCACCTGCAGATCGGGCAGCGCAAACCGCGGGGCGGATGCGCCCGCGCCGAATGGGCCGGCCTGTTCGATCTGCTCGATCAACTCGATCGTCACGGCCTTGGGCATCAGAACACCATCCAGCCGCAAATCGGCGGGGCCGACCGTACCTGCGCCCTGGCGGGCGAGGAGATCGGACAGTCGATCCATCGCCTCTGGCAGGCGATCTCGCGCGACGGTGAGACCGGCGGCCATCTTGTGGCCACCTCCCTTGATCAACAGCCCTTCGGTGGCGAGCCGCTGGATTGCGGCGCCCAGATCAACGCCGGCAACGGAGCGGCCGGATCCTTTGCCTTCGTCCCCGTCCAGACCGATCACGATTGCCGGTCGGTTGGCCGCATCCTTGAGACGCGACGCGACAATTCCCACGACGCCGGGATGCCAGCCTTCGCCGGCGGCCCAGACCAGCGGGGCGTCCAATCCGCGGTTCTCGGCCTGCTCCAGCGCCGCCGCACGCACCGCGCCTTCGATGTCTCGGCGCTCGGTGTTGAGCAGGTCCAGTTGTTCTGCCAGCGCTTCGGCCTCGGTGGTGGAATCGGTCGCGAGCAGGCGCGCTCCGAGATCTGCTTTGCCGATGCGTCCGCCTGCATTGACCCGGGGTCCGAGCAGGAAACCGAGATGATAGCTGCTGGGCGCGGACTCCATGCGCGAGACATCAGACAACGCCACCAGACCCGGCCGTTCACGGCGGGCCATCACGCTCAGCCCTTGCCGCACCAGTGCCCGGTTGGCACCGATCAGAGGGGCAACATCGGCGACGGTGGCCAATGCGACCAGATCGAGCAGGGCCATCAGGTCGGGACCGGGGGGCATCTTTGCCTCGCGCATCTGTCGTGCGGTTTCCACCAGCATGAGAAACACGACACCGGCAGCGCAGAGATAGCCGAGATCGCCAGTTTCGTCCTGTCGGTTCGGGTTCACCACAGCCAGCGCCGGGGGTAGGGTTTCGCCGCCGAGGTGATGGTCCAGAACGATGACATCAGCGTCCCTGGCGGCCTCTATCGCTGCGTGCGAAAGCGTGCCGCAATCGACACAGATGACGAGGTCGTGCGCGGCGGCAAGCTGTGTCATGGCCGGGACGTTTGGGCCATAGCCTTCGTCGATGCGATCCGGAATGTAGAGCGTGGCATTCAGCCCCATATCCCGCAGCCAGACGATGAGGAGGGCCGCTGAACTGCCGCCATCCACGTCATAGTCTGCAAACACCGCGATGCGCTGGCGTTTGGCGACCGCCTCAAGGAACCGGGCGGATGCGGTCTGCATATCGCGCAGGCTGCGCGGGTCGGGCAAGAGATCCCGCAGGCGAGGAGAGAGAAACGCCTCGGCCTCGGCGGCGGGCACGCCCCGCCGGGTCAACACCTGACACACGGCCCGGGGCAGGGCCGTACCCTGCATCATCGCATCGGTGGCGCGTTCGGTTTCGGCATCCGGCCCGATCCAGCGACGCCCGGTCAGTGAGGACTCGATGTCGAGAAATGCCAAAACGGGCCTCTATCGCTGGGGTGTTCAGATCACCCGGAGGGCGGCAGGCGCGTCTCCGGGTGCATGATGTTCCGGTACTAGACTGGGGTCCGGTATTCCATGCGGCGCACGGATCCGGTCTTTGATCGCATCAAGAGGGTCTGGGTGGTCAGCCAGCCCGGCTCGCGCTTGATACCTGTCAGCAAGGTGCCGCCGGTGACGCCGGTGGCCGCAAAGATCACGTCCTGTTGAGCCATCTCATCGCGGGTATAGATCTTGTCGAGATCGCTGATTCCGGCCTTGGCGGCGCGGCCTTTCTCGTCGTCGTTGCGGAACAGCAGGCGGCCCTGAATCTGCCCACCCATACATTTCAGCGCAGCAGCGGCAAGAACGCCCTCGGGTGCGCCGCCCTGGCCCATATACATGTCAATGCCGGTCTTCTGTGCCTCGGCGCAATGCATGACGCCAGCCACATCACCATCGGTAATCAGCCGGATCGATGCCCCGGTGCTGCGAACCTCGGCGATCATTTCCTCATGGCGGGGCCGCTCCAGAATGCAGACGGTGATATCGGCAGGCCCACAGCCCTTTTCGGTGGCCAGCGCCGAGACCCTTGTGGCGGGCGGCATGTCGAGGCTCACCAGACCTTCGGAATAGCCGGGCCCGATGGCCAGCTTGTCCATGTAGACGTCCGGGGCGTGTAGCATCGAGCCACGCGGTCCCATGGCGATCACGGTCAGCGCGTTCGGCATGTCCTTGGCTGTGAGCGTGGTTCCTTCGAGAGGATCCAGTGCGATGTCGACGCCCGGGCCGTTGCCGGTGCCGACCTCTTCACCGATGTACAGCATCGGTGCCTCGTCACGTTCACCTTCACCGATGACCACGACTCCGGCGATGTCCAGCAGGTTCAGCTGTTCGCGCATGGCGTTGACGGCAGCCTGATCCGCAGCCTTTTCATCACCCCGCCCGATCAGGGATGCCGAAGCAAGTGCGGCCTGTTCGGCAACGCGGGCAAGGCCCAAAGACAACATGCGATCGTGGAATTCATTGGTTTCGGTCATGAAAAGCTCCTGTTTCGGGCAATGTTCAATATGATATCATACACTCTCGATGCGCAGCGCAACCGGCGGAGATGCGATGACATCGGTTTTTTCCATTTCGGCCAGTGCCTCGTCCAGCGCCGCGCGGGTCGTCTTGTGCGTGACGAACAGGACCGGTGCCGTCGAGTCAGAGTGACCATACTGGCGCATTCTGTCGATGGATACGCCCGCATTGCCGAGAATTGTCGCAATCTTGGCCAGCGCGCCGGGTTTGTCGAGCAGCGCCATGCGCAAATAGTAGGGCGCGGGCAGAACGGCGCGCGCGGATGGTGCGTCCATGAGGGTGGTGGCGGGCTGACCAAATGTCGGCAGCCGGAAGCCGCGCGCCAGATCGCAGACATCGCCCATGACCGCGCTTGCGGTGGGGCCTTCGCCGGCGCCGGGACCGCGCAGCACGATCTGTTCAACCGCGTTGCCCTCGATGACGATCATGTTGGTGCCGCCTTCGAGTTGGCCGAGCGGCGACGTGTCCGGCACGAGGCAGGGTTGCATGCGTTGTTCCAGGCCGCGCCCCGTGCGCTGTGCAACACCCAAGAGCTTGATGCGATAGCCCATGTCGGCAGCCTGACGGATATCGTCGATGGTGATCCGGTGAATGCCCTCCAGCTCGATCCCGTTGAAATCCGGTTTGGTGCCAAATGCGATGGAAGAGAGCAGTGCCAGTTTGTGACCGGCGTCGATGCCGCCGACATCCAAGTTCGGGTCAGCTTCGAGATAGCCGAGGTCGCTGGCTTCCTGAAACACTTTGTCATAGGGCAGTCCGGCATTCTCCATACGGGTCAGGATGTAATTACAGGTGCCGTTCATGACACCCATCACACGGGTGATTTCGTTTGCGGCGAGGCCTTCGGTCAAGGCCTTGATCACCGGGATGCCACCGGCAACGGCGGCTTCGAACCGGATCATCCGACCGGCAGCTTCGGCGCGCTCGGCGAGCGCCTGACCATGGATGGCCAGCATCGCCTTGTTGGCGGTGACGACATCCTTGCCCGCATCGATTGCCGCTTCGGTTGCATCCTTGGCCGGGCCATCGGTGCCGCCCATCAGTTCAACGAAGACATCCACGTCTTCGCGTTTGGCCAGCGCAACCGGATCGCTTTCCCAGTCATAGCTGCCCAGGTTGACACCACGGTCCTTGTCCGCGTCCCGCGCGGACACGGCGGCGATCTGAATGTCGCGCCCGGTGCGCGCAGACAACAGCGCCGCCTGGCTGCGTACAATCCTGACCACGCCCACACCAACGGTGCCCAAACCGGCTACTCCAAGCCGCAAAGGTGCTGTCATGAAGCTGTCCCTTATTCCTGTTGCTGGCTGTGCCTTAGCGGGTTCGATGCAGGGGCGCAACGCGTCACATGCCGTTGCCTAACTCTCCACCCCGACGCGCATGCGCGCCTCGGTTTCCTCGTCGACGACCGCGACACCGTTCAACCTGCGCGCTCGGTCCCGCAAGGCATCCCGGCGGCCTTCCAGGCCCTGCCGCACATCTTCGCTGCGTTCTTGCGGGTCGGGCAGGGGCACCAGCAGCGTCTCGATGGGCGCAAGCGCCGGATAGTCAGCACTCTCAAGGCGCGCAGGTACAGTGCCGTCCAGTTGTGGGATTTGCGCGCAGGCCGCCAACAACAGGAGCGGGCCAATCACCCGCACCCAGGCCTTGGGTCCTCTGGACTGTGATGACATCGGCACCTCTTGCGTCGCGATCTGGCCTTTGTGATGCCTGTTTGAAGGTCGCAGTGCAAGCAGGGGTTTTATCTGAACATATGTTCAGATAGCATCCCCGACATGGCTCGTACAACCGGTTCCCACTCCGATATCACTGGTCCGCGCATTCGCGACGTCGCGATGCGCCTTTTTGCTCAACACGGCTATGCGGCCGTTTCGATGCGCCAGATTGCCTCCGACGTCGGGGTGCAGGCCGGAGCTCTCTATAACTATACGCCCGATAAGCAAAGCCTTCTGTTCGGCCTGATGCAGGGACATATGGAAGACCTGCTCGCCGCACGGGCGGCGCGGGACGTGCCCGAGGATTCGCTTGCCCAGCTTGAGGATTTTACCCGCTTTCACATCGCGTTCCACATGGAGCGGGCAGATGCGGTCTTTGTCTCCTATATGGAACTGCGCAGTCTTTCTGACGAGAATTTCGCCACCATCGAAACCTTGCGTCGGCGGTATGAAGATGAACTTGAACAAATCCTGCGGCAGGGCGTTTGCACCGGTGTGTTTTCCGTGCCTGATACCAAGATCGCGACCCTGGCGCTGATCGCCATGCTGACAGGGGTGAACACCTGGTACCGGACCGGTGGCCGGCTGTCGGTCGAGGAGGTCGAAACTATCTATTGGGACATGGTTCGCAAAGCGGTTGCGCCCTGAGCAAAGGTTCTGGGCGCAACCGCTGTTTCTATGATCATAAACGTCCCTAGTGCGCCGGCTGAACAAACATGCCGTTGCGCAGATCCTGCATGGCCTGCCTCAATTCCGCCTGCGTGTTCATGACAATCGGGCCGTGCCAGGCGACGGGTTCATCAATCGGAGCGCCCGAGATCAGCAGAAACCGGACACCTTCGGGGCCCGCCTGAACGGTGATCTCGTCGCCGGCGCCGAACCGGACGAGGGTTCGATCACCGGACAGATCTCGGATATTGACCTCTTGCCCGGCCACTTCCTTTTCCAGCAAGACGCCTGTCGGGGCCGACGCATCGGCAAAGGCCGCAGCCCCTTCGAACACATAGGCAAACGCCCGGCGGTAGGTGTCGATGCGAAATGTCCTGCGCACACCTGCCGGCACCGACACATCAAGATATTGCGGGTCGGCGGCAATGCCATCAACCGGCCCAGACCTGCCCCAGAATTCACCCACGATGACCCGGACACGGGTGCCATCGTCGTCGATCACCTCCGGGATTTCCGCAGCACTCACGTCCTGATACCGGGGCGCGGTCATTTTCTGCGCTGAGGGCAAATTCCCCCAGAGCTGGAACCCGTGCATTTGCCCGGAAGCATTCCCGTGTGGCATTTCCTGGTGCATGATTCCCGAACCGGCGGTCATCCATTGCACGTCGCCAGCCCCCAGTGTTCCGCTGTTGCCGAGTGAATCGCCGTGGTCGACACTGCCGGACAGCACGTAGGTGATGGTTTCGATCCCGCGATGCGGATGCCACGGAAAACCCTTGATAAAATCCTCGGGCCGATCATTGCGGAAATCATCAAACAACAGGAACGGGTCGAGTTCGGTCGGATCCTGGAACCCGAAGGCACGGTGCAGCTTTACGCCTGCGCCTTCCATGGTAGGTATCGCCTTGCGGGTTTCGAGCGTTGGTCTGAGGGACATGGTTCTGCCTCCTGCGCTGAGTTTCACTCATCCTAATTTAGGTGTGATGCGGGGGTCCGCAATTATTGCTACCAAACCAAAGCTGTGCATCCGCGCGCAGACAGTCAGCGGTGGGCGACCCGCCTCGTCCGATGACATTTCAGGAAATTCTTGGTCGCAAATGGATCAGACCGGGACATCCTGACAGGTGAGGCTCAGAAAAATTCTCAGGGGAGTCTGTATCATGCGCGTTGGGTTTGTCGGGTTGGGGAATGTCGGTGGCAAGCTGTCCGGGAGCCTGCTGCGCAATGGAATCGACCTGTGGGTTCACGATCTGGATGCTGATCTTGTCACCGCCTTCGTCGCACGTGGCGCGGTCGCGGGCGGCAATCCTGCGGCCATGATGCGGGATTGCGATGTGGTAATCACCTGCCTGCCAAGCCCGGCAGCGAGCGACGCGGTGATGTCCGAAATGCTGGAGGAGGTCGTGGCGGGCAAGGTCTGGATGGAGATGTCTACCACCGACGAAGCAGAGGTCAGACGGTTGGGCGAGGCCGTACGGGCGCGGGGCGGGGCAGCAGTGGATTGCCCGGTTTCTGGCGGGTGCCACCGCGCCGACAGCGGCAACATCAGCATCTTTGCCGGGTGCGACCGACCGACGTTTGAGCGCGTGCTGCCCTTGCTGACCACGATGGGGCGGCGGGTTCTGCATACCGGGGATTTGGGCAGCGCCAGCATTCTCAAGGTCGTGACCAACTATCTCGCCACCGCCAATCTGGTCAGCTGTGCCGAGGCGCTGGTTGTGTCCAAGGCCGCCGGCATGGATCTGAGCGTGGCCTACGAGGCGATCCGGATCAGCTCGGGGACAAGTTTCGTGCATGAAACCGAAAGCCAGGTGATCCTGAACGGCAGCCGCGATATCTCGTTCACAATGGATCTCGTGGCCAAGGACATCGGCCTGTTTCAGCTGGTGGCCGACCGTTCGGGCGTGCCATTGGACATCAGCCCGAAACTGATCGACATTTTTGCCGATGGCATCGAGCGCTTTGGGCCACGCGAGCTCTCTCCCAATATCATCCGGCGTCTGGAAGAGGCCACGGGGCTGGATATCCGGGCACCCGGTTTCCCGGCCGAGATGGTCGATGACGAACCCGAGGAACCCGGCGCAGAAGTCATCATTTTGCGCGAGGGTTAGAGACTGTCTGTACATGCAGTGTCTGACTGCGATATGCGCAGGTTGATGCAACCGCCGGGAGGGCTCGATGCAAACGGACGTTATCGCAGTTGTGGAGGCCAGCGCGTTTCGGCGCTGGATGGCTGTGGCGACGCTGGGCGGGGTGGCCGTGCTCCTGATCTATTCCGGTGCCACGACAGGCACCTCGGCGATCTTGCGGACCTGTGCCATTGTTCTTGGCGTCTTTTCCCTGGTCATTGCCCTGCGGCTTTATCAGGCGACGCTGCATCGTATTGAACTCACCAGCGAAGGATTGCGCGACAGCAGTGGGGTCTCCATCGCCCGCCTAGACGAAATCCTGTCTATGGACAGGGGGTTTCTTGCCTTCAAACCGTCAAACGGTTTTGTTGTGCGAACCCATGTGCCAACTGTGAAAACCTGGCGACCGGGCCTGTGGTGGCGGTTTGGTCGCCATGTTGGCGTGGGCGGTGTTATTCCGGCACATCAGGCTCGTTTCATGGCGGATCGCCTTGCCGAACAACTCGCCGCGCGCCGCTGATCGCGGCCATCGGCGTAAGGCATAATAATTCGGATGGCAATGCTGGCCGCGGGGAGCGGTCTCAGCCGAGACTGCTTTGGCCGTTCCACTTGATCTGGTCAACGAACCGGGGCCGGGTGAACACGAAATTCTCCAGCTTGGTCTCGTCCATGCCGATCCTGAACAGTGGCGTGAACGTGTTTTCCGTTTCTACAAGGATGACAATTTCATTGTCCGGCATCGTCGGGAGCTTGCCTGCGAACTGGCTGATCGTTGCGTCGTTCAACGCGTCGGGAAAGCCGCGGTTTGCCGACCAGTTGACATAGTAGCGATTGTCGGGTTCATCCCAGCGGACGACGGAGATGCGCAAAGCGATGTCGCTCGGCGTGTGAGTCATCAAACCAAAGAGCTCGTACATGCTGTCGACATAGGCATCGTTGATATCGGTCGTTTCCCGGGAAATCAGATCGCTGATCGTATAGGCTGCTTTCAGATTTGCGGTGCTTTGATGATAGCCATCAAAATAGACGTAGGATGCCATGAACGCCCAGAACACAAAGGGCATCGCAAGGATGAATTCCACCGTCACGCTGCCACGTGTGTCATTCCAGAAAGTGGCGAGAAGGGTGCGCAGTCTTGCAGGTCGCATGGCTTACCTCGGCTCCTGCACAAATGCAGACGTGGATACGAGCGCGTATTGACCGGCGCCATCTTTCGCCATGCTCTTGCCCAGCCCGGTGGTGGGGAAAACCGGCGAAATCTTGGCGCAGGCCCGCAGGATCATCAGTTCGTTGTCGCCAGCGTCGTTCTTGAAGTTCACCTTGGGTTGCACCTCTCTGGATGCGTCGGTGCAGGAGGCTTCACGCACCACGCCCGTCCAGTTGCGCGGATCGACCTGGATCATCTCGAGCCTGAGGTTGGATTTGCAATTGCTGATGAAGCCGGCACGGTCGCAGATCAGGTCCTTGATCGCGTCGTGCTGTGGGGCAGAGCCGGTGCTGAGGCGAATATCGCGTACGGTCAGATCCATCGCCCGTTCCAGGCTGGAATGGTTCAGGGTCATGATACCCAATTCGATGCCTGACAGCATGAAGAGCAGCATGGCAGGAAAGGTGATCACGAACTCGATCGTCCCGTTGCCGTTCTCCGAACGCAGGAAGCGCCTGAACAGGATCGCAACCCGGCGCCTCACTGGGTCAACCTCAATTTGCGGATCGACGAGGCGATCGACGAGAAGGCAATTCGAATTTTCTCGCCATCCGTATCGCGTTTGACCTCAAAGAAGTGGGCGTCGGAACTGGAACAGTACTTCAGGATGTCGACACCGCCGGATGGGGCGTCAAAGCCAATTGTGAACACGATGATGTTGTTGTCCTTGGCAACATCGCAGATCCGCTCCGTGCGGCTGTTCTTGACCCAGGTATTCACATAGTTGCGAACATCCTGATACCACTTTCGGTAAGCTTCCGACGATGACATGAAGTTACTATTGTCATAGTTTTCATCCAGGTTCGCCTTGAGAGTCACATGCGCCCAAAGATCCGGATAGGCGAGGTTGATCGGCGTGCCGGGTTCAGACCGTTCCGTGCAGAACCAGTTTTCCGGTGAGGATCCGATACATCCTTCGTCGCTGCCTTCTGGATGATTTGCTCCATAGGGATGGTCGGCCCACATGTTGCCATCACTCACCAAGTTGCCATTGCTGTCGTAATGCTGCCCCTTGTTGTCGTCGGGCCAGAAATAGGCGTCCGCTGGCGGGTGATAGATCGAATACGCTTTCTCGTCATTGTTGAAGAAGACATTCGAGGACCCCTCGCGAAACCCCTCGTTGATGAAGTATTGAGGCGTGTTCTGCCCGTCGGTCATCAGGACGATCACCTTGAGTGTCTCGCCGTCGTTGTAATTTGTTGGCAGCTGCGACGCGCTTTCGGGAACATCGCCGATCGTGCTGAGCGAATTCATTGCAATGCGAAGGCTGGGATCAAGCAGCGCCGTCCCCCACTTCATTCCAACGTCGATCGACGTGTTGCCGCGGGCGGTCAGATTGCTGATATAGGATTTCAGGATCTCCGGATCGGATTGCATGAGCAGGATTTGGCGGTCGACATCGGCCTCGCAGACTGGCAGTGATTGATCGTCATTTCCGACCAGAGTGACGTCTGATTGCATAAGCCCATCAAATACGTACCAGGGGTCGAAATGCATCGTTCGCTGGTATGCGTCGATATAGGACATGGTCGCCGTATCGAAGTCATCGCTCGCGAAATTGATGCAGTTCGAATACCGGTGCTCTTCGGATACATTGAATTGTTCCATCAGGGTCTGCGGCACCGCAACTTGGGTCGCATAGGGGATGATCGACATCGACAGGTCACCCTCGGCGCTGTTGTCGGCCATGGTATCGACAAACTCTCGTGCAGCCGTGATCAGGTTCGGCAAACGGTTGTTGTTGTTCATCGAACCCGAAACATCAAGCACCAGCGAGATCTCGACACCGTCGATGCGTTCCTCTGCCGTGCCAGCGGCCGGCGCGATCAGCGTGTCCACGCCATTCATGTGCATGAACTGCGTATCGATTGCTGTGCTGGCCGTCGCCGAAACCACGCGATAGCCAAGACCCTCGTCCACTGTCACCGAGGTGAGATATTCACCCAGTCCCGATTTCGCGAAATAATCTTCCACGACCGCAGATGGGTCCATCGGTTGATCAAGGTCTGCCGCCGCGAGGACCGCGCGATCCAGAGTCGCCTGGAGTTTGGAACGGTCGCGTTCAAAGCGCATGAAGTCGATGCCGATCCCGGCAACCATCAGGATGATGAGAAATGCATAGACGCCAAAGACCAGCATCGCGCCGCTGTCGTCGCGTGCGAAGTCACGCAGAAAACCTGCACGCACGGGGGCGCATACGGATCGTCTGTCGGGGCGATTCAGTTTGCTGGCCTTGGCATTGGAACTCATCGTTAAACCTCATCCGTCCTATTAGGGACATCGGACAAAAAAAATCTATCAATCTATGTCAACGGAACGTGACGGAAATTGGACACAAATCGCGCCAGATTACGTATTTTTCCTACAAGTTTAGTACAATCCTATCTCGTTCGTCGCCGAATTCCCCGCTGAACCACGCGCCCTTTCCACCCTGCATTATGGTCGATTTCATGCAGTCATGTACAGGATCATGTCAAATATGTCGCCAAACTTCACCATCTCGTCATAGGTTGGCTCGTAGAACACAGCACAGATGAGTCGTTGTGAACGTTCGGGAGGAGTAACATATGAACCAGAGAAACGAGCCGACATTCCGCGAAAGCGTCGATCTGATGTTCAATCGCGCGGTGGCGCTGATGGACTTGCCGCCGGGGCTGGAAGAAAAGATCCGGGTATGCAACGCCACCTATACCGTACGTTTTGGTGTGCGGCTGCGCGGGCAGATCCAGACCTTTACCGGGTACAGGTCAGTGCATTCCGAGCATATGGAACCGGTCAAGGGCGGTATCCGCTTCGCCACGGGCGTCAACCAGGATGAGGTCGAGGCGCTCGCCGCGCTGATGACCTATAAATGCGCCTTGGTGGAGACACCGTTTGGCGGCTCCAAGGGTGGTCTGAGGATCGATCCGCGCCAATATGACGAACACGAACTGGAGCAGATCACCCGTCGCTTTGCCTATGAACTGGTCAAGCGTGATCTGATTAACCCGAGCCAGAACGTGCCTGCGCCTGACATGGGAACGGGCGAGCGGGAAATGGCGTGGATTGCCGACCAATACGCCCGCATGAATACTACGGATATCAACGCGCGGGCCTGTGTGACTGGCAAGCCGCCGAATGCCGGCGGTATTGCCGGCCGGGTCGAGGCCACGGGGCGTGGCGTGCAATATGCCCTGAGAGAGTTCTTCCGACATCCCGAAGACGTTGCAAAGTCCGGCCTGTCTGGGTCGCTGGATGGCAAGAGGATCATCGTACAGGGTCTGGGCAACGTCGGATACCACGCGGCCAAATTCCTGGCCGAAGAGGATGGTGCGATCATCACCGGCATCATCGAACGCGATGGCGCTCTGTTCAATCCGGGGGGTCTTGATGTCGAAGCGGTGTTCAACTGGATACGCGGGCACGGAGGGGTCACCGGTTTCCCGGATGCGGCCCATTCCGCCGAGGGGGCTGCGGTTCTTGAAGAAGACTGCGACATCCTGATCCCGGCCGCACTGGAAGGCGTGATCAACCTGCAAAATGCGGACCGGATCAAGGCGCCATTGATCATCGAGGCGGCAAACGGTCCGATCACGGCGGGGGCGGATGACATTCTGCGCGCCAGGGGAGTCGTCATCATTCCGGACATGTACGCCAACGCGGGCGGTGTGACCGTGTCCTACTTCGAATGGGTCAAGAACCTGAGCCACATTCGCTTTGGCCGCATGCAACGTCGGCAGGAAGAGGCGCGTCACCAATTGGTCGTGGACGAATTGGAGCGCCTGGACCGATATCTCGGCGATGCCTGGTCGATGACTCCCGACTTCAAGAAGAAATACCTTCGAGGTGCTGACGAGTTGGAGCTTGTGCGGTCTGGTCTGGATGACACGATGCGTACGGCCTATCAGTCGATGCACGAGGTTTGGCACGAGCGCGATGATGTCGACGATTTGCGAACGGCAGCCTACCTCGTCTCGATTACCAAGGTGGCGGCGAGTTACCGCGCCAAGGGGCTTTGAACGCCGTGTTGCATCTGAGGCCTGAGCAAACCGGCTAGATCCGGGGCCCAGGCGATCATAGCTGCGGCAAGGTCGCACCAAAGTGACAAGCCGTCGGACAAACAATTCAGCCCGCGCGTGTCTACGTACGGGCTGGAGCGTTGAATTGGCAAGGCTGGCGCTGGATGCATCTCTGCAACGGATCTTGTTCAGCATCGCATAAACGGATCGGCGTAACGGCGCGCGGCGATTCCCGTGAACCTGCCGGGTAACCTTGCAGGGCATCTCACGACGCTATCAGATTGCGTCATATCAAAATCAGTTGGGTTTTCGTCGAGAGCGCTGATAGGTCTTGGAAAATGAACGGGCAAGGGCAACGTCCTGCGCTCTCGCAAATGGGGAATGACATGCGTTTTTCCGGCTGGAAAGTCCTGACGGAGGGGCTGACCGGGAATCGGGGTTGGACGCCGCACTGGCGCGACCCCGAGCCGAAACCCGAATACGATATCATCATCATCGGCGGTGGCGGGCATGGGCTGAGCACGGCCTACTACCTTGCCAAGGAGCATGGGCTGACCAACATCGCCGTGCTGGAAAAGAACTATATCGGTGGTGGCAATGTCGGGCGCAACACGACCATCGTGCGCGCGAACTATTTCCTGCAGGGCAATTCAGAATTCTATTCGCACTCCCTCAAGCTCTGGGAAGGTCTGGAAGAGGACCTGAACTACAACGTCATGCATTCCCAGCGGGGCCTGATCAACCTGTTTCACTCCGATGGGCAGCGCGATGCATTTGCGCGCCGTGGAAATGCAATGATCAACCAGGGCGATGACGCGGAATTGCTCGACCGGGACGGGGTGCGGGCCCATCTGCCCTATCTTGATTTCGACAACGGACGGTTTCCGATCTATGGTGGTCTGTATCACCCGCGGGGCGGGACCGCGCGCCATGACGCGGTCGCCTGGGGCTATGCACGGGGTGCCGATCGGCGCGGGGTCGATCTGATCCAGAACTGTGAAGTCACCGGCATTGATATCGAGAATGGCAAGGTTCGGGGTGTTCGGACGACACGCGGAGATATCCGGGCCAAGAAGGTCGGTATCGTGGTTGCGGGGCGATCCGGGCAGGTCGCGGCGATGGCCGGGATGCGTTTACCGATCGAAAGCCATGTCCTGCAAGCCTTTGTCACCGAGGGGCTGAAGCCGGTGATCAACCATGTGATCAGCTTTGGCATGGGGCATTTTTATATCAGCCAGTCCGACAAGGGTGGGCTGGTGTTCGGCGGCGATCTCGATTTCTATGCGTCCTACGCTCAGCGGGGCAATCTGCCGATGGTCGAGCATGTGATGGAGGCGGGGATGACGCTGATGCCGATGATCGGCAAGGCCCGGGTGCTGCGCAGTTGGGGTGGCATCATGGACATGACGCCGGATGGCTCGCCGATCATCGACAAGACCGGAATTGGCGGGCTCTATATCGACTGTGGCTGGTGCTATGGCGGGTTCAAGGCGGTGCCGGCTTCGGGGCATTGTTTTGCGCACCTGATGGCGACGGATCGGCCACATGGGGCCGCGACGCGGTTCCGGCTCGACCGGTTTCGCAGCGGGGACGGGTTGTTGGATGAAGAGGGCACCGGCTCTCAGCATAATCTGCACTAGGCGATGGAGGACAGGATGGGAGCCTCCGGCGGGAGTATTGTTGCAAAGATGAAATCGGGGTGGGGCGCATGAGGATCACCTGTCCGGTGTGCGGCGAGCGGGATCGGCGTGAGTTCTACTATCAGGGCGCGGCGGTGGCGCTGGACCGGCCTCTGCCTGATGCGGATGCGGCGGCATGGGATGCCTATGTCCATCTGCGTGACAATCCGGCCGGGGTAACACAGGACCTGTGGTATCATGAGGCGGGATGCGGGGCCTGGATCGTGGTGACGCGCGATACGGTGAGCCATAATGTGCTGGGGAGCGTGCCGGCTGCGGAGATCGGGTCGTGAGGGTTGCGGGCAAAGGTCTGGTCGATCGTGCGACGCCGGTTCGGTTCAGTTTTGATGGCGCGGTGCATGACGGGTTCGCGGGCGATACGCTGGCCTCGGCGCTTTTGGCGAATGGGGTCAAACTGGTCGGGCGGTCATTCAAGTACCATCGCCCGCGCGGCGTTCTGAGCGCAGGCAGTGAGGAGCCCAATGCGCTGATGACCATCGGGACGGGAGCCGGGGCGGAGCCGAACGTACGGGCGACGGTGCAAGAGATCTACGACGGTCTGGAGGCACGGAGCCAGAGCCGCTGGCCATCGCTGAACCTTGATGTGATGGCGATCAATGATCTGGCGGCGCCGTTCCTGGGGGCAGGGTTTTATTACAAGACCTTCATGTGGCCACGTGCCTTTTGGGAAAAGCTGTACGAACCCCTGATAAGGCACGCCGCCGGGTTGGGCGCCTTGTCGGGGGAACATAATCCGGACCGGTATGAGAAAGCCTTTGCCTTTTGTGATCTGCTTGTGGTCGGGGCCGGGCCGACAGGTTTGATGGCGGCGCTGGTTGCGGCGCGGGCCGGGGCGGATGTGATCCTTGCGGATGAAGATTTTCGGGCCGGAGGGCGGTTGCTCGCAGAACGCGAAGAAATCGACGGCAAGCCCGGCGTCGTCTGGGCCGATGACGTTGTGGCCGAACTTTCGGCACGGCCCAACGTGCGTCTGAAGCCGCGCACGACCGTTACCGGGGCGTATGATCAGGGGACCTATGGTGCGCTCGAGCGGGTTGGCCATCATCTTGCGACGCGGCACGAGGCGCTGCCGCTTGAAACGTTCTGGCGAATCGTAGCCAAGCGCACCATCCTGGCTTCCGGTGCGATCGAACGGCCCGTGGCGTTTCGCAACAATGACCGGCCGGGCATCATGACGGCGGGTGCGGTCAGGGCCTATCTCAATCGCTGGGGCGTGGTTCCGGGGAACAAGGTGGCGGTGTTTGGGAACAATGACGATGCGCATCGCACCGCGCGGGATCTGCTGGCGGCAGGGGTTCACGTCGCCGCCCTGATCGACAGCCGACACGACGCGCCGGATATGGCGGGCGTTCGTGTGTTCAAAGGCGCGATGGTGTCCAACAGCAGAGGCCGCCGGGCGTTGGAAAGCATTACCATCCGCAGCGTCAGTGGTGAGGACAACCTGGCGGTCGACTGCCTGGCGATGTCGGGGGGATGGAACCCAACGCTTCATCTGACCTGCCATACGAATAGCCGCCCGGTATGGCGCGATGATATTCAAGCATTCGTTCCCGTTTCCGGTGCCGTGCCGGGTCTGCGCGCTGCGGGGGCCTGTAACGGGACGTTCTCCACCGCCGCTTGCCTGCGCGCGGGTGCCGATGCGGCCAAGGCGGCGCTGGCTGATCTTGGGCGCACACCGCAGGGAATAGATGTCCCGACGGCGGAAGACGATTTCTATAGGCTGGCGCCGCTTTGGGCGGTGCCAGGGCGCGGTCGGGCGTGGCTCGATTTTCAGAACGATGTCACGGTCAAGGATATCAAACAGGCCGCAACCGAGAATTTTCGTTCGGTTGAGCATATGAAGCGCTATACCACGCAAGGCATGGCGACGGATCAGGGCAAGAATTCGAACGTCGCGGCGTTGGCCATCCTTGCGGATGTCACCGGGCGCGCCATTCCCGAGACCGGCACGACGACGTTTCGACCGCCCTATAGCCCGGTGTCGATTGCCGCGATGGGGGCAGGGGCACAAGGCAAGGGGTTTGCGCCGCAGCGCTTTACCACCAGCCATGCCGCCAGCCTTGAACGCAACGCGCCGATGATCGAGGCAGGGCTTTGGTATCGACCCGGCTATTTTCCCGCGCCGGGCGAAACCAACTGGCGACAATCCTGTGATCGCGAGGCTGCGATGGTGCGAGACTCGGTTGGCATTTGCGATGTGTCCACGCTCGGCAAAATCGACATTCAGGGGCCGGATGCGGCCGTGTTTCTGGATTTCCTTTATACCAATGTGTTCAGTACGCTAAAGGTCGGCCGCGTGCGTTATGGGCTGATGCTGCGAGAAGACGGGCATGTGATGGACGATGGCACGACCGCGCGACTGGGCGAACAGCATTATATCATGACCACGACAACTGCGGCTGCCGGGCCAGTGATGCGACATCTCGAATTCGTGCATCAGGGATTGCGCCCGGAACTGGATGTAGCGGTCACCTCGGTGACCGAACAGTGGGCGCAGTTCGCAGTCGCGGGACCGAAATCGCGCGATCTGTTGAACGACCTGTTGGACGAGTCGGTGACCAACAAAAACTGGCCGTTCATGGCCTGTGGTGCGGTTTCGGTGCAGGGCATTGCAGGGCGCTTGTTCCGGATCTCTTTCTCGGGCGAACACGCCTATGAGATCGCCGTTCCGGCACGATTTGGCGACAGCCTGTTCCGAATGCTGCTCAGCCGTGCAGAAGCGATGGAGGGCGGGGCGTACGGGATGGAGGCGCTGAATGTGTTGCGGATCGAAAAGGGGCACATCACCCATGCGGAAATCCACGGCCGCACAACGGCGGACGATATCGGGATGGCCGGCATGGTTTCCGCCAAGAAGGACTGTATCGGCAAGACAATGAGCGCGCGTGCGGGCCTGTCGGGGCCGGAGCGCGAACAGCTGGTCGGCCTCAAACCGGTGGGAGATGTCAAACAACTGACCGCTGGCGCGCATCTGTTTGACCCCGGGGACGAGGCCGTGCGCGTGAATGACAAGGGCTATGTCACCTCGGTTGCCTATTCGCCGACACTGGGCCACATGCTGGCGCTTGGGTTCCTGCGAAACGGGCGCGCGCGGCATGGGCAACAGGTGCGGGTCGTCGATCATCTGCGCGAAATCGAGACGCTGTGCGAGGTCGTCGATCCGGTGTTCCTTGATCCCGAAGGAGGGCGTGTTCGTGGCTGATCTCATCGCAAGAACGCCCTGCAAGGGTATGTTGCCGCTGGAAATTGGCGGCGCGGTGCTGCGTGAATGCGATGTCGGCAGAATGACCTCGATCTCGCCATTCAAAGGACAGCAGGCGGCGGTTTCCGACCTTCTGAATTCTGTGCATGGGGTTGGCCTACCGGGTCCGAACCGGACCAGCAAAAGTTCCGGATGCCATGTGATCTGGTTCGCCCGTGGGCAGGTCTTGCTGATGGGTGCTGATCCGGATCCGGCGCTGGCAAGGCATGCGGCGCTCACCGATCAAAGTGACGCCTGGGCGGTTGTCGCGCTGGAGGGGGCCAGGGCCGAGGACGTGCTGGCGCGCCTGGTGCCCGTGGATCTGCGCGGCAGTACTTTCAAAATCGGGCACACGCTGCGCACGCAGGTGATGCACATGCATGCCTCGGTGATCCGCATCGCTACCGACACGTTCCAGATCATGGTGTTCCGCTCGATGGCGGAAACTCTCGTTCACGATCTCAGATCGGCTATGGAGGGTGTCGCGGCGCGGGGGTAGAGTATCTCGATCCAAACTGATTCCGGAGTACCCCAATGATCCGTCTCGCGCTTGTCGCTTGTCTATTTGCCACGCCCCTTCTGGCCGCCGAATCCAAAGAGCAAAGCTGTGGCTACCAGGCACAGGTCATCAGCGCCATTCAGAAGGCGCGGCTTGACCGTGTAAAACAGGCGGATGTGGCCTCGACCATCGCAGCCAGCAATCCGACATGGCCCGCAAACTACAACGCGGCGATCCCGCAGCTGACCGAATTTGTCTACAGCCAGAAGAAACGCGATCTGAAAAAGACCGATCTGGGTGCGAACCTGCAGCAGCAGTGTCTTGAAAACTGGGATCAGATCCAGGAAATGCAGAAGAAATTGAAGAACTGAGATGTCCCTGCCACCGGGTTTTCTGGAAGAACTACGCTCACGGGCCAGCCTGTCACAGGTGGTCGGACGCAAGGTGATCTGGGACGCGCGGAAGTCCAATCAGGGCAAAGGCGACATGTGGGCTCCGTGCCCGTTCCACCAGGAGAAAACCGCGTCCTTCCACGTGGATGACCGCAAGGGATTCTACTACTGCTTTGGCTGCCATGCCAAGGGCGATGCGATTTCCTTTATCACCGAAACCGAGAACGTCGGGTTCATGGAGGCGGTCGAGATTCTTGCGCGTGAAGCCGGGATGACGATGCCAGCGCGCGATCCCAAGGCGCAGGAAAAGACCGACCGGCGCAGCGAATTGGCCAAGGTCATGGAGCAGGCGGTGCAGTTTTACCGCCTGCAACTCAAGACCAGCGCCGCCGCCGACGCGCGATCCTATCTCGACCGGCGTGGTCTCAAGGCCGAGCCGCAGGACCGGTGGGAGATCGGCTTTGCGCCGGCTGGCTGGCAGGGATTGTGGGATCATTTGCGCGGAAAATCCGTCCCGGACGATATGATCCTGGCGGCAGGACTGGCCAAACCGTCGACCAAGGGCGGCAAACCCTATGACACGTTTCGCAACCGTATCATGTTCCCGATCCGCGACGCGCGCGGGCGGTGTATCGCCTTTGGCGGGCGGGCGATGGACCCGAACGACAATGCGAAATATCTGAACTCGCCGGAAACCGAACTCTTTGACAAGGGGCGGAGCCTCTACAATCATGGCCCGGCGCGCAGCGCGGCGGGCAAGGGGAAGCCGCTGATCGTGGCCGAAGGCTATATGGACGTGATCGCGCTGGTGTCTGCCGGGTTCGATGCATCGGTGGCCCCCCTGGGCACGGCGATCACCGAAAACCAGCTGCAGCTGTTGTGGCGCATCGCGCCGGAGCCGATCATCGCGCTGGATGGCGACACGGCGGGGCTGGGGGCGGCGATGCGTCTGATCGACCTCGCGCTGCCATTGCTTGCGGCGGGGCAAAGCCTGCGGTTCGTGATCATGCCTGAAAAAATGGACCCTGATGACCTGATCCGTGATCAGGGTGCCGGGGCGATGCAAAAGCTGCTGGATCAGGCGGTCCCGATGGTACAACTGCTCTGGCAGCGCGAAACCGAGGGGAAGAGTTTCGACAGCCCGGAACGCAAGGCGGCGCTCGACGCGACGCTGCGCGAGCGTATCCAGCAAATCCGCGACCCGTCGATCAGGGGGCACTATGGTCAGGCGATCAAGGAACTGCGATGGCAGCTGTTTTCGCCACGTCGATCCGGGGCAGGGCGCAAGCCCTGGAAACCGGGACAGACGGCAATGCCTGTTCCAATGGCCGGCACCAAGACTTCGCTTTTGGTGGCCGCGGATGACGCAGCCCAGGTGCACCTGCGCGAAGCAGTCATTCTGGCCACGATTATCGCCACCCCCAAGGTCGTTCGCGAGTTTGAGAGCGATCTTGAGCGGATGGTCTGCGCCGACCCCGCACACGCCCGGCTGCGCGATCTGGTCTTGCGCCACGCAGAGTCGCAAGATCCACCGTTAACAGACATCCTCGCCGAAGAAATTGGGTCTGGCACCCTTGAAAACCTGCATGCCCTTCGCCATGTCGCAATCAGCCCCTGCGTTCGAAACCCGGGCGATGTTGATCTGGCGCGCATGACGCTGACCGAAGAACTCGCCAAACTCACCACGCAACGCGGGCTGACTGCCGAAATTGCCGAAGCCCTTGAAGATGTTGCGGGCGGCGCCGATGAGGCTTTGACATGGCGGCTGTCGCAGGCCGCAGAGGCCCGGAACCGGGCTACACGCAGTGAACATGACGACAAGGCAGAATATGACACCGGCGACAACGGGGCGCGAATCAACAGGGATGAACGCGCGCGTTTTGAAGCCCTGTTGCAGCAGATTGGGCAACCCAAATCGCAGCGGTGATGTGTTTTGGTAAAGAATCACTAAAGAAAAACGGGTAGATGGGTAGCCGAATCACCAAATCACGCTAATGATTCGCACAGAGCGAATCACCCGAGACGCCCTAGCAGGAGCATCGCATGGCCGCCAAAGACAACGACGACCGCAAATCCGACGATCAGGACGGTGAAATGTCGCTCGACATGAGCCAGACAGCCGTCAAGAAGATGATCGGTGAGGCGCGCGAAAAGGGCTATATCACCTACGATCAGCTCAATCAGGTGTTGCCGCCCGATCAGGTCAATTCCGAACAGATCGAAGACGTGATGTCGATGCTCAGCGAGATGGGCATCAACATCATCGAGGATGAAGAGGCCGAGGAGGAAGAGCAAAAGGGCTCGACCGAAGTCGCGACGACCGAGAGCGCGCGAGAGGTTACGGTTTCGACCGGCACGGCCGAAAAGCTCGATCGGACGGATGATCCGGTGCGCATGTATCTCCGCGAGATGGGCAGCGTCGAGTTGCTCAGCCGCGAAGGCGAAATCGCCATTGCCAAGCGGATTGAGGCCGGTCGCAATACCATGATCGCCGGGCTGTGCGAGAGCCCCTTGACCTTTCAGGCGATCACGATCTGGCATGACGAACTGCTCAGCGAAGACATTCTGCTGCGCGATGTAATCGATCTCGAGACCACATTCGGCAACCAGCTGGATGAAGAGGAGGAGGTTCAGGCCCCGGTTGTCGGTGCCACCGTCACGGCCGAGAAGCCGGCGGAAGAGGAAACGCCGGAACTGGACGCGGATGGCAATCCGATCGTCAAGGAAGATGACGACGACGAGGACGAACAGGCCAACATGAGTCTCGCCGCGATGGAGGCGGCACTCAAGGATCAGGTGCTGACTACCCTTGAAACGATCTCCAACGACTATGCGCAACTGTCGGACATGCAGGATAACCGGATTTCCGCAACGCTGAACGAGGACAATACCTTTAGCGACGCGGCCGAGGCGACCTATCAGTCACTGCGCTCTGAAATCGTGACGCTGGTGAACGGGCTGCACCTGCACAACAACCGGATCGACGCCCTGATCGACCAGCTCTATGGCATCAATCGGCGCATCATGTCGCTTGACAGTGCCATGGTCAAACTGGCGGACCAGGCGCGCATCAACCGGCGAGAGTTCATCGACGAATATCGGAGCCGGGAACTTGACCCCAACTGGCTCAGCGATATGTCGGAAAAGCCGGGGCGTGGATGGAAGATGTTCATCGAACGCTCGTCGGACAAGGTCGAGGAATTGCGCAACGATATGGCGCAGGTCGGTCAATATGTCGGTCTTGATATCAGCGAATTCCGCCGCATCGTGCAGCAGGTTCAAAAGGGCGAAAAAGAAGCCCGGCAGGCCAAGAAGGAAATGGTCGAAGCCAACCTGCGTCTGGTTATCTCGATTGCCAAGAAATACACGAACCGTGGCCTGCAATTCCTTGATCTTATTCAGGAAGGTAATATCGGCCTGATGAAGGCCGTCGACAAGTTCGAGTATCGTCGGGGCTACAAGTTCAGCACCTACGCGACATGGTGGATCCGGCAGGCCATCACCCGCTCGATTGCGGATCAGGCGCGCACTATCCGTATTCCGGTGCATATGATCGAGACGATCAACAAGCTGGTCCGCACCGGTCGCCAGATGCTGCACGAGATCGGTCGCGAGCCGACGCCGGAAGAACTGGCGGAAAAGCTGCAGATGCCTCTTGAGAAGGTTCGCAAGGTGATGAAGATCGCCAAGGAACCGATTTCGCTCGAAACCCCGATCGGCGACGAGGAAGACAGCCAGCTAGGCGACTTCATCGAGGATAAGAACGCGGTTCTGCCCTTGGATTCCGCGATTCAGGAAAACCTCAAGGAAACCACGACTCGCGTTCTGGCCAGCCTCACGCCTCGCGAGGAACGGGTGTTGCGCATGCGGTTCGGGATCGGCATGAACACCGATCACACGCTGGAAGAGGTTGGACAACAGTTCAGCGTGACGCGCGAGCGGATCCGCCAGATTGAGGCTAAGGCCCTGCGCAAGCTCAAACATCCCAGCCGCAGCCGCAAGCTGCGCAGCTTCCTCGATCAATAGGAATTGAATAGACCCCGCCAAACCATTGGCGGGGTCATTCGTATCGGCGTCCTATTGCGTTTTAGTCAGGCCAGGCGTCCGACGGGCATCTTTGATAAATACAGCGTGATCACCCTTTGCCTGCGCCACAGTTGCTCTATCGTTGCTTCAGGACCAACCGGAGGACCCACATGAGCAACAAGTTGACAGGTATCGCGCTGATCGCCGGACTTGCCTTTGCAATCCCACAGACCGGCGAAGCCTTTACCAGCAAGCTGGGCGCGCGGGTGAATCAGGTCAATTCAGCGGTTTTCGAAGTCGTCCCCCGCAGCAGCGGGAATGGGCAGGTTTTCTGGTGCAGTGCCGCCGACTATGCCCAACGCGCGCTGCGGGCGTCCTGGCGGGCTCGCATCTACATTGCCCGTGGGCGCGCGCCGAGCGTTACGACGGGCCGGCGGTCATCCGTGCAGTTCACGCTTGATCCAAAGGCGGCTGGCATTACGCCTGCACCTCCGTCACTCAGCCTGAACGCGCTGAATGTCGGCGAGAGCATGACCGTTCAGGAGGCCTATGGATACTGCCAGAGATCCCCGATATTCTAGGTATCAGTGCCGCAGCAATATCTGGCGATGATCCGCGCGACAACTTTGATTGTTCTGTGCCGGCATCGCCGATTCGGGACCGTGTCCCACCACTTGGCACAGCGTGAGGTGAGCATATGAAATTCGTCGTTCGCATGACACTGGCAGGGCTGATAGCCGTGCTTCCGACCTGGGGATCGGCCTGGTGGTCGTTCAACCGACTCGAGGTGTATCCGGTCTCGGAGACCGCTTGGGAAGTCATCGCCGGAGTCGGGACAAGCGCCGCAGACTACTGGTGCGGAGCAGGGGACTTCGCCCAGCGGGTGATGGGTGTGCCCGCCGCAAGCCGCATCTATATCTGGAAAGCCGTCGGGCCGAGCGTGAACCGCCCCGGTCGAAAGGCGGTGCAATTTTCCATGTCGCCACCACCGGGTGCGGACACAACCACGGGTTACTCTCTCTCTGTAAAGCGTGCGGGCGACAGCCTTGCGCGGCATTCGGCGGTGCAATATTGCTTTCAGCTTGATGGACCCGACGTCTGGAACCGGTGGTAGGCAGATATGAAACCAAACCGAATCCCGTACCGGGCCTGCACACTCGTCCTCGCGGGCGCGATTGCTGCAATTGCCGCCCCGTCGATGGCCTGGCGGGCCACCAACAATCACACCGTAAATCCGCTCTCGGCAACCTCGTTCGAAGTGATCGGCAGAGGCGGCATCTCCAGTATCGACTACTGGTGCGCCGCCGGAGACTACGCCCGCCGCGCGCTCGGGGCACCGCTGGACCAACGTATCTACATCTCGCGTGCGCGCGGAGAGGCAGAAACCGAAAACGCAAAGTCCGCAGTTCAATTCTCGCTCGAGCCGCCCGTCGGAAGCGATCTGCGTCCGGCCTTCCTGTTGACCGTGACCAGGATTGGCGACAATCTGAGTGCCTGGGCTGCCTGGAACTATTGCCTTCCGCAGACAGGAGCCGAAGGATAGTCCGGTTGGGCTCTGCGGAACAGACCGAATTCAATATCGAAACCTGTGGGCCGGGGCTCTACGAGGTATCGCGCGATGTTGCCGGGTGGGTGCGCGGCACCGGGCGCGTCACTGGCCTGCTGACGCTGTTCGTGCGCCATACCTCCTGTTCACTGCTCATTCAGGAAAACGCCGATCCCGAGGTTCAGGATGATCTCGCGGCGTTCTTTGACCGGCTTGTCCCGCCAAGCACCGATCCTGCCATGGCCTATCTGCGGCACACTTATGAAGGCCCCGATGACATGCCCGCGCACATAAAATCGGCACTGCTGCCGGTCAGCCTGTCGATTCCGGTGTCGGATGCGAAACCGGTACTTGGCACATGGCAGGGGATCTTCCTCTTTGAACATCGCACGGCCCCGCATCACCGCCGTGTGGCCGCCCATCTGGCATGACATCCGCATCTTGCGGTGTGAAATCCCCTCTACCCAAATCCTAGCGGCTCGCCTATAATTCTCGGCAAGTGGGCCAAAGCACCCACAACGAGTGGCAGAAATCATAGGGGGACGGCTGATGCGCTGCCCGTTTTGCGGAAATATCGACACACAGGTCAAGGATTCACGGCCCGCCGAGGATCACGTCTCGATCAGGCGCCGGCGGTTCTGTCCGGCCTGTGGCGGGCGGTTTACCACCTACGAACGGGTGCAGTTGCGCGATCTGGTGGTGATCAAGACAAATGGCAAGCGCGAGGACTTCGACCGTGACAAGCTGGAACGTTCAATTCGCATTTCGATGCAGAAGCGCCCGATTGAACCCGAACGTATTGATCAGATGATCTCTGGCATCGTACGGCGACTGGAGAGCATGGGAGAAACCGATATTCCATCCAACAAGATCGGCGAGATCGTGATGGAGGCCCTGGCCCGGATCGACACGGTGGCCTATGTGCGTTTTGCGAGTGTTTACAAGAACTTCCAGGCCGCAGATGATTTTGAGGATTTCGTTCACGAACTGCGCCCGCAGACGCCGGAAGAGTGACCGACAGCGATATACGCTATATGGCACTGGCGCTGTCGCTCGGGCGCCGTGGACAGGGGGTGTGCTGGCCGAACCCCGCTGTCGGCTGTGTGGTCGTTCATGACGGACGCATTGTCGGGCGGGGCTGGACGCAACCGGGCGGGCGGCCGCATGCGGAAACCGTGGCCTTGGCACAGGCGGGCGAACAGGCTCGCGGTGCAACGGTCTATGTCACGCTTGAACCTTGCGCACACCATGGCCAGACTCCGCCTTGCACAGACGCCTTGATCGCGGCAGGCGTCGCGCGTGTCGTCGCATCGATAGAAGATAGCGACGCAAGGGTTGCCGGTCAGGGATTCGCCGCATTGCGCGAGCACGGGATAGAGGTGTCCACCGGCGTTCTGGCGGAGGAGGCCGCGCGGGATCATGCCGGATTTTTCCTGAGAACCGAACAGGGCCGCCCCTTGGTCACGCTGAAACTCGCCAGCAGCTTTGACGGGCGGATTGCCACTGAAACCGGCCAAAGCCAGTGGATCACCGGACCCCTGGCACGTCGTACGGTGCACGGGATGCGCGCGCACCATGATGCCGTGATGGTTGGAGCGGGCACTGCGCGGATGGACGATCCATCTCTGACCGTACGTGACCTCGGGATTGCGCAGCAACCGGTGCGTGTTGTGGTATCGCGATATCTCGACCTGCCGTTCATGGGCAAACTGGCGCGCACGGCGGGCGAGATCCCACTGTGGATTTGTCATGGCGAGGGGGCCGACGCCGAGCGGCTGAGGGCCTGGGCCGGGCTGGGTGCGCGCTTGTTGCCCTGCGGCGCACGCGGGATGCAGCTTGATCCGCAGGAGATCCTGCGCCAATTGGGCGACGCGGGGCTGACGCGGGTGTTCTGCGAAGGAGGCAGCGCGTTGGCGGCCTCGTTGCTGATTGCCGATCTGGTGGATGAGTTGGTCGGTTTCACCGCAGGGCTCGCCATCGGGGCTGACGGATTGCCCGCGATCGGGGGCCTTGGCATCACGCATCTGGCGAGTGCGCCACGATTTGAGCTGATTGAAACGCGCGAAATCGGACCAGACATCCTGCACCGATGGCGTCGCGCGATCTGAGCAATCCTGCTGCCGGTTGGATCAACGCCAGAGATATGCGTAGGTGGCAAACAGCCCTTGCAGCTTTGATACTGTGCGATTGACCGGGCCGGGCCGGGGCGTCGAAGCGTCATTGAGACGGTCGACAACCACTTCGACCGGGCAAGTCTGTCCGGTTACCGGGTCGAAATAACGCGGATAATCGATCAGTGCCGCATGCGCCAGGCCCAGCAGGTCCGGACGGGCCCGGCGACGCTCTGGGATATCGCCCAGATCGGTGGTCAGACCCCATCCGGCGTAGAACGGAGCGCCAACCGTGGTCACCGGGATACGGCGCAGCAACGCTTCGAACCCAAGCAGCGAGGTCATTGTCCAGACCTCGTCGACTTGCTCCAGCAGGGCGGTGGGATCGGTTTTTGTGGCGACCATGTCTGCATTCACGGCATCGATGACCCCGGGGCGAAGTCCGGCTTCGACATCGGGGTGCGGTTTGTAGATCACGCTGGCATCAGGGTGCGCGAGTCTGACCGCGCGCAACAAGGCAGCGTTGGTCGAGATATTGCCTGTGCCCAGACGGATGGAGGCGTCATCCTCGACCTGGCCGGGGACCAGGATGCGATGGCCTTCGGGCAGGGCGGTGGCCGGGCCACCGACATTGTACTTGCTGAGCCCGTTGCGGATGAGCGTCGTGATTAATCGCTCGACGCGCAGGCTCTGATCGGGCCGCAGGGTTTGGCGCGCCGCGACAAACGTTTCCAACCGGCTTGGTTGGTTGGGATCGTAGTAGATGCCCAGATCGTCAAGCGCGAGGGAAAGTGCCGGAACCAGGCTTGCGCCCAACCCGCGCGAACGCAGGAAACCGTCTTCTACACGAATCGTATCATTGGCTGAAGAGCGGGCACTGCCCCAGATCATATGGCGACGATCGGGGAATTTTCCTCGCTCCCTGTCGAATTTGACACGTTTGACACTGCCGAATGTCTGCTGCATCGGTCGGCGCTTCCAGAGGCGGATGCCGCTTGCAACCCATCCCTGCCGATCCTCGCGCCAGGCCCGGACCTGCGCCTCAAGATTGTCCAGCACTGTTTCCAACTCACACAGCCGATCTCGGAATGGATCGTACCAAGTGGGATAGAGGATCATGGCGGCGGCGAAAATCTGCGCCCGGGTCAGCTTGCGCGTGCGGCGCGGCACCGGGTTTTGATCCGTGCTCAGCCCCCATCCCGAATAAAACGGCTGACCAAAGACACGGGGCCTGTGCCCGGCAAGGATCGCCTCGAAACCCAGATGCGAGGACACGGTATAGACGCCAACGGCCCCGTCCAGAATTTCCCAGGGGCTGAGCGGATCATCTCTGAGGCTGACCCGGTTGCTGGCATCCGTCTCGGAATAATACCCGGACCGGAAACCCGCGCGGGTCTCGGGGTGCGTCTTGATGATCACCCGCGCACCGGGATGTTCTTCCTGCGCAAAGACCAGCATCTCGCGGAACAGGGCGTCATTGCCTTTGCTGGCCGTGACCGACGCATCGTCGCGGACCTGATCGAGCACGAGGACATAACCGGGATCGGGTGGTCGCAGAGCCGTGTCGTGGGTGTTGTATTTGCTCAGATGGTGGTCGCGAATGCGGGCGATGGCGCCTCTTGCACGGTCCAGAATCGCGGTGTCGTCCAACGGATCATGCGACAGGATCTGTTCCAGACCTGACGGATGTGACGGATCGAAATGAAGGCCTGCACGGTCCAGCAACAGCCCGACAGGTGGTTCTCCCGCTCGGCCTGGATGGATCGAGCGCAGAAAGGCGTCCTCGAGATGTAACAGCGGCACATTGCGAGTGCGCGCGATTCTCTGGCCGCGCCAGGCGGTAGGGCTATTGCCCCAGACCCCAACGAGGTCATCCGGGCCGGGCAGGCCAAGACGCAGGTCATATCCCGCAAGATGCAGAATTCGGCGCACCCGCCGTTGTGTCAGAAATCCGCCACTATAGGCATAGACCCGGGACCGATCGCTTTCCCCGGGTGTCGGCGCGTGGCCGCTCATACCTATTGGGTCAGGGTGGCGACATTCGCGATGGGGGTCAGCCCGCCTACGATGAGCGAAATCGACTTGCTCCACTGTGCATAAGGCGCCTCTGTCACATAGAGCGTATCACCGTCATGGATCACGAAATCGCGGGCCTGAAACACGCCGTTCGGCTCTTTGAGATTCAGCACATATACAAGCCGTTGCGCCCCCTGAAGATCGTCGCGACCGAGCACCTGGTTGGCAATTGCGGCCTTTTCGTTGCGGAAAACGAAGATACCGGTGGGATCGGAGGACACGGAGATCAAGCCGCCGACCTGCGCCAATGCATCCATCGCTGAGAGGTTCTTGGTCTCGAATTTCACACGTGCTTGCTGGCTGGTGGCGCCGATCGCGGTGTAGGCTCTGCTGTCTTCTTCAACGAGGATACGGTCGCCGCCGCGCAGGGCGATGTCCAGATTGGGGTCCTTGTAGAGGTCCTGAAACCAGACCGTTCCCTTTCGTGTGCCGCGAATGACCGTCACCAAGGCAATTTCGGGTTCGATGACGACGCCGCCAGCTTTGGCGAGCATCGCCGCCAGCGTACGGGTCGGGCGTTCGATGGGATAGACACCCTGGGCTCCGACACCGCCAACAAGAGAGACCGTCGAACCGTCACCGGCCAGGCGCCGCACTTCGACCTGCGGATCGGGAGTCTGGTCCATCAGCCGTTCGGTGATAACCGCACGCAATTGTTCCGGAGTGTTGCCGGCGGCGCGGATGCGACCGCCATAGGGTACAAAGATGTACCCGCCGCTGTCGACCTGAACCTCTTCAAGTGCGGTGGAATTGCCGACGTCGCCCGCGAGCAGACCGTCATCGACGTTTTCCCAGATCGTCAGGCCTAGCGTGTCGCCCGGGCGAATGGTGTCGGAGGTCAGCTGCGGCGTCGTCCTGAAATCGCTCGAAAACCCGAGCGCGGGTACAACGGCCGTGGCGCGGGTGACACGGTCATTGACCGAGACCACAAAGGCGTCCCCATCCTTTTGCAACGAACCGTCGAAAATCTGGCCTTTGGTCGGGCCTGCCTGCGGCAACGAACAGGCGGCCAGCGTACCGGCCATGACAGTGATTGCGGCGAATCTAACCCATCGGAACGAAACAGTTTTCACAGAGCGGCCCCCTCGACCCGGTGTCGGTGTTCATCATTTCTGCGCAACCTAGAGGAATTGGTATGGGATAACCAGTCATGGCCCAGCGATCTCAGGTGATCGCCCGCAGCTGTGGTTTCTGTGCCTCGGGACCGAATTCCCGTGCGGAATAAGGGTCCCGGGGATCAAGTATCATGTCCACGACACGGCGCAGCAATCTTTGCCGACTGCGGGCTGAATAGAAGCCTCCCGGCACCTGGCTGGTTTCCAGCAGATAGCGCCGGAAGATCAGGTAGGATGATGTATCAGGCCGACGCGGATTTGCGAAGAAGGCAGGCAACGGTTGATCAGAGATGAACTCGGGTTTGTCATAGACCGCGCGTCCGAAAATCCGCAGCGGCAGACCCCGCCAGAGGGCCTGTTGCCCGGCAGTGGAGTTGACCGTGACCACGCTGCGCGCATCATCCATAAGCCGGGCCAGCTTGCCGCCGCGCACGAAATGCACACGGTTGCAAAGCCCGTGTTCCTTTGCGATGCGGGCGATGTCCTGTGGCACAGGGGTGCGCCCGTCTTCCAGCGGATGGGCCTTGAAGACCAGATGATGATGCGGCGGCGCTCCTTCGGCAAAACCTGCGATGACCTGGGCCAGGAATTCAGCCGTGCTGTCAAAGCAGGAATGATCTTGAAAACTGGCGTCATGTTCGAGCTGCAGCAGCGCCAGATGGTAGGGATAGCCGCCCCGCCGAATGCGCGCTGTTCTCAGGCGGCGTTCGGCGGCATGCGCCGGAATCAGCAGCAATCGCTTGAGATGCAACAGGAACTCGCGGGTGACAGGCACCGTCCGATGCGGGCGAAAGTGACGATAGCCCCGGTTGGTGAACATCACGCACCAATGGTAGGCCGCGCCGTAGAACATGTGCTGGCGCATGTCGCCCCAATGCGCGGGCGGCGGTGGCGCCTCGATATCCGCGCGCTCAAGCTGTGCCTGCATTTCGGAAACGGCCATGTCCATCAGGCGGGAATTGCCGTTCGCGCCACCGCGTTCATACGTCACCCAATAGGGGCGCATATAGCCTTCCTCGAACACATGCACGGTGATGTTGCGGACGCGGGCGGCGGCAATGGCGGTGGCATGAACGCTGCGGGTGTCGCCGTAGAGCACGATATCCGTCACGCCATGCAGATCGAAGAGGCCGTCGACGGTTTCGGGCCAGTCCTCGGGGGTGCCGCGAAACGGGATGTAGCTTGGGCGATCAAACCAGAACGCGCGGTCCCCTGCATTGAATCCCACACGCAACACGCGGGCGCCAGTATTGCGCAGCATGCGTCCAAGCGCGTTGAAGAACGGGCCGTGCGGCCCCTGCAGAAACAGAAACACCCTTTCGCTGCGCGGCAATGACACCGTTGTTTGGCTGGCAGAAATGATCCGCTTGCTCCGGCACTGGGAAACAGCAAATTTATGGCCCGGCGTGTCGCGTTTGGCAAGACGTGGGGCTTGCCGCGCGGGGCATCGCTGGTTACGTGAGAAGAACAGATACAAGGGGGCGCAGCATGTTCACAGGCATCATCACAGATATAGGCACCGTGCGGGAACTGGATCAGCAAGGCGACCTGAGGGCGCGAATTGCGACTGGATACGATACTGCGGGCATCGATATCGGGGCCTCGATTGCCAGCGATGGCGTCTGTCTGACCGTGATCGCATTGGGTGATGACTGGTACGATGTACAGGTGAGTGCCGAGACGGTCTCAAAGACAAATCTCGGGGCCTGGACCGAAGGCAAGCGGGTGAACTTGGAACGGGCTCTGAAGGTCGGGGACGAATTGGGCGGCCATATCGTATCCGGCCACGTGGACGGGGTTGCCGAGGTGATCGCCGTGGTGGACGAAGGGGACAGCACCCGCGTGTCCTTGCGCGCGCCCGCCGATCTGGCGCGGTTCATTGCGCCGAAAGGATCGGTCGCGCTGAACGGCACGTCACTGACGGTGAACGAGGTCGAGGGGACGACATTCGGGATCAACTTCATCCCCCACACCAAGGATGTTACCACTTGGGGGGATGTCGCGGTCGGGGATCGTGTGAATCTCGAGATTGATACTCTGGCACGCTATGTCGCGCGACTGGCCGAGACCGCCGTGGTGTGAGCAACCGGGCAGGGGGCGCTGCCCCCTCCAGCGAAAATCCGGGATTTTCGCCGTTCACCCCCGGAGTGTTTTGACAAGGATGAAGCCAAGGGGCGAGGCTTTCGCCGATGACATCGCGTTCCGGGTCTGGCGTTCGTGACCCGTGTGGGGTATCTGCGCCGAGAGCAAACTGTGCACGGAAAGACGACCTTATGAGCTTTGAAACCCCAGGTCAGGTCGAGACCGACCTGCGCCATGCCATATCTCCGATTGAGGAGATCATTGATGCGGCAGGGCGCGGCGAGATGTTCATACTGGTCGACCACGAGGATCGCGAGAATGAAGGCGACCTGGTGATTGCCGCCGAGTTCGCCGATGCCAATGCGATCAATTTCATGGCGACTCATGGGCGGGGACTGATCTGTCTGCCGATGTCGGCGGACCGGGTTGACCGGTTGGGTCTTCCGATGATGGCCGTCAACAATAGTTCGCGGCATGAAACACCATTTACCGTGTCGATCGAGGCACGCGAAGGTGTCAGCACCGGCATTTCAGCGCCGGACCGGGCCCATACGGTCGCGGTCGCAATCAACGAACAGAACACGATGGCCGCGCTTGCGACGCCGGGGCATATCTTTCCGCTGCGCGCACGCAGCGGCGGTGTTCTCGTGCGCGCGGGTCATACCGAGGCAGCGGTGGATATCGCACGGCTTGCAGGGTTGAAGCCTGCCGGCGTGATCTGTGAAATCATGAATGCGGATGGCACCATGGCGCGCCTGCCAGAGCTTGTGGAGTTTGCCACATCGCATCATCTCAAGATTGGCACGATTTCTGACCTGATCGCCTATCGCAATCTCAACGACAACCTGGTGGATCAGACAGCACAGCAGAGCGTGACCTCGGAATTCGGGGGCGACTGGGATATGCGTATCTTTACCGACCAGACCCACGGGGTTGAACATGTGACGCTGATCAAGGGCGATATCACCACCCCTGAGCCGGTCCTCACCCGTACCCATGCGCTGCATGAGGCGAGCGATATGCTGGGATTGGGGCCGAAACCGGCGCGCGAACTGTCTCGTGCGATGGAGTTGATTGCCGAGGAAGGGCGCGGAATTGTCTGCCTTTTCCGCGAGCCGCGCCATTCGCTCTACGCCACGGAGGAAGAGGGGCCGCGGACCATCAAGCGGACCGGTCTTGGCGCGCAAATCCTGTCGGCTCTCGGGGTCAAGGACTTGATCCTGCTGACGGATTCACCACGCACGCGCTATCTTGGGTTGGATGCCTACGGGTTGTCGATCGTCGACACGCGCCCGATCATGTCCGAGGAATAGACCATGGCCAAATCTGAAACACACTATGTCCTGCCGCGTCCGGAATTCGACAAGCCGGTGAAACTGTTGATCGTCGTCGCGCCCTACTACAAGGATATCGCAGACGATCTGATCGCAGGCGCCAAGGCGGAAATCGAAGCCGTTGGCGGGAGCTGGGATTTGGTCGAAGTGCCGGGTGCGCTCGAGGTGCCGACCGCCATTGCGATTTCCGATCGGCAGTCGAATTTTGACGGGTATGTCGCCTTGGGCTGCGTGATCCGTGGGGAAACGACGCATTATGACACGGTCTGTAACGACAGCAGTCGCGCGTTGCAGCTGATGGGACTGCAGGGGCTGTGTATCGGCAATGGCATCCTGACGGTTGAAACCCGCGAACAGGCCGTGGTGCGCGCGAACTCCAATGACCAGAACAAGGGCGGCGGGGCGGCGGCGGCGGCCTTGCATCTTGTCGCGCTCGCTCGTAAGTGGGGCGGTCAGCGCAAGGGAGTTGGGTTTCGTGCCCCGACCGACCCGATTCTGCTGGCGGAAAAGAGCGACGGATCCACGACGGTATGAGCACTCCGACCACTGCCCTGTCGGGCAACCAGAAACGCAAGATGAAGTCAGCTGCGCGACTCTACGCGGTGCAGGCCCTGTTCCAGATGGAGCAGAGCGGGCAGACCAGTGAACAGGTTGTCGCCGAGTTTCTGGAACACCGCTTTGGTGCGACCTATGATGGTGACGAGATGTTGGATGGCGATATCGCGCTGTTCCGCCGCGCGGTCGAGGATGCGGTGAACTATCAGGCGCGGATCGACCAGATGACAGATCGTGCGTTGGTGGCCAAGTGGCCGATTGCGCGGATCGATCCGACGCTGCGCGGGTTGTTTCGCGCAGCCGGGGCAGAACTGATCAACAGCAACACACCGCCAAAGGTCGTGATCGTCGAATATGTTGATATTGCGCGTGCTTTTTTTCCCGAGGGGAAAGAGCCGAAATTCGTGAATGCGGTACTAGACCACATGGCGCGTGAGGCCAGGCCCGACGCATTCTAGAGCGTTTCGCGGCGTCCTGACGCGGGTGCCGCGCTTGGACCTGCGTCTATCATATGCTAGAATGAGAATATAGGAGAACGGCAATGCCCAAACTGGTCAAACTCTATATTCGCAACGTGATCATTGGTTTTGCCATCGCTGCCGCCTTTGTGGCGATTCTGTTGTGGTTCAACGTGATGAACATCTGGCATCTGGTGACCCATTCCGACGCCGGCATCCTTGCGGTGTTCCTGTTGTGGTTCATGCACGGGATTATTTTTGCCGGTGTTCAATTCGCCTGGGCGGTGATGTCACTGGCCGAGACGAAAGACAGCGGGCGGGGCGGCACACCGGTTGTCAGAACGCTGCGGCCTGCGTTTGTTGCTGCCACGGATCGCCGCAAGCACAAGGTTAGAAGCCGCCGATAAGGCTTTGGTGTTCAGGCGAAATGTGACGGGACCACCAATCAACCGTGTGGTTCTGATTCCCGAGGACCTGTATGTACAGGTGGGCGCCAGGTAAACGGACCAGGATCCGGACAGAGCCAGCTCCCTCGGATTTGCTTAAGGCCACCGGAATGCAACCGCTCACGCGCAGGGCAGAACCCGCCACCCACACCAGATAGGCGCAGATGACGGAACCGGCAAGAGGCGATCAGGCGGATTCAAGAAGAAGCGCGCGCATCCGACCAATATGTTCGTCCCAGCCCTTGTCCAGGTTGAGCGTCAGTCCGAATGCCTCCGCGCCCTGTGGCAGGCCGGAATGCTCCAGTGACAGGCGCGTGCCATCTGCCACTTCCTCTAGTGTCCATTTGACGAGGCTGACCGCATCGCCCATCGGTGCGATGGTGAAGGTGTATTCGAGGTATTCGGGCCGCCGTGCGGTGTTGACCGTCCCCCAGATCAGCAGATTGCCACTTTCGGCGCCGTACATTTTCAAATCGTTGCCCTGTTCCAGCCGAGTTGTCGGCTTGTGAAACCAGAGCGCCAGCTTTTCCGGATCGGTAAGATATGCCCAGACCTGTTCGGGTGTGGCGTTCAGATAGAGTGATTTTCGGATAACGGTGTCGGTCATGAATTGTCCTTTTCAATGGCTGTCTTGAGGTCGGCAAGCCGGTCGTCCCAGAACTGGTCGAAGTATTCGAGCCAACTGAGAACCGGGGCGAATCCAGTGGTGTTCAGGCTGTTGACGCGTTCGCGTCCGCGCGGGCGGACGCTGATCAGCCCACCATCGGACAAGACGTTCAGGTGTTTCTTTACGGCGGCTCGGGTCATGTCGAACTGATCGGTCAGTTGCGCAATTGTCATGTCGGTTTGCGAGAGCAGCTTGACGATGTCACGCCGGGTCGGGTCGGCGAGCGCACGAAAGCAACTCTGGGTCGGGTCGGTAGCAGGTTCAGTGTTCATATTGGATACCTTTTGGTATCATGCTTAATAGAGTACCAAAAGGTATCATGTCAACCTGCAGACGATGGAAATTCGATACTTGAAAAATGTTCACGTATTGTTCATGCTTGAGGCATGACTGATATGCTTTCCTCCATTGTCAAGCCAGGCCAACTCCTGGCGCGTGGTGTATGCCGACTGCTCAAGGGTCATGGCTTTGTTTCTGTTGAAGAACTCGTGCCGACCCGTGGGTTGAGGGTGGACGTGATGGGACTGGGTCCCAAGGGAGAAATCTGGGTAATCGAGTGCAAATCCAGCCGTGCGGATTTTCACTCGGACTCAAAGTGGCAGGGCTATCTGGAATGGTGCGATCGGTATTTCTGGGCGGTTGATCAGGATTTTCCGACCGATCTCCTGCCGCTCGAAACCGGCCTGATCATTGCTGACGCCTATGATGCGGAAATCATCCGCATGGCGCCGGAAGACAGGCTGGCCCCGGCACGGCGCAAGGTGATGGTTCAGAAATTCGCAATGCACGCGGCGCGACGGCTGCAAGCGCTTCGTGATCCCGGGGTGGGGACGCTGTTGTCATCCAGAGGTATCTCCGAGGAGGAGACGAGTTGATCAAGTATTGCTATCCGGATGGTGATTGGTGCTATCGCGCGCTCCACACGACGCACGCCGTGTTGCACACTGCCAAAGGCAAGCTGATCGCGCGGATGGAAAAAGGGGATGGATCAGGGCTGTATGAATTCGAGAGCACCGGGTTCGAACTGATCGGTCCGGGTCAAATCCATACCTAGTTTCAACGACCAAACTTGCCGCCGACCGCACGCGCCGCCTTTGCCGCCGCGACGATTTCTTCCGCGATTTCGTCTGCTTCTTCCGGCTCAAAGTCCATCGGCACTTCGATGCCCTGGGATTCGATGAAGATGCGCACCATGCCGGCGTCGGTCGGACCGATCTGCATGTTCGCTTCGATATCGCGCTCGGTGTTGATGCCCATGAGGTGCCTCCGTGACTCTGTTGTTCCTGCTAGCTTGGCGGGGGTTGAGAATCAAGCGCTCCCGCGCGCAGTGTGACCCATGGATGATGTCAACATACGCCGCTTCAGATCGACGGATGCACCCTGGCTGGTGCGGCAACATGGCGTGCTTTATGCGCGCGACGAAGGGTTTGACCCGTCGTTTGGTACCCTGGTTGCCGAGATCCTCGACGACTTCATTGCCAACCATGATCCCGACCGCGAGCGGGGCTGGATTGCGGTGCAGGGCGATCAGCGACTCGGCAGCATTTTTTGCGTCGCCGACCAGGAGACAACTGCAAAGCTTCGCCTGTTCCTGCTGACACCCGATGCCCGGGGCCGGGCCTGGGGAAACGCCTGCTTGCGACCTGCATGGGCTTTGCGCGAGAACAGGGCTATCGCGACATGCGGCTCCGGACACATGAGAGCCACCGCGCCGCCTGCGCACTTTACAAGGCGTCGGGCTGGCACCTTGTCGACAGCCGGCCCGTTCGATCATTTGGTGTCGATCTGGTGGAACAAAGCTGGCATATTGACCTTTAAGGTACTTGCATTCACTCTGTCCCTTGGCTAAATCGCTTGCCAGTGCCGCCTTAGCTCAGTTGGTTAGAGCGCCTGATTGTGGATCAGGAGGTCCCCCGTTCAAACCGGGGAGGTGGTACCACCACTCTTTATATCGTCGGTGATTGACGCGAAACAGGATTGGCAGCCGTTAGATGGCCCACACTTTGCGTTGTGTTGCAAGGTGGCTAGAAGCAATTCGCGTTAGATCTCAAGCGCTCAACGCTGCCTGAAATCAAGAATTTCAATACGTTAGCTGATATAAGACGACCCGAGTTGAACGCGAGACGCTCTAGGTTGCCGGTTGCGCTTCTGATGTGAGCCACGCAATCACCGCCTCAATCGCGGGGTTTCGTCTGGATTTGCGTTCGACGAGAAGATGGAAATCGTGCTGCCCCGGCATGATGTCCGGGATCACCTGCACCAGGTGTCCGGCGCTGATGTCGCGCGCCACGAGAAAGTGGCTGACCAGCGCGATGCCCTGTCCGGAGAGCGCGGCGTCGACCGCCAGGGTGGTTTGGCTCAATCGCAATCCGTGGCCGCTCTGATCCCTTACGTTCAAACGCTTGAGAAACGCGGGCCAGAGATCATGCGCGTCGTGCAGCTTGGGCAAGTGTGCGATGGCATCGCGGTCGAGCGGGACAGAGTGGTTTTCGATCAACGCCGGTGCGGCGACGGCCATGATTTCGTGCCGAAACAGCCTGATCGCATAAAGCGCTGCACCAAATGGCGGCGGGGCCTGTCGTATGGCCAGATCGATGCCGTCACTGTGAAAGCTCGACACTCTCTCGGTGGCGAGAATTTGCAGATCGATATCTGGATGAAGCGCCGAAAACCCGGGAAGGTTGGGGATCAGCCATTTCGCGGCGAAGGTCGGCGTGACGCTGATCCGAACGTCACCCGGCTCCGGTTTCAGGCTGTCCGTCGCCCGTCGCATGTCGTCAAAGGCCGTCGCGATATGCGCGTGATAGCTGCGCCCCGAGGGGGTAAGCGCCAGCCCCTTGGGTAACCGTTCAAACAGCAGCAGGCCCAGATGCGCTTCCAGTTGGCGGACCTGTTGCGCCACGGCACCTTGCGTGACGCCAAGGTCTTCTGCGGCGGCCCGAAATGTCAGGCGTCGACCGGCGGCTTCGAACGCGCGCAGACCGTTGAGGGGTGGGAGTTGCGTCATTTGACGATAGTATTTCTATTGGCAGGAAACATCAATTCTCAAGCGAAACCTATACCCCATGCGGCTAAACTACGTGGGATCATTGCATGGAGACCTCTAAAATGTCAGTAGAAAAAGTTGCGCTTGTCACCGCCGGTGGCAGCGGCATGGGCGCGGATGCGGCGCGGCGTCTGGCGGCAGATGGCTTTCGGGTCGGTATTCTGTCGTCATCCGGCAAGGGCGAGGCGCTCGGAAACGAACTTGGCGGTTTTGGTGTCACCGGTTCCAATCTCGACCCGGGTGCGCTTGCTGCGCTTGTCGATGGTGCGAAAGAGCGGTGGGGCCGCGTGGATGTGCTGGTCAATTCCGCCGGGCATGGGCCAAAGGGCCCGGTGCTGGAGATATCCGATGACGATTGGCACAGGGGAATGGATGTCTATCTCTTGAACGTGGTCCGACCCACGCGGTTGGTCACGCCAATGATGCAGGCGCAGGGTGGTGGCGTGATTCTCAACATTTCGACATTTGCCGCCTTTGAACCCGACCCGCTGTTCCCGACATCCGGTGTGTTTCGGGCGGGGCTCGCCGCCTTTGCCAAGCTCTTCTCCGATAAATATGCAGCCGACAACATTCGCATGAACAATATTCTTCCCGGGTTTATCGACAGCCTTCCGGAAACCGAGGATCGCATGGCGCGCATTCCCATGGGGCGATATGGCCGCGCTGACGAAGTATCTTCGATGATCTCGCTGCTGGCCTCGGACGGCGGCGGCTATATCACAGGTCAGAACCTACGGATCGATGGGGGACTGACCCGGTCGGTGTAACGCAAGAGACTTGCGCTGTTGCTGATTTGGATTGGGCCGCTGTGCAATCGGCGCGCAGGTCGCCCTGTTCGGTGCGTCGTTTTCAGGGTCAGCCGTTTGCTGATCCTGAATTCGAACGTCAGCGCACCGCTTCGATCGGGCCTTCGGCGCGGCCGTGAATGAACTGGTCGAGATAGGGGTCGCCGCTGCTGTCCATTTGGCTGACCGGACCCGTCCACTGGATCACGCCGTCATGCAGCATTGCGACGTTATCGGCGATAGCGCGGACGCTGCTCATGTCGTGCGTGATGGTCATCGCCGTTGCGCCCATTTCCACGACGATTTCGCGGATCAGATCATTGATGACACCGGACATGATCGGGTCCAGCCCGGTGGTGGGTTCATCGAAAAAGATGATTTCGGGTTCAGCGGCGATGGCGCGGGCCAGGCCGACGCGTTTCTGCATGCCGCCGGAAAGTTCTGCCGGGAAGAGGTCAGCGACCTTGGATTTCAGGCCGACCCTGCGCAGTTTTTCTATGGCTATTGCGCGCGCTTCCTCTTGCGGGCGCTTGAGTGATCCGCGCAACAGGCGGAATGCGACGTTCTGCCAGACCGGCAACGAATCAAACAGCGCACCCCCTTGGAACAACATGCCAAAACGCGCAAGAAAGGCATCTCGGTCTTGGGAAGCGGCGTCTTTGCCGTCCACAAGGATTTGACCGGAATCCTGTTTGATCAGGCCAAGGATGCACTTCAGCGCCACCGACTTGCCAGTGCCCGAGCCGCCGATGATGACCATCGACGTGCCCTTGGGGATGTGCAGGGTCATGCCGCGCAGCACCTCGTTGTCGCCAAAGGCCTTCTTGACGGACTCCATGCGGATCATATCGAAAAGAACACCCCTGTGAGAACGAAATTGGCAGCGAGGATCAGGATGGCTGCGGCTTCGACACTGTCTTTGGTGGCACTGCCGACGCCCTGAGCGCCGCGCCCGGATTGCATGCCATAATAACAGCCCATCAATGCCGCGATCACCCCGAAGGCCGCGCCTTTGACCAAGGAAGAGATCACGTCGCGCGCTTCCAGAAAATCGACGGTGTTCTGCAGATAGGCGGCGGAGTTGAAGCCGAGATTCTTGACCGCCACCACATAACCGCCACCAATGCCGATGATATCGCCGACGGCGACCAACAGCGGCACGGTGATGAGCGCCGCGAGCACCCGGGGTGCGACGAGGTACTTCATCGGGTTGGTCGAGAGTGTCACCAGGGCGTCGATCTGCTCGGTCACCTTCATGGTGGCAATCTCGGCGGCGATGGACGAGGTCACGCGGGCCGCGATCATCAGCCCGACAAGCACCGGACCAAGCTCGCGCACCATGCCAATGGCAACGATTTGCGGCACCACGGCCTCGGCATTGAAACGGGCCCCGCCGGAGTAGATTTGCAGCGCCAGCGCGCCGCCGGTGAAAATCGCGGTGAGTCCGACGACAGGCAGGGACAGCCAGCCAATAGTGAGCAGCGCGTTGAAGAGTTCGCGCGGGTAATAGGGCGGACGAAAGATGTGCGAAAACGCACGGGCGGCAAAGATCGAAATCCGCCCGACAAGCGCAAGCAAGGTCAGAACCGCACGACCCAGGCGTTCCAGCAGGGAAACCGGGTTCACGCGATGTACTCCCGCCGATACCGGCCACCGAGCGAGGTGAGGATCTCGTACCCGATGGTGCCCGCCGCCTGTGCCAGCGTATCGATGCTCTGGTGTTGGCCAAGGATTTCCAGCGAGTCCGGATCGGTGGGCAGGTCGGTGATATCGACCGTGATCATGTCCATCGACACGCGGCCCACCACCGGGCAGGGGGTATCGTCCGCGAAAAGCATGACGCCACCGGCGCCAAGTGCACGGTGCAGGCCATCCGCGTAGCCAGCCGCCACGGTTGCAATGCGCGCGGGACGCGGCGCAGTCCAAACGTTGCCGTAACCGACAGTCTCTCCTTCGGCGAGATCGCGGATCTGAATCACTGGCAGAGCAAGTGACACAACCGGTCTGGACTCGGTGAAGGGCAGGCCGCCATAAAGGCCGACGCCGGGGCGGGTCAGGTCGAAATGGTAATCGCGACCAAGCAGCAGACCGCCGGTGGCCGCCAGGGCGCGGGGAACATCGTTGTTGGCGGTGAGTTCGATGAAACTGCGCAATTGCTGGCGATTCATCGGATGATCAGCCTCGTCCGCGCAGGCGAGGTGAGACATCAGCAGGACCGGTTTCTGGGCCAGCGCAATGTCGCGCAGGGCCGCCCATTCGGCGGGCTCCATCCCCAGACGATTCATGCCGGTGTCCAGCTGAACGCCGAACCGGCCGGCTGGATGGCTTTCCATATGGCGCAACATCTGGTCGACCGAATTCAGCATCGGGATCAAATCATGATCGCGGATGAGCGCGGTGTCGCCTTCCATATGGCCCGAAAAGACCGAGATTCCGGGGCCCGGGCCAAGCGCCTGGCGCACAACGGCGCCTTCTTCGGCGGCGGCGACAAAGAATTGCCGGGCACCGGCGCGCGCCAGTGCCAGCGACACTTCTGCCGCATCCAGCCCATAGCCGTTGGCCTTGACCACGGCACCGGTCTCACAGCCAGTGAGCGCGTCCAGGGCATGCCAGTTCTCGGCAAGGGCGGTGAGGTCGACGGTTAGCTTTGCGGTGCTCATAGGGTGGTAATGACATGGGCGCGCGGGGCGTCAAGAGGGAATGCGGCATCGGGAGGCGGGGTGATCGGCAATTTGACGCGCAGCTTGCGTGGCGGAGCCGCTATAGGTGAGAGGCGCCGGCACCGGAAGGATGACGCCCGGGTCCCTGGATTTGCGCCGCCTTTGGCGGCGCGGTGGGCGAGGGGCGCTGCCCCTCGCGCTCCCAGGAGTATTTTTGCAAAGATGAAATCATGGATTTCGGCGCACAAAAACCTGCGACTGCAATGCACCAGGCGCGCGATGCTGCGAGGTCAGTTTCGGACTGCACGCAACTCAGAAGCTCTGTTCTCCGCCGGTTTGTTGCCAGGATTTCGCAAGGTTTCCGAAGCGGGTGAACTGGGCTTCAAAGCTGAGTTCGACGGTGCCGATGGGGCCGTGGCGCTGTTTGCCGATGATGACCTCTGCCTTGCCGTGCAGGCGCTCCATGTCGGCGATCCATTGTTCGGTGGCGGCCAGATCGTCTTCACCCGGCTTTTCACGCTCTTTGTAATATTCGCCGCGATAGACGAACATGACCACGTCGGCGTCCTGTTCGATGGAGCCCGATTCTCGCAGGTCGGAGAGCTGCGGGCGTTTGTCCTCGCGGCTTTCAACCTGGCGGGACAGCTGGGAAAGGGCGATGACGGGAATGTTGAGTTCCTTGGCGATGGCCTTGAGCCCCATGGAAATCTCGCCGATTTCCTGAACGCGATTGTCTGCGGTGCCGCGCACCAGTTGCAGATAGTCGACGATCAGCAGGTCCAGCCCGTGGGTCCGCTTCAGCCGACGAGCGCGGGCGGCCAGTTGTGCGATGGGAATGGCGGCCGTGTCGTCGATATAGAGCGGGCAGGCTTCGAGTTCCTTGGCGGCATCGACGAAGCGGCGGAATTCAGCCTCGTTCATGTCGCCCTGGCGGATCTTGTGGCTGGAGATCTCGGAGGCTTCGGCAAGGATTCGACCGGCGAGCTGTTCGGCGCTCATCTCCAGCGAAAAGAACCCGACGACGCCACCATCCACCGAGCCTTCGGTTCCGTCAGGCAGCTTGCCGCGCTTGTAGGCCTTGGCGACATTGAACGCGATGTTGGTAGCCAGTGAGGTCTTGCCCATCGAGGGACGACCGGCGAGGATCAGCAGGTCGGATTTGTGCAATCCGCCCAGCATCCTGTCCATGTCAACCAGATCGGTCGAGATACCGGCCAGACCGCCGTCGCGCATATAGGCGGCGTTGGCGACGTTGACCGCGTCGGTGACGGCACGCAGAAAGCTCTGAAAACCGCTTTCCGTCTGGCCCTGTTCGCTGAGTTTGTAGAGTTGCTGTTCCGCTTCGACGATCTGTTCGCGCGGTTCGCTGGACACATCGACGCGGCTGGCCTTGTCGCTGATATCCCGGCCAAGACCGATCAGCTGCCGCCGGATCGCCAGATCATAGACCATCTGGGCATAGTCGCGTACGGCAAAGGCGCTGATCGCCGCACCGGCGAGACGGACGAGATAGGCGGGACCGCCGAGTTCCTTCAGGCCCTCGTCATCTTCCATGAATGCCTTGAGCGTCACGGGAGAGGCGAGCGCGTTCTTGGCGATGCGGGCTGCAGCGATTTCATAGATGCGGGCATGCACCGGGTCGTAGAAATGTTGTGGACCGATGATGCTGGCAATGCGGTCATATACATCGTTGTTGGTGAGAATAGCGCCCAGAAGCTGCTGTTCTGCCTCTACCGAGTGGGGCATCGTATTCGCGCCGTCGGTTTCCGGGCTGGTTCCGTCAAAGCTGGTAATCTCGTTCATGTCGCCCCCATTTCGCCTCGTATGGCCGCGTGTTGTCGCTGGCTCTTTTTCGTACTGATTTGTCGATTGCAGTTGGTGCCGGGTGTTACCGCACGCTTGGCCAAGCCTGCAAATTGTATGTTTTTGTGGATAGCCTGTGCATATCCTTTGCCCGCTGCATGTTGAAGGCAAAAGGGGGCACAGGTCAACATCTGGTATGTGTTGGAAGGACTCGAGGAGCGCGAAAACGAGATGACTTGCCGGCAGCGACGGTGCGCCGCCGCCCGTTTGGGTCAGCTGGTCTGACGCGCTTCTTGCCAGGCGCGCGGATTGGTCAGAAACGATTCCACCTCGGTCAGGGTCTGTGCGTCAAACGCACCCGAGGCCTTTGCCTCGGCCAGCACATCCCACCAGGTGCAGAGGTGGTGCAGGGTGATTCCATGATCGGCGAGGCGCTTCTCGGTGTCCGGGAAGATGCCATAGTAGAAAATCACGGCGGTGTGGGCGCAGGTGGCGCCGGTGGCGCGAATTGCATCCACGAAGGAGAGCTTGGAGCCGCCATCCGTGGTGAGATCCTCGACCAGAAGCACGCGGTCGCCTTCGCTCATGACGCCTTCGATTCGGGCATTGCGGCCATAACCTTTGGGTTTCTTGCGCACATAGGTCATGGGCAGGCCCATGCGTTCGGCGACAAGCGCGGCAAAGGGAATGCCCGCGGTTTCGCCGCCAGCGATATTGTCAAATGCCTCGAGTCCGGCATTGCGCATGACAGTGAGGGTCATGAAATCCATCAGGGTGCTGCGGATGCGGGGATAGGAGATCAGTTTGCGGCAATCGATGTAAGTCGGGCTCGGCAGGCCGGACGCAAGGGTGAAGGGGGTTTCGGAGTTGAGATGCACGGCTTCGATTTCGAGCAGCATGCGGGCGGAGAGGCGGGCGATTTCCCTGGCGTCAGGGTAGCTTGTGGGGATCATGATCAGACCTATGAGCGTGCAGGGAGGGCAGGCGCCTCCGGCGGGAGTGTTTTTGACAAAGATGAAATCAGGCGGTGCGCCAGTAGACGTCAAATCCCGGATCAAAGACAGTGACGGGGCCATCGGCGCAGTCGATCTTTGACGGGAAGTCGGTTGGCATGTCGCCCTTTTCCATAGTCAGTGTGCGATCGTTGACGGGCAGGCCGTAAAAGGCTGGGCCGTTATGGCAGGCAAAGGCTGCGAGGTGGTCCAGCGCGTGCTCTTCTTCGAACACATGAGCAAGGAGCGGCATGGTGTTGGTCGCGGTGAAACAACCGGCGCAACCACAGGCGTGCTCCTTGAGCGCATCCACATGCGGGGCGCTGTCGGTGCCGAGAAAGAAGGAGGGTTCGCCCGAGGTGGCAGCGGCGCGCAGGGCGAGGCGGTGTTCTTCCCGTTTGGCGACCGGGAGGCAGTAGTAATGCGGCTTTATTCCGCCGACGAGGATATGGTTGCGGTTGATGATCAGGTGATGGGTGGTGATCGTGCCACCGATGGTGTCGCCACCGGCACGCACGTAGTCGACACCCTGTGCGGTGGTTATATGCTCCATCACGACGCGCAGGCCCGGCGTGGCGCGGCGGACCGGATCGAGCACCCGGTCGATGAACACCGCCTCGCGGTCAAAGATATCAATGTCGCTGTCCGTGACTTCGCCATGCACACAGAGTGGCAGGCCGATTTCGGCCATGCGGTCGAGCACGGCGCGCACCCGGTCGAAATTGGCAACGCCGCTGGCAGAATTGGTGGTGGCTCCGGCTGGGTAGAGTTTGACTGCCTTGACTAGATCGCTGGCCGCGGCGGCGGCGACATCGTCGGGATCGGTGTCTTCGGTCAGGTAGAGTGTCATCAGCGGCTGGAAACGGCTGCCCTCGGGGAGAGTCGCGAGGATTCGATCCCGGTAGGCACTGGCCTGAGCCCCGGTAACCACCGGGGGCACGAGATTTGGCATGATGATGGCGCGGGCAAAGTCACGGGTGGTTTCGGGTAAGACGGCCCGGAGCATCGCGCCATCGCGCAGGTGCAGGTGCCAGTCATCTGGGCGCGGGATCGTCAGTGTCTTGCTCATGACGCCCGGCTAGCACAGCCCGCTGGCGCAAACCAGAGGGGCGAGACGAAATGCGCCGTTTAAAACTTCGGCGCGTCGCGGCAGATTATTGGAAAAAAGGGGAAGGTAAGACATGGTGCAGCGGCTCACGTTCAGGCATCGGTACCCGATCGATGCGGACCGGTTGTTTGCGATGGCAATTGATCTAGATGTGTTGGAAACGGTGAGCCGCCCTTGGGTGCAGTTCGACCATCTGCCATCAGGACCAGCGCAGATCGGTCAGAGGATTGATGTGGCGCTGTCGTTGTTTGGTGTGCTGCCTGCCCAGCCCTATTCCATGCATGTCGTAACTTGCGACACCGAAGCGCGGGTGTTGCGCAGTGAAGAGCATGGCATCGGGATCGCGCGGCTGGTCCACGAGTTAGAGGTGAAACCGGCAGACACAGGCGCCATTCAGATTGACCGGGTAGAGATCGATGCGGGGTGGCAAACGGGGATGGCAGCACTTTGGGTGAGTACCATCTATCGCTGGCGGCACAGGATACTGCGCCGCTTGATCGAAGCGGGTTGACGGCGGGCGCTAGGTTCGTCCCTTCATGGCAAACTGGCTCAGCGTGGTCGCGGTGGCGTGATTGATTGGCTTGGACGCGGGGGTCATCAGCAAGCGGGCATAGAGTGCGCGATACGGCTCCTGCTCCATCAGCTTGAAAAACCGCGCATGGCGCCAACCGACTGCGGCCCGATGCAGGTCCGCAAGCCTCGGATCGGCGTGCAGATCGGCGAGAATGGGCGCTCGAAGCGGGTGGGTTCGGGCGATGCTATCGTCGGTGTCCGTATTGAAATTTCGATCAACCCAATACTCCATGCCGAGCATGTGGTCGCTGTGCACGGCACGCCCGCGATCGGCCTTGAGCACATAGCTTTCCATCGCACCCAGTGGATAATGGTTGAGTTGCACCAGCTTGTAGTTGGAGCGCCCGTAGTTGGAAAACAGCCGTCGGGTCTTGAACGGATCGTCCAGTTCGCGGCCCTCGCCGTCAAACCACCGGGCGTTGGGGAGCTTATCGAGGTTCGGGGCGCGGGGCCGGTGGACCCCAAGTTTTTCGTAGGTTCTGTCATTGCGGTAAAGCGTCTTGAACATGGCCGAGCGCCACGGCCAGAACATCGCGACGGGCGCGCAGCGGGTGAAGGTTTCGGTCACCGTCGAGTCGGTGTAACTGCGAATGTCGGCATTGCCGAAAAGCCGCCAGGTCAGAGTGATCGCCGTGGCCTCTGGCAGTGCCGCCAATAGCGACAGCAGTGTGTGATCGCCTGTGTGGATGTTGACAAACTCGTCAATGTCCAGCGGCAGGAGCCAGTCGGCAGAGTGTACGATATCAAGTCGTTCCGCCTGTTTCAGCGCGGTGAACTGTATGCCGCGCTTGTCATAGGGGCCATCGTTCCTGACGTGAGTGAGCCAGCCCATTTCGGCCAGCCTGTCGAGCATCGCGTCGGTGCCATCGCGGCAATCGTTGGAAAAGACCAGAAAGTCGGTGAAACCCACGGCACGATGGTGGGCGAGCCACTCCAGCAGGAACGCACCCTCGTTGCGCACCGTGAGAACAGCGAGAAATCTCACCTGCAGACCCGCATGCGCATCTCAGCTTTCCATATCGAGCGCCAGCGCATAGGCGACGCGTTCTGTTTCGGAAAGCTTGATCGCCAACGCCTGTTCATAAAGCTCCCTGAACTCGGGGTTTTCGTGAAGTTCCTCTGCCTTGGCACGATGCCAGTCGCGCCCTTTTTCATGCCATTTGCGCAGCGTATCATCCTGCATCAACCGGTCATATTCGGCCCGGACCCGTGGAATGTTGCGCTTTATGGTGATGTCGCGGAAATCGGACCAGTCCATGCGGATCCAATAGTTGATTCCGATCGAACGATCCACATGCAGCGCGCGCCCGCGTTGTCGTTTGATCAGAAAGCTCTCGGCGCTGCGCAGGGCATAGTGGTTGAGTTGCAGCAGGTCATACCCGATGGAGCGTCGCGAATTGCGCCAGCCGTTGTTGGCGACCTCTTCAGTCATGTCCTTGCCCGATCCGTTCACCCAGCGGACCTGATCGCGCAGGTCCTCGTCAAGCTTGTTGGGCCTGTGGCAGCTGATCTTGCCATAGGCACCGATATTCTTGAACATCGTCTTGAAACCCCACGCCGTATGTGGCTTTGGACAGTACTTCGGCGCGCATCGCTCGAACTGGTCGATGACGAATGCATCCGCCAGACGGGTCACACCGTCATGACCAAAGAGTCGCCACGTCATCGCAACATTCGTGGCGTCAGGGACGGCGGCGAAAAAATCGTCCAGCGTGCCGTTACCGGTGCGCACATTGATGAATTCGTCCACATCGATATGGATGAGCCACTCTGCATCGCGAATGACGGCTTCCTTGCGCGACATGTTGAGCGCATGTTGTTGCGGTGACTTGCCCCGCCATTTGTCATTGTTGCGGTGCTGAACGATGCCCAATTGTTGCAGACGGTTCAGGATCTTGTCGGTGCCGTCCGTGCAGTCGTTGGTGTAGATCAGGAAATTGTCGACCCCGATGGCGCGATGATAGGCGATCCATTCGACGATATAGGGCGCTTCATTCTTCATGCAGCCGACGATGACACGCCCGGATGAGCCGTTCGGCAGGATGCGCCGAGGTGCCGGGGCATAGGCGGCGGCAAGGTCTTCTTCGTTGACGGCCCCCAGCCGGTTATGCGGCGCATAGGGGGAATTGCGCAGCTTGTCGAAATTCTGCACGGCGAGCGGCGGCAAAACGGCACGCGCGGCGGGGGAAAGCCCTGTGGCATTTTCCGGTTTCGACGGGTGAGGCGCGGTTCCCTTGCGCGCCTCACCTGTGGCCTTGTCTATGCGATACATGAAGGCCAGTAGGTATTGGGTCGCACGAAACCCGTTGCCAGGACCGGGTTCGCGCCAGTGGTCTTGCGCCGGCTCGGGGCGGAGATCGGCGGCCCGCAATGCAGGATGGGCAGCAACAAGGGCCTGATTGTCTGCGGCAAATCGGTCTGAGATCGCCGACAACGCGCCGGGCGCAATCGGCTCACCGCCGATTTTGGTTTCGGCCAGCAGGGATTGCCAAAGGTCGCCGGGAATATTCCGCTGTCCGTTGCGCGTCAGCTGGTGAAACAGCGCATTCATCTGCCGCGCGCGTTCAACCCAGGCGGCGGAGGGCTGCGGCGGCAGTGCGTCCGCCGTGGTTTTCCCTAACGTTGGAGCAATGTCGAAGAGCGCGCGGATTGCGTCGGGCGCAGTCTCGGATGCCAGATCATCCTCATTCAGCGGGTGCAGGGTAACACTCTCCGGGCCAAAGCTGCTTTCCCAGAACCGGACAAGGGCGGCATAGTCCAGCCAGAAGGGCGCACCAGACGGAACTGACGTGTCTGCCTCTTGATCTGTGGTGTCGATACAGGATTGCCACCAATTCCCGCTGTCAGCGAGCGCCAGTTCCCGGTCAAGTGGCGTGCTGCGGCCGGTCATCACCTGCTGGCCGTAGTGCCGGGCAAATGCGCTTGCCTGTTCGTCCACCTGTGCAACGATGCGGATGTCGCCGCATATCGGGCTGAGCAGGCTCTTGAGACGCTCCAACTCACTGCCTTTGCAGAGCGTATGACCCAACCGGGAATCGGAGAGGATCAGGGCCTTGGGCTTATGGATCTCGATCTCGCGCGCCAGATCCGCACTCAGCCGGTCACGCAACGCACATTGTTGCTCTGGGCTCATCGGTTCGTTCTGATCCAGATCCTTCACCGCCTGGCAGACGGTCGCGCTTGCGGTTTGCGAAAACAGGAAGCCCTTGGCGATCATCTGATCACGCTTGTCAGACATGACACGTTGAATCCGCTCAGTGACCAAAGAGTCCAGCCCGAGATGAATCCAGATGCGCATCACTTGCTCCCCAACCGTTCGCGGATGGGGTTGGCATTGAGGTGCCCCCACCAGGGCAGGTCCCGTCCCAGAAAGGTCGCGATCCTGGCGCGGGCATCGGGGTCTGCGATATCGAATTCGAGAAAATTCGGGTCCTTCGCAAAGAACCGGGCGAGGGCGGCATAGTGGCCTTCGACCCATTGCACACGTTGTTTGGTGGTGTCGCCATACCCTTCCGGCAGGCCCGGGATCGCGCTGTCGGGCAGACGGGTCAGGCCCAGATCGGACCAGGCCAGCATGGATTGAGACAGGTCAAATGCATCACGGCGAGACGCCAGAAACCGAACGTCAGGATGGTGTCTTTTGATTGCAAGCAGCAACGCAAAATCCATCTGCGGCCACAGCGATTTCGCACCGCGCAGCACACTCATTTCCGAAAGTGCCGTGATCCCCGGCAGATGCGCGGCGGGATCGCCGGTTTCGAAATAGCCGCGATAGAGCAGATCGGCGACGGGCGTTCCCTTTTGCGCCGGATCGACGGTATTGCGCCCGCGCAAGCGATGGTCTGCCACTGCATACCCTGCCAGCCGCAGCGCCCTGGCCAGCGTGGTTGTGCCCGATTTCGGCAGGCCGAGGTTGACCACTTCCAGTGTCATGCTGCCAATCCCAAGGCGTTCAACAGTGCCTCTTCCTGCGGTGGCAGCGGATTGGCGCAGCGCAGTTGATCGCGCATCTGTTGATATTCGGGCAACGTGAGCAGCGCATCACGCCGCGCGATGTGGCGCGCAACACAGTCCCTGTGCAGAGCGTCGACCACGGGATCGCGCCGCAGGTCAGCAAGCGCGGTTTCAAGTGCGGGAAGGTAGCGATGGATGCTGATATCGGTATGGGAAGCATCGTTGCGTTCCCGCCAGTAGGTATCATCGAATGCGCGGTTTTCGCGATTCACATCGCCCCTGTCATTCTTGAGCAGGTAACTGTCCAGCGACCGCAGTGCATAGTGGTTCAGTGTCGCGAATTGCCGCGCGCCCTTTGCAGGAAAGCGGCGTATGCGCCGGGGATTCGCCGCAACGAGGAACCTGTGCGGTACATCGCGCCCCGATCCATCTGTCCAGCGCGGGCGCATGTCGGCGGCAAGGCTGCTTTTGAAAAATGGTCGGTGCGCGCCGAAATATTGCAGCGGAAAGTCATTGCGCACCAGCGTCTTGACTTCGATTGCGAATTCTCCGCACCAGAGGTCGGGGTTGTGCGAACGGGTGAACTGCGAAATCACCGGCGCATCTGCGAACGCCTCAATCCCGTTGTTGGCAAAGAACTGGAACGTCACTGAAATTGCCTGCGGATCACCGCAGGCTGTAATCAGGGCGGGGATCGTGTGATCGCCGGTGTGAATGTTCAGGAACTCATCGACATCGGCAACCCAGACCCAATCGGCGTCGGCCACGATGTTCTGCCGCCGTGCGTCTTTCAGCGCCTCCATCTGGTAGTTGCGCCCTTTCGCCGGGTTGGGCAAGTGGCGCACGATTCCACGTTCGGCCAGCGCGTCAAGCAGGTGGTCGGTTCCGTCGCTGCAATCGTTGGAGTAGAACAGGAAATCCGTAACACCGATCAGCCTGTTGAACAGGATCCATTCCAGCAGAAACGGCCCTTCGTCCTTGACGCAGGTCACGGCGGTGATCCGCATATCCGATTGCTGTCCGCCACGTGCCATGTGTTCTGCCTGATCTGAGGGCGCTGGTTCTGAGCCAATACCGCTTGTTAGTTACGCAATTGATGCCATCCGGGCCATATCGGGTCAATCATCGTGGTCAAACGCGTCGGATTTGAGGCAAATTGCGCCATTCTTCGGAGCCAGGTTTAGGACCAAGGTCGCAGGGCACCGTGCTTGACGGCACGGCGCGACTCATGACCTTTTAATAACAAAGGGAGATTTCATGCAAATACCGCCGTCTATCGAAGCCGTGCAGGAGATGTTGTCGGCGCAGGGTTATGTCTGTGGCCGGGCTTTGGCCACGGTCGTCTTCTTGTCGCTCAAGCTGGGCCGCCCATTGTTTCTTGAGGGAGAAGCCGGGGTCGGCAAGACCGAGATTGCCAAGGCGCTGGCCGCGTCGCTCAATCGACGCCTGATCCGGCTGCAATGCTACGAAGGGCTGGATGCTGCGAGCGCGGTTTATGAATGGAACTTCCCCGCGCAGATGATCGCCATCCGCACCGCCGAAGCGACGGGTACCGCAGACCGCGCCGCGCTGAACCGGGAATTGTTCAGCAGCGACTTTCTTGTCGAACGCCCGCTGCTCGAGGCGATGCGCCCGGATGAAAATGGCGCGCCGGTCTTGCTGATTGACGAATTGGATCGCACGGACGAGCCGTTTGAAGCGTTCCTGCTTGAGGCGTTGAGCGACTTTCAGGTGACGATACCGGAACTCGGTACGATCAAGGCGCCCGAGCCTCCGATCGTCATCCTGACCAGCAACCGCACACGTGAAGTGCATGACGCGCTGAAACGCCGCTGTCTCTATCATTGGGTCGATTACCCGGATTTCGACCGCGAGATCGAGATCCTTCAGGCCCGCGCGCCCGAGGCGTCCGAAGCTCTGAGTCGTGAAGTGGTTGCCTTTGTTCAGTCCCTGCGCACCGAGGATCTGTTCAAGAAACCCGGAGTCGCGGAAACAATCGACTGGGCCAAGTGTCTTCTGGCGCTGGATGTGATCAACCTCAGCCCCGAGGTCATTGCCGATACGCTGGGCGCGATCCTGAAATACCAGGACGACATCCAAAAGCTGCAGGGCTCGGAAGCCAAGCGCATCCTCGACGAGGCGAAGGCGACGCTGGAGGTGGCCTGATCGCGGGTATGTTCGCGATCCGCGATGCTGTAACCTGATCTGAATGGCGTGGGGGATAGGATGGATTTCGAGGCCCAGGATTCAACGAAGCTGATCATTCTGATGATCGCCGGCGCGGCCTTTGCCGGGGCGGGGCTGTGGCTGTTGTTGAAGCCGAAGCCCAGCGGATCGAGTGCAAAGATCGAGCTGTTCGGGCTGAAATTCGAGAGCTCCTCCGCCGGGCTGCTGGTGTTCCTGATCGGGGCGGCGTTTCTGGTGATCCCACTGTTTGTGCCGGAAAAAACCGGGGGACCGCGGATTGGTGGCGGAAGTATTGGCGAGGAACCTGCCGATCCGGTGGGCGGGCAGGCCGCGTCGGTTTCGAACCGCGCTGCGGTGGTGCTGCCCGACGCGCCAGGGATCGAAGAAGTGGAACCGAACGAGCGGGTGCAGCAGGCAAACCAGCTGAATGTCGGTGCCACGGTCGGCGGCAAGGTCCGCAAGGGTGATTTCGATTGGTACGTGATTCCTCTGCAAGCGCATCAGGGCAAGCGTCTCGTGGTGACTCTGCGCCATGTCGATGGCGGGCCTGTATACGGCGAAGTTTTCGATGCCGACGAACAGCGAGACGAGCAGTTGCAGACATCGGCGGGGGCGGATGTTGGGCGTGTCGAGATATCCGGGTCGCGTGCCTACGTGCGGGTTCAGCCGAACTTTCTCAACAAGCCGGCAGAGTATGAACTCACGTCCCGTGTAGAAGAGTTCTGAATGTCCAAATACACCCCCCTCGACATTCCCGACAATCCCAAGCTTGTCCACAACATCACGCATTTCGCCCGTGCCCTGCGCAAAGCGGGGCTGCCGATCGGCAGCGGGCGGGTGATTGACGCGATCCGCGCGGTTGAAGCGGCGGGGTTCAGCGACAAGCGCGACTTTTATTGGACGTTGCACGCCTGTTTCGTGAACAAGCCGGAACAGCGGGCGGTGTTCGCACAGATCTTCCGGCTCTACTGGCGCGATCCGCGGTTCATCGAACACATGATGGCAATGATGCTGCCCGCTATTCGTGGTGTGCAGGAGGATCGCAGCGCGCAAGCGGCGGAAAAGCGCGCGGCAGAGGCGTTGCTCGACGGCACAACCCCGGATCTGCCCGAGGGCGCGACCGACTCACCGGATGACGAGACCCTGATCGAGGTCGATGCCTCGATGACCATGTCCGCCGAGGAACGGCTGAGAAAGCTGGATTTCGAGCAGATGAGCACCGCAGAGGTCGCGCAGGCCAAGCGCATGCTGGCGCGGCTGACGCTGCCGGTCAAACCCATCCCGTCGCGGCGCGGCATCGCCAGCGCAAGGGGCGCGCGCATCGATTGGCGGGGCACGTTGCGCGCCAGCATGCGGCAGGGCGGAGAGCTGCGCGATCTGGCGCATCTGAAGCCGCGATTGCGCTGGCCCAATCTCGTCGTGCTCTGCGATATTTCCGGTTCGATGAGCCAGTATAGCCGGATCACCCTGCATTTCCTGCATGCGGTCTCCAATGCGCGCGGCGCGGGCTGGGCCAGGGTTCACGCCTTTACCTTCGGCACCCGCCTGACCAACATCACCCGGCACCTGAACCAGCGTGACGTCGATGCTGCGCTTGCGGCGGCAGGGGCCGAGGCGCAGGATTGGGAAGGCGGCACCCGCATTGGCGAGTGCCTGCACGCGTTCAATCGCGACTGGTCGCGCCGCGTGATGGGGCAAGGCGCGGTGGTTCTCTTGATCACCGATGGTCTGGACCGGGACGACCCGGAAGCGCTGGCGCGCGAAATGGAACGGCTGCACCTGTCGGCGCGGCGTCTGATCTGGCTGAACCCGCTGTTGCGATGGGACGGGTTTGCGCCCAAGGCACAGGGGATCGCGGCAATGCTGCCGCATGTCGACAGCTTTCGTGCGGGGCATTCGGTGGCCTCGATGCAGGACCTGGCCGAGGTCATTTCACGCCCGGATGATGTCGGCGAGAAAGCGCGGCTGATGGCAGTGCTGGACACGGCGCGCTAGGGGCGCGGTGTTTGTGTCGGCCACGCAGCGCAACTATGTATTCCGGGCCGGCAATTGCCCTGGGGAGGACAGAGATGGACCGATTTGACAACAGCCCGGAAACCGCGCTGGCCTGGCATCGCGAGGGCATCGGCGCGGCCTTGGCCACGGTCGTGCAGACCTGGGGCAGTGCGCCCCGTCGTGTTGGCGCACAGCTTGCAATTGGTGGCGACGGGCGGATCGAAGGGTCGGTTTCCGGCGGTTGTGTCGAAGGTGCGGTGATTGCCGAAGCGCTTGAAGCGATGGAAAACGGCACGCATTGCGTACTGGAATACGGAGTCAGCGATGACGACGCCTTTGCGGTTGGGTTGGCCTGCGGCGGCACCATCCGGGTGCTGGTCGAGCCGGTCGGCCCTGTGCTGCCCGAACCGGTGTTGGCCGAACTGGTCAAAGCCCGCGCGGGCCGCGTCGCGTTGGCCTATGAGGTCAACCTGCAAAGCGGTGAGCGGCAACTGGTGCGCGACGGCTATCCGCACCGGATGCGCATGGATCGCTCGGGGTTTGAAGAAGACGGGCAAACCTTTGTCGCCGTGCACAATCCACCCTTGCGGCTGATCGTGGTGGGGGCGGTTCATATTGCGCAGGCACTGGTGCCGATGGCGCGGATTGCGGGGTATGATCCGGTGCTGATCGACCCACGGGACGCGTTTGGATCCGATGCGCGGTTCCCCGGAGAGACCATTCTGCAGGATTGGCCGGACGAAGCCGTCTTAAAGCTGGGATTGGATACGCGTACCGCGCTGGTGCTGTTGACACATGACCCCAAGCTGGATGATCCAGCGCTTGAGGCGGCGCTGGCGGCGGACGTATTTTACATCGGCGCCTTGGGATCGACCCGGACCCATGCCAAGCGGGTCGACCGCATGATCCAAGCCGGATTCACGGATGAGCAGATCGCGCGCATTCATGGACCGGTCGGGCTTGATATCGGGGCGGCGGGACCGGCCGAAATCGCGGTGTCGATCCTCGCGCAGATGACGCAGGTTCTGAGACAGGGATGAGGTTTGGCCCGGTTCCCGTGGCCGAGGCGGTCGGGCATGTGCTGGCCCACTCCGTGCAATTGCCGGCGGGACGGTTGCGCAAGGGTATGATTCTGTCAAAGGGCGATGTCGCGGCGCTCGCGGCGTCCGGGTTTGACCAGATCACGGTGGCGCGGCTCGATCCCGGGGACATTGGCGAAAATGATGCCGCAGAGGCGCTGGCCAGGGCGCTTGTGCCTGATCCGAAGACGGCGGGGCTGCATCTGAGCGCACCGTTTACCGGACGGGTCAACCTGTTGGCGGACGGCCCCGGTCTGGCCCGGATAGATGCCGCCGCTATCGACCGCGTCAATCATGTGCATCCCATGATCACCGTCTCGACAGTGCCGCGCTGGCAGCGGATGGACCGCGATGGCATGGTCGCGACCGTCAAGATCATTTCCTACGCGGTGCCCGGAACGGCACTGGAACGGGCCTGCGAACTGGCACCGGGGGCCCTGACCCTGCAGCGCCCGATGCTGAGCCGTGCGGAGTTCATCGAGACCCGGATTTCCGGGCGGGCCGAGGGACCGACGAGCGACAAGGGGTATCGCATGATGCAGGGGCGTCTGGATCGTCTGGGCGTCGACCTGTCGGACCCTGTCGCGGTGGCCCATCGGATTGCTCCGCTGGTACAGGCGATCGCCGCCTGTGACGCCGAGCTGATCCTGATCCTGACCGGCTCCGCCACTTCGGACCCGACCGACGTGGCCCCCGAAGCGGTGCGGCGTGCAGGCGGCGAAATCATCCATTTCGGAATGCCGGTGGATCCGGGCAACCTGTTGTTTCTGGGCCGGATTGGCGCGCAAATGGTGATCGGCCTGCCGGGCAGCGCCCGGTCACCGGCTGTCAGCGGCGTGGACTGGGTCCTGGAGCGGGTGATTTGTGGTCTGCAGGTCAGCCCCCAAGATATCATGGATATGGGGGTTGGCGGATTGCTCAAGGAGATTCCGACGCGTCCCCAGCCGCGCGGATCAAGGAACTGACAGCATGTATTATGCTAAAGTCCTATAAGATTCTTGTTCTCAATGTGCGGACAGCGTGCTTAACTCCTGAAAAAGCAAACGACATCTACAGGGAGGAATGTGATGGTTGATGTGACCATGACGGTGAATGGTGTTTCGAAGTCCGGCTCGGTTGAAGGACGAACGCTGCTGTCCGGATTTTTGCGAGACGGTCTGGGGCTGACGGGAACGCATGTCGGTTGTGACACGTCCCAGTGCGGCGCCTGTGTCGTGCATGTGGATGGCGTTGCGGTCAAGGCCTGCACCATGTTCGCGGTAGAAGCGGACGGGGCCTCGGTCGATACCATCGAAGGTCAGGCCGATGCTGACGGGACATTGAATACCATCCAGCAGGCGTTTCAGGATCATCACGGTCTGCAATGCGGATTTTGCACGCCGGGCATGGTGATGTCGGCTGCGGCGTTGCTCAAGGAAAACCCCAAGCCCAGTGAAGCGGAAATCCGGGACTACCTGGAAGGCAATCTGTGTCGCTGTACCGGGTATCACAACATCGTCAAGGCGATCATGGCGGCCTCTGGTCAGGACGTGGCCGCGATCGCGGCAGAGTAAGACGGGGGGCCGGCCCCCCGAACCCCCCGGAGTATTTTCGCAAAGATGAAGGGGGCGGGGTGTAGACCGGCCTGTCGAAGTGTGGCGGGCAAACTCGCCGGGTTTTCACGGAGGACTATGAACATGCCTAAAGACAGTGGCATCGGCGCCAGCCCAAAGCGGCGCGAGGACGTGCGGTTTCTGAGCGGGACCGGAAATTACACCGACGATATCAATGTCCGGGGGCAGGCCTATGTGCATTTCCTGCGCTCGGATGTTGCGCATGGCAAGATCAACGGGATTGACACAAGTGTGGCGGCAGCGATGCCGGGCGTTGTGCGGATATTCACCGGCGCGGATTTCGAAGGGGTCGGCGGACTGCCCTGTGGCTGGCAGGTGACCGACAGGTTCGGCGAAGTGATGCAGGAACCGGGCCACCCGGTTCTGGCGCAGGGCAAGGTGCGCCATGTCGGCGATCCCATTGCGGCCGTTGTGGCGGACACATACGAGCAGGCGCGGGACGCAGCCGAGGCCATCGAGTTGGATATCGAAGATTTGCCGGCCGTTGTCGACATGAAGGCGGCGCTGGCAGACGGCGCAACCAAGGTGCATGACGATCTCACCAGCAACCTTTGCTATGACTGGGGCTTTGTCGAAGAGAACCGCGAGGCAGTAGATGCGGCGATCAAGGGTGCGGCGCATGTGACGACGCTGGAGCTGGTCAATCAGCGCATGGTGGCCAACCCGATGGAGCCGCGCGTTGCAGTGGGTGATTTCAACCGCGGGACCGGCGATCATACGCTATACACCACCAGCCAGAACCCACATGTGATCCGCCTGTTGATGGGTGCCTTCGTTCTGGGCATTCCCGAGCACAAGCTGCGGGTTGTCGCACCGGATGTGGGTGGCGGTTTTGGCACCAAGATTTTCCATTATGCCGAAGAAGCGTTCTGTACATTTGCCGCCAAGGCGGTGAACCGTCCGGTGAAATGGACGTCGTCGCGGTCAGAAGCGTTCATGTCGGATGCCCACGGGCGCGATCACGTGACCAAGATTGAACTGGCTCTGGATGCGGACAACAACTTTGTTGCGCTGCGCACCGATACGCTGGCGAATATGGGGGCCTATCTGTCAACCTTTGCGCCGTCGGTTCCGACCTGGCTGCACGGCGTTCTCATGGCGGGCAACTACAAAACGCCGCTGATCTACGTGAACGTCAAGGCGGTGTTTACAAACACGGTGCCTGTTGATGCCTATCGCGGGGCCGGACGTCCGGAGGCGACCTATCAGCTCGAACGGGTGGTCGATAAGGCAGCGCGCGAGTTGGGTGTGGACCCGATTGCGCTGCGTCGCCAGAACTTTATCACCGAGTTCCCCTACGCCACCCCGGTTGCTGTGGAGTATGACACCGGCGACTATCATGCGACGATGGACAAACTGGAAGAGATCGGCGATTTCGCTGGCTTTGCCGCGCGCCGTGCCGATAGCGAGAAGAACGGCAAGCTGCGCGGTCTGGGTGTGAATTGCTACATTGAGGCCTGTGGTATCGCGCCGAGTAGCCTGGTGGGCCAATTGGGCGCGCGCGCGGGCCTTTATGAGAGCGCTACCGTGCGGGTCAATGCCACCGGTGGTCTGGTTGTGATGACCGGCAGCCATTCGCATGGGCAAGGGCATGAAACGGCCTTTCCACAGGTGATTGCGGAGATGATCGGAATCGACGAAAGCATGATCGAGATCGTGCATGGCGATACCGCCAATTCGCCGATGGGCATGGGCACATACGGGTCGCGCAGTCTGGCCGTCGGGGGATCCGCGATGGTGCGGGCGACCGAAAAGATCATCAACAAGGCACGCAAGATCGCGGCACACCTGATGGAGGCCGCAGAGGCCGATATCGAGTTGAAGGATGGCGCTTTCAGCGTTGCGGGCACCGATAAATCGGTGGCATGGGGCGATGTGTGCCTGGCCGCTTATGTGCCGCACAACTATCCGCTCGAAGATATCGAGCCGGGGTTGGAGGAGACGGCATTTTACGATCCGTCGAACTTTACCTATCCGTCCGGCGCCTATGCCTGTGAGGTCGAAGTGGATCCGGAGACCGGTAAGGTGAGTATTGAGCGGATGATTGCGGCCGATGATTTTGGCAATGTCGTCAACCCGATGATCGTGTCGGGCCAGGTTCATGGTGGTCTGGCACAGGGCATCGGGCAGGCGTTGCTCGAGCACTGTATCTATGACGATGACGGTCAACTTCTGAGTGCGAGCTACATGGACTATGCCATGCCGCGTGCGGATGATCTGCCGTTTTACGAAGTCGATCATTCCTGCTGCACACCCTGTACCCACAATCCTCTGGGGGTGAAGGGCTGTGGCGAGGCCGGCGCGATCGGCTCACCGCCATCGGTGGTCAACGCGGTGGTGGACGCGCTGCAATCGGGCGGCAAGAACGTCACCCATGTCGACATGCCGCTCAGCCCGTCACGGGTATGGGCCGCGATGCAGGGCTAGGCTGAAGTAACGGGGCCGGGGGGCCAGCCCCCCGGAACCCCCCGGAGTATTTGCACAAAGATGAAGAGGCAGAGCTTCTTCTGGGAGGACTGAAATGTACAGTTTTGAAGTGGACAAACCGGACAGCGTCGATGCGGCGGTATCGGCATTGGCGGTCGAGGATGCACTGGCACTGGGTGGCGGGCAGACGTTGATCCCGACACTCAAACAGCGGCTGGCGAGCCCGTCGCGGTTGGTGAGCCTGACAGGGATTGCCGGCATGAAAGGGGTCAGCAGCGCAGATGGTGTTGTCACCATTGGTGGCGGAACCACCCATGCCAGGGTGGCGGTGGAAGCGGCGCCAGCCTATCCGGCACTGGCCGCTCTGGCCGGTAACATCGGTGATCCGGCGGTCCGCAATCGCGGCACCATTGGCGGTAGCCTTGCCAACAATGATCCGGCGGCCTGTTATCCGTCGGCAGCACTTGCCAGCGGCGCGACCATCGTCACGAATGCGCGCGAGATCGCGGCGGATGACTATTTTCAAGGGATGTTCACCACGGCGTTGGAAGAGGGTGAAGTGATCACCTCGATACGCTTTCCGGTGCCCGAAGCAGCGGACTATCAGAAGTTTGAACAGCCGGCATCACGCTTTGCGTTGGTGGGAGTCTTCGTGGCCCGTTTTGCAGACGGGGTACGGGTTGCCGTGACCGGGGCGTCGGAAGAGGGCGTGTTCCGGTGGAGCGAGGCGGAAGCCGCACTGACCGGAAGTTTCGCGGCAGATGCGATTGACGGGCTGAGCCTGAGCGGCGATGGCATGATCTCGGATCTTCACGGAACCGGGGATTATCGCGCGCATATCGTCAAGGTGATGACGCGGCGGGCGGTCAGGGCAGCGGGCTGAGCCGGTGAAGTCAGGTCTGACCGGAAAATTCACCTCCCTAGAGGGCCCATCCAGAGATCAGGCCCCGGGCGGTGTTGGCAAAATTCGGCCCCGGCCTGTTGCATGGTCTTCTACAGAGTTGCCAGCTAGCTGTTGAACACGTATCGTGAGGCGAGATTCAACCAGTCGGTGAATTTCTTTTGACAACAAGAGGGTGGAAGATCATGAAATTTAAGCTTTTCGCATTGGGCGCAGTCGCCCTCGGTTTGGCCGCTTGTGCACAGCCCGAGCCGGTGCCGGTTTATGTCCAGCCGACATTCGACAAGACAGGCAATGCAAGCTGTACCGCAGGTTACCAGCTGGCGACGACTGAAACCGGGGCGACAGTCTGCGCACCGATCAGCCAGTAAGGAAAGCTCTCCGGCTGATGCCGGCGCGGTTGCGCGCCGGTGACGTCAGTATCGGGACAGGCCCGAAAACGAAAACGCCCGGCAGATCATGCCGGGCGTTTGTCATTCAGCGCACGTTTGAAGCGGCCTCAGCCGCTGGTATCTACTTGTTCGGCAAAGGCCCGATCAGCATGACCATCTGGCGACCTTCCATCTTGGGGAAGTTCTCGATCCGACCGATATCCTTGGTGTCTTCGGCCACACGCTCGAGCAATTCGCGACCAAGGTTCTGGTGGGCCATCTCGCGACCACGAAAGCGCAGAGTCACTTTGACCTTGTCGCCGTTTTCCAGGAACTTGAACACGTTTCGCATCTTGACGTTGTAGTCATTGGTGTCCGTGTTCGGGCGGAACTTGACCTCTTTGATCTCGATGGTCTTTTGCTTTTTTCGGGCTTCGGCTTCGCGTTTCTGGGTTTCGTACTTGAACTTGCCGAAATCCATGATCTTGCAAACGGGCGGGTTTGCGTTTGGCGAAATTTCGACCAGATCCAATCCGGCTTCGTTGGCCATTTCGATCGCGCGGGCAGGGGTGACGACACCGACGTTTTCGCCCTCGGCTCCAATCAGGCGGATTTCGGGGGTGCGGATGTTTTCGTTTACGCGCGGGCCGGTATCTCGGGTTGGCGGCGCGTTATGGGGTCTGCGGGCTATGGAATCGTTCCTTTGATCGTTCGAATAACTGAAACGCAAACCTATCTTTGGCTGCGTCGCTGTTCAAGTCGCAATTCTTTGCCGAAATACACGCATTGCGGCACTTGAGCGGGAATTCCCCCTTGATTGTGACCGTAATGAAGCAGATCTAGCGGGCAACCGGTACCGGTCGGGTGCCCGTGTTTCAAAATTGGAGAATGTCATGAAGCCAGTGATCTGGGTTGTTGCTGCCGCCGCTGTTGTCGGTGCGGGCTATTACTACATGAACAATCAGGAAGAGGTGAATCAAGCCGTGACCGAAGCGGCCGACACGACCGAAACCGTTGCGGAGGAAGCCGTGACAGAGGCCACCGAAGCCGCAAGCGAGGCATCGTCGGCCGTCGGAGAGGCCGTTGATGCCACCGCCGAGGCTGTAGGCAGCGCCGTTGATACGACAGCAGAGGCTGTGGTTAAGGCCGTTGATGCCGCGACTGACGCTGTGGGCAGCGCGACAGATGCGGCTTCCAAAGCGGTGGATGATGCTGTGGACGCGGTGACGCCGACGGCGGACAGCGTGGAAAACGCGGCGAAGGATGGCGCTGACGCTGCAACCGAAACGGCAACGGATGCGGCAGAGACCGCCGAGGATGTGGCTGCGGAAGCAGCGGCAGCGGCGGACGCTGCCGAAGAGAGCGTGGCCAAAACGACCACCGAAGCCACAGAGGCGGCTGAAACGGTCGCTGATACTGCCGCCGACGCGGCCAGCACTGCGGAGAAGGCTGCAGCCGATGCCGTGGACAGCGCAACCGGGGCGGCCACCTCGTCGACCACCGATCTGACCGAGATCCTTACGGTTGAAGGGTTTGATTATGACAAGGCCGCAACGGCCCTGCAGGAATCGGATCTTGGCGCGGCGAAGAAGGCGACCTTGCTGGCGGGACTGAACCAGGCGCGAGACAATCCGGAACTACTCAAGGTGGCCCTGGAGCAAATCCGGTCTGCTATGGGTCTTTGATCGCTTGTACCCATCGGTAGGCCGCAGGTCAGTTGACATGCCGGCCTATCCATACCGGGAACTCGGGTTGGAACAGGGTGCCTGATGCGCCTGTTCGGAACGCCCCAGACCAAAAAGGGACGCCTGCCCAATTGAGGGGCAGGCGTTCTTGCCTTCAGGTAGCGGCGATGTCAGCCGACAAACGCCTTTTCGACCACGTAATGCTGCGGGTCGGAATTCGCGCCTTCCACTAGATCGAAATCTTCGAGAATTTGCTTGATGTCCTGGTTGAAGCTCAGCGAGCCGCAGACCATCGCACGATCGGATTCAGGGCTGATCGGAGGAATGCCGAGATCGGCGAAAACCGTTCCGTCCTGCAGCAGGTTGGTGATACGGCCCATCTTGGGGCTCTGCTCTCGCGTGGTGGTCGGGTAATAGCGGATCTTGTTCAGGTTCTCTGTTCCGATCAACTCCTGCATCATTTCGTCGGCCTTGAGCTCTTCGATCAACTGCCGACCGTATTCAAGCTCGGCGACATCGCGGCAGGTGTGGGTGACGATGACCTCTTCATAGTTCTCATAGGTTTCCGGTTCGCGCAGGAGCGAGGCAAAGGGCGCAAAGCCGGTGCCGGTGGCAAAGAACCAGATGCGCTTGCCGGGAAGCAGCGCGTCATGCACCAGCGTACCCACGGGTTTGGGACGCAGGATGATCTGATCGCCGGGCTGAATATGTTGCAACTTGCTGGTCAGCGGGCCGTCCTGGACCTTGATCGAATAGAACTCCAACTCGTCGTCCCATGCCGGGCTGGCAATGGAGTAGGCGCGCAGGAGCGGCTTGCCGTTGTCACCCAGAAGGCCGATCATCACGAACTCCCCTGACCGGAACCGCAGGCTTTGCGGGCGGGTCACGCGGAAGGAAAACAGCCGGTCGGTCCAGTGCCTGACGGCGGTGACCGTTTGGGCATCGGGCAGGGTCGGCGTCTTGACGGGTATGGCGTCGGTCGCGGCTTTGGTCACGGGGGTCATCTCTGTCATCGTTTGCACTGCCGGTCTGTTAGACCGACACCTCTGATTAAGCTTTGATGTATGTCAGGAAAAGGGGCCTTAGCCGCGCAGGCGCGATTGATAGTCGTGTTCCTGCCAATTTGCACGGGCCAGCCATTGATCTTCGGGCTGACGATTGGCCAGCGCCACGTCAATTTCGACCTCGTCAAACCCCGAACGTCGCGCCATCGCGTATTGATCTGCCAGCACATGACCCCGCGCGCGCAACCGGCCGGTATAGCCGCGCAGCCGCAATTGCCGCGCAATGGTAAAGCCGCGGCCATCAGCGGAACTGGGGAAATCAACGCGGATGATCTGCAGACCGGAATGCAATGGCACATCTGCCGGATCGGTGTCTGACGCCACATCCAGCGCCACCGCGTCATTGGCGGCCTTGCCTGCATCGCAATAGCCGGTGGTCCAGTCATCCGGGCCAAAGCCCGCGTCGGTTACGAGTACTGTCATGTTCTTGCTCCTATACGGACCATCTTGCCATTCACAAAATGGATGCCGCATTCGTCCTTGTTCTGGTCGCGCCAGCGTCCGGCGCGGGGGTCTTCGCCCTTGGCGACGGGTGACGTGCAGGGGGCACAGCCGATTGACGGATAACCCCGCGCAACCAGCGGATGCCGGGGAAGTCTGTTTTCGTCCATGTAGGCGCTCACGTCTTCGGGGGCCCAATGCGCCAGCGGGTTGATCTTGATGCGCCCGGTGCCGTCTTCGACCTCAAAGAAGTCAAGTGTCGCGCGCGTGCCGGATTGAAACCGTTTGCGTCCCGTGATCCAACCCTCATAAGGCGCGAGCGCCTTGTTCAGCGGCGCAGTCTTGCGCAGGGCACAGCAGGCATCCGGGTTGCTCCTGTGCAGGGTCCGGTCCGCGTCGCGTGACGCAATGTCGTCGGCGCGAATGATGCGCACGTTGCTCAGGCCAAGACGCTCGGACACCTCGGCCTGATAGACCAGCGTTTCGGTGAACAGCATCTCGGTGTCGATGAACAGGACCGGAGTGGACCGATCCACCACCGCCGCCATGTGCAACAGCACCACAGATTCCGCTCCAAAGCTCGACACCAGCGCGATATGCCCGGCCTCGCGCAACGCCCCTTGCATCACTGCAGTGGCGCTGTGATGCCGGTAACGCGCGTTCAGTTCGCTCACCCTGGCCGCAAGCGCAGATGGGTCGGGGCCACCGGCAGGCGCATTTTCTGCGAGATCAAGCATGGTGCTACTCGGCAGCCACGGCGGCCCGCGGATAGAGCGCCGACTTGAATGGTGCCAGCCCGATGCGCCGGTAGGTTTGCAGGAAGGTCTCGGACGATTCCTTGCGAAGGTCGAGATAGGCATAGACCAGCCGCTCGATGGCCGGGATCACGTCGTCGGCGGAAAAGCCGGGACCGACCCGTTCGCCGAGCGCCGCATCCTCGGTGGCATCTCCACCCAGGGTGATCTGGTAGTTCTCCACCCCTGCACGATCCAGACCCAGAATGCCGATATGTCCCACGTGATGGTGACCGCAGGCGTTGATGCAGCCCGAGATCTTGATCTTGAGCGGGCCGATATCGTTCTCGATCTTCAACTCATCAAACCGCGTGGCGATCTGCTGGGCGATGGGGATCGACCGGGCGGTTGCCAATGCGCAATAATCCATGCCGGGGCAGGCGATGATATCGCTGATCAGACCGATATTGGCGGTGGCGAGCCCATCCGATTTCAACGCCGCGTGGATCGCGGGAAGGTTGGACTTGTGCACATGCGGCAACACCACATTCTGCTCGTGGCTGATGCGCAGTTCGTCATAGCCATAGCGTTCCGCGATATCGGCCATCAGACGCATCTGGTCGGCGCTGGCGTCGCCCGGGGTGGCCCCATGCGCTTTCAGGCTGATCGAGACAATCGCGTGATCCGGGTCGCGATGCGCGGTCAGGTTGGTGTCGGCCCAGCTGCGGAACACGGGGTCCGCGTTGTAGGCGTCATCATAGGCCGCGACCGAGCCGGAGCGCAGCCTGGGCAAAGCAAACGCGGCTTCAAGCTCCGGCAACAGGTCCTGATCAACACCCGACCAGACCGGGCGCAGCCGATCAAAGATACGTTCCACCCGTTCGCGGATGTCGTCGATGCCATGCTCGTGGACAGTGATCTTGATCCGGGCCTTGTATTTGTTGTCGCGCCGTCCCAGCAGGTTGTAGACGCTGAGAACCGCTTCCAGATAAGGGAGCAGATCGGCCTGGGGCAGAAACTCGCGGATGACCTTGCCGATCATCGGAGTGCGGCCGAGTCCGCCGCCGACAAGCACCTTGTAGCCAATCTCGCCGTCCTGCTTCACGATCTGCAGGCCGATATCATGCGCCTTGATCACGGCGCGGTCGGTGTCGCTGCCGGTGACGGCGATCTTGAACTTGCGGCCCAGGAACTGGAACTCCGGATGATCGGTGGACCATTGGCGGATCAGTTCGGCAACCGGGCGGGGATCGGCGATTTCGTCTGCCGCCGCACCTGCGAAATGATCCGCGGTCACGTTGCGGATGGTGTTGCCACTTGTCTGGATCGCGTGCAGACCAACCTCGGCCAATGCGTCCAGCATGTCGGGGATGTCGCGCAGTTTCGGCCAGTTGTACTGAATATTCTGGCGGGTGGTGAAATGGCCATACCCCTTGTCCCAGCGTTCTGCCAGGTCGGCCAGCTTGCGCATCTGCGCGCCGTTCAGCGTGCCGTATGGGATTGCAACCCGCAGCATGTAGGCATGCAGTTGCAGATAGACGCCGTTCATCAGTCGCAGCGGCTTGAACTCGTCTTCGGTCAGGGAGCCGTCAATCCGGCGTTCGACCTGAGCGCGGAACTGGGCGTTGCGTTCGGCAAGAAACGCGGTGTCAAATTCGGTATAGCTGTACATCTGGTCTGTCCTGTCTGGAGATATCACGCGGCTGGCGGGCGGGGTGTCCTACCCGCGCGAACCTGCCTGCGTTTCCTGTTTGCCATGGGCATAGTTCGAAGGCCCGGTGCGGCGGAACTCCTCACGGAAATGAGTAGGTTGCGGCCCGGCAGCTGCGGGCAACATATCGGCCAGATAGGCACCAACCACGCGATCGGGTTGCCGCTCTGCGTTAAGCAGGCGTAGCTGGGAATGGGCCTCGTCCGTTATGATCTCCGCATCGGCAAGATCGCGGCTCCAGCCATCCGTGGCTGTCATATAGATCACATCGCCTTCAAGAAGATCCGACGCGGTGACGACTTTGGGAGTGAATTCGCGGGGCATCTGCTTGTTTCCTCAAGACTGCGTTGTTTCTGCGCTCAATATAGGAAATTTTTCTACGTTTACGCCAGACGCCTTGCTAAATAAGGAATATTGTTCCAAAAGTGACGCAGAAGAGAACATCTGACCTGAGCAAAGGGGGGAAACCGGAATGGCTGCGCGGATCGATGACGTAGATCGGAAAATTCTGGCGGAATTGCAGCGGGATGCAAGCCAGTCGCTGGACGATATTGCCCGCGCGGTGGGCAGTTCCAAGACCCCGGTCTGGAATCGTATCCGCAAGTTGCGCAAGGCGGGTGTGATCGGACAGCAGACTGTTGTACTGGACGCCGAGGCACTGGGATTCGAGGCCTGCTTTTTCGTCCTGATCCGCACATCCGAGCACGAGGCGGACTGGCAGGCGAGGTTCCTCAAGGCGTTACAGGACCGGCCCGAAGTGCAGGAAGCGCATCGGCTCGCCGGGGATATTGACTATATCCTCAAGGTCCGGGTGAAAAATGCGCGCGCCTATGACGAGTTCTATCAGGCGCTGATTTCAGAGGTGCGTGTGCACAATGTCACCGCACTCCTGTCGATGGAAGAAATCAAATCCACAACCATGCTGCCCTTGTAGGCGCGCCCGGTCTCTGCGCTCTGGTCACGACGAGGATGGCCCTGTTAGGGTCCGGGGGATGAACCGCCTACGACATCAACGAATCTGGATGGTGCTGGTATTCCTGCTTGCCGTTGCCGCTCTGGCTGGAGGCGTTTGGCGTTATGGGTATTTGCAGGCGCTCGAACAGCTTGCGCGCCGTGCAGAGGCGGATCTGGCACTTGCAAGCGACCGGCTGAGCACTGAATTGCAGGTCTATCAGGAACTTGCCGTGCTGTTGACCGACCACCCGATGCTGGTGGGGCTAGACGATCCGGACCGTCGCGCCGATGCGCAGGTGCAACTGCTGGAAGTGGCCGACAAGACAGCGGCGCTAGATGTCGCGTTTGCCGACACGTCGGGGCGCATTCTGGTGAGTGCAAACGGGCTGACAGCAGACGATGTATCCGACGAACCCTATTTTCGCCGGGCCTTGCAAGGGGCATTGGGGTCTGACCACGGGATTCGTGCGCCGCTGAACCGGCGCGCCTACTACTACGCGGCGCCCGCCTTCGATGCGGCCGGCCGGGTGCGGGGGGCGGTGGTCGTCGTGGCCGATGTGGCCAGTATCGAACTGGCCTGGCCCGGCAGCGCACCGGCGGTGTTCTTTACCGATGCCAACGGCGAGGTGTTCATCACCAATCGGTTCGAATTGCTGTTCTGGACCCGTCCTGAAAGCGGCATCGGGCTGGTCCCCCCCGAAGGGCCCGCCCCTGAGTTTCGCGCGGCGCGGACCGGGGCGCATGATATCTGGAATATTCGCTGGGGACCGTATGTTCCGACGCGCGCGCTGCATCTTCAGCGGCACCTGCCGGTTGTCGCGCTGACGGGAGAGATCCTTGTCAACGCGACACCCGCCCGGCGTCTGGCCTGGTTGCAGGCGTCTGCGGTGGCCGCGATCTGCCTGGCTTTTGGTGCCATGCTTTTTCTGGCGACCGAGCGGCGACGGACATTGGCCCAGGCCAATGCAGTTCTGGAAAGCCGCGTCGCCAAGCGCACACGGGCATTGTCAGAGGCGAACGCGCATCTGCGTCAGGAAATCATCGAGCGGCTGGAGGCAGAGGCCGCTCTCAAACGCGCGCAGGCTGATCTGGTACAGGCAGGCAAGCTGAGTGCGTTGGGTCAGATGAGCGCGGGGATCAGCCACGAGTTGAACCAACCGCTGATGGCGATCCGGTCGTTTGCTGAAAACGGCGCGCAATATCTGGAACGTGGGCGCAGCGACAAGGCGGGAGAGAACCTGTCGAAGATCACTGATCTGGCACATCGCATGGGGCGGATTATCCGTAGTCTCCGCGCGTTCGCCCGTCAGGAAAGTGAAGAGGTTCGGCAAGTGGATATCGTGGCGATCCTGGACGGTGTGATCGAGTTGACAGGCGCACGGATGCGGCAGGATGCGGTAGAAATCCGGTTTGCCCGACCGGAGCACCCGATCTGGGTTCGGGGGGGCGACGTGCGGTTGGGACAGGTTTTCGTGAACCTCTTGACCAACGCGGCTGACGCGATGGCGGGGCAAGACGACAAATGCATCAGGATCGAAGTGACCGAGACCGGCCCATTGACCGTGATCGTGCGCGACACTGGCCCCGGAATCGATTTGCCCGACAAGGTGTTTGAACCGTTTTATTCGACCAAGGTGGTCGGGGCGTCCGAGGGCATGGGGCTGGGGCTGTCGATTTCCTATGGGATCGTACAGAGCTTTGGTGGCGATATCCGTGGTGAAAATGCACCCGGCGGCGGGGCGGTGTTCAGCGTCCAACTGGAGCCTTGGCAGGCGGAGCAGGCAGCATGACGGGATTGCGGCGCGTCTTGCTGGTGGACGATGATGCGGCGGTGCGCGAAGCACTGGCGCAAACGCTGGACCTTGCAGACCTGGAGGTGACGACTGCGGGTTCTTTCGTGGCAGCCAAGGATCATATTCTGCGCGACTTTCCCGGGATCATCCTGTCCGACATCCGGATGCCGGGTCGCGATGGGTTTCACCTATTGGCCTATGCGCGCGAGGTGGACGAGGATTTGCCTGTGGTCCTGCTGACCGGCGAAGGTGATATTCCGATGGCCGTGTCGGCGATGGAAAAGGGCGCCTTCGATTTTCTGGAAAAACCCTGTGCACCAGCCGAACTTGTCGAAGTTCTGGGCCGGGCACTTGCGGCGCGGCAGACAACACTGGACATGCGGGCAGAGCGGGAGCGGGCCCAATCCGGGGATCCGGCGGCGCGCATGATCTTTGGCACATCGGCCCTGGCGGAAGGTGTTCGCGAACGGGTGCGACGTTTGGCGAAAACCGCAGCTGCGGTGTTTGTCACCGGCCCGCCCGGCAGCGGCGTGTCCAAGGTCGCCGAGGTGATACATCTCTGCTCGGAGCAGGCGCGGGGACCTTTTGAAAAGCGCGCGGCTGCGGGATTGGATCGCGCGGGCCTGCATCAGGCGTTGAGCTCCGCCGCTGGCGGAAGTCTGTTTCTGGACGAGATCCGCAATTTGCCGGCTGATACACAGATTACGCTGATCGAAGCGCTGGAAGAGACCGGGCAGGCGCGGGTGATGGCAGGCAGCACGGTCGACCTCGATGAGACCATGCTGAATGGCGATCTCTACTACCGACTGCAAGTGGCGTCGGTGCGGATACCGTCGCTTGCCGAACGTCCCGAGGATATTCCGGTGTTGTTTCGCCGCTACGTACATCAGGCGAGCGAGCAGGCGGGCCTCGGCGCGCCGCAGATCACGCCCGAACATCTGGCCGCCCTGATGGCGCAGGATTGGCCGGGCAACGCGCGATCTCTGATGAGCGCGGCGATGCGGTTCGTGCTGGGGATGCCGGAGGGAGTCAGCGAAGCGGCGGAACTTGGGCTCACTGAACAGATGGCGCGCGTGGAGCGATCGTTGCTGATTGCCGCGCTTGGCCGACAGAACGGTCATGCATCGGATGCGGCGAGGGCGCTCAAACTGCCACGCAAGACATTCTATGACAAATTGGCCAAGTACGGGATTCGCCCGGAGGATTTCCGCCGCTGAGGGTGTGCGGATTTCCGCACATTTCCCGGTTTGACTGTGTGGGAAATCGCACAACCACTCGACGCTGGTCTATCATTAATGTGAGAAGCGAGTTGTAATATGATGGAATATAATAAATAAATTGAAAGATGCTGCTATCGATCACAAAGTGTTGAGTGCTGCGATACGATCCGCTTCACTGCGTCCAGCGCGCTGATTCCGGCGCCAACTCTGGGTGCAAACCCGTATCAGACAAGATTACTTCGGGAGGAGAAACCGATGAAACTGTTTACCGCTGCCGCCACGGCAATGGCCCTGTCAATGACCGCAACCGCAGGCTTTGCGGCGTGCGACGATGGCGAAATCGTCATCAAATTCAGCCACGTCACCAACACCGACAAGCACCCAAAGGGCATCGCCGCGTCGCTGCTTCAGGAGCGGGTCAACGAAGAGATGAACGGCAAGGTTTGTATGGAGGTCTTCCCGAATTCGACTCTGTACAACGATGACCAGGTGCTCGAGGCGATGCTGCAGGGCGATGTGCAGATGGCCGCACCGTCATTGTCGAAGTTCGAGCAGTTCACCAAGGTGTTCCGCATTTTCGACCTGCCCTTCATGTTCAACAACATGGAGGCCGTCGACGCGTTCCAAACGTCCGAAGCCGGCCAGAAAATGAAGGAATCGATGACCCGTCGTGGCCTTTTGGGGCTGGGCTTCTGGCACAATGGCATGAAGCAGATGTCGGCCAACAAACCGTTGGTGACGCCAGCAGATGCGGCCGGTTTGAAATTCCGCGTGCAGAATTCCGACGTCCTCAAGGCACAGATGGCGGCGATGGGTGCGAGCCCGCAGCCGATGGCCTTTTCCGAGGTGTATGGCGCGCTGCAGACCGGTGTCGTGGACGGGCAGGAGAACACCTGGTCCAATATCTACGGCCAGAAGTTCTTTGAAGTTCAGGACGGTACCACCGAAACCAACCACGGCGTCCTGGACTATATGCTCGTGACATCGACCGATTGGTGGGACAGCCTGCCCGATGATATTCGCACCCAACTGGCGACCATCGTCGACGAGGTGACCCAAACCCGGAACGCCGCTGTGGGCGAAGTTGATGCTTCTGCCCGTCAGGCCATTCTCGATGCTGGCGCGACCATTATCGAACTGACGCCGGAACAGCGCACCGCGTGGGTCGAAGCGATGAAGCCCGTCTGGGCCGAGTTCGAGAGTGATGTCGGTGCGGACAACATTGCGGCCGCGCAAGAATTCAACGCCATGAACTGAGCGTCATACGCGCACTGGTCCGGCCCTCACGAGGGGCCGGACCCATTTGATTTCGCATCTTGAAACAGGGGGCAAGGCATTATGTCGGCCAAATACGAGTCAAACTCGGTCCTGGGCCGGGTGGTCAACGAACTCGAGGAAACCGCGATTGCAATTCTCCTCGGGCTGATGACCCTCATCACTTTCGTAAACGTTGTTCTGCGGTATGGCTTCAACACCGGCTTGATCTGGGGACTGGAGGCGACATCGTTCCTGTTTGCCTGGCTGGTACTGTTCGGGATCAGCTACGCGGTCAAGGTGACTGCGCATCTTGGTGTGGATGCGGTTATTACGCTGTTCTCCGACCCCGTACGCAAGGCTTTGGCCCTGTTTGCCGGGGCGGTCTGCATATTCTACGCGGCCCTGATCATGAAGGGTGCCTGGGATTATTGGGCTCCTTTCGCCGGGTTTGACGCGACCAGCGGGCGCTGGTTCCCGACGGGTTTCGCGCCGACTCGCGATCAGGCCTGGTACGAGGTCGTCGACATCCCGATCCCGGAATGGCTCCGCTGGATCGAGCCGATCATGAACGAAGGCGAGAGCTATGAAAAGCTTCCGCGTTTCATTCCCTACGCAATCCTGCCGATAGGTGCCGCCTTGCTTCTGTTTCGCTTTGTGCAGGCGACCATCCGGATCGCGCGCGGCGAGTCGGCAGGGCTGATCGTCAGCCACGAAGCCGAGGACGCCATCGCGGATGTCCAGCACATGAACCGGGGGGACTGAACCCATGGAAGTCGCCATTCTCTTTCTGATGGTCATCGGCCTCATGCTGGTCGGGGTACCGATTGCGGTCAGCCTTGGCATGTCCTCGATCATGTTCCTTCTGGTGCTCAGCGATACATCGCTGGCCTCGATCGCGCAGACGCTGTTTCAAGCGATGGCCGGCCACTATACGCTGCTGGCTATCCCGTTCTTCGTGCTTGCCTCGTCCTTCATGTCGACCGGCGGGGTGGCCAAACGGATCATCCGCTTTGCCATCGCGATTGTCGGCCATTTGCCCGGCGGGTTGGCGATCGCGGGTGTCTTTGCCTGTATGCTCTTTGCGGCCTTGTCGGGGTCGTCCCCGGCCACGGTTGTTGCCATCGGTTCGATCGTCATCGCCGGAATGCGGCAGGTCGGGTACTCCAAGGATTTTGCAGCGGGCGTGATCGCCAACGCCGGCACCCTGGGCATCCTGATCCCGCCCTCCATCGTGATGGTGGTCTATGCCAGCGCCACCGACGTGTCGGTTGGCCGCATGTTCCTGGCGGGAGTTATTCCGGGGCTGATGGCGGGCACCATGCTGATGTTCACCATCTACATTATCGCCAAGGTCAAGAACCTGCCCAAGGGCGACTGGCTGGGCTGGGGCGAGGTGTTTGCTTCGGGTCGCGAAGCGGGCTGGGGCCTGTTTCTGATTGTGATCATTCTGGGCGGTATCTATGGCGGTATCTTCACGCCGACAGAGGCTGCTGCCGTGGCTGCGGTCTATGCCTTCCTGATCTCCTGTTTCGTTTACCGCGACATGGGGCCACTGACCCGGCCGGAGGGGGAGCGCAATCTGACGCTGCTCGACAAGCCCGTCGCGCTGGTCACGGCGTTCTTTCACAAGGATGTGCGGGATACCCTGTTCGAAGCGGGCAAGCTGACGGTCACATTGATGTTCATCATCGCCAACGCTCTGATCCTGAAGCACGTTCTGACGGACGAGCAGATTCCGCAGCAGATCGCGGGCTCAATGCTGGCAGCAGGGTTCGGCCCGATCATCTTCCTGATGATCGTCAACGTGATCCTCTTGATCGGGGGGCAGTTCATGGAACCCTCGGGCCTGATCGTGATCGTCGCACCGCTGGTCTTCCCGATTGCCATCGAACTGGGGATTGATCCGATTCACCTCGGCATCATCATGGTGGTGAACATGGAGATCGGAATGATCACGCCACCTGTGGGGCTCAACCTGTTTGTGACCTCGGGCGTGGCCGGAATGCCGATGATGCGGGTTGTCCGTGCAGCGCTGCCGTTTCTTGCGGTACTGTTCGTGTTCCTGATCATCGTGACCTATGTACCATCGATCAGTACATTCCTTCCGAACACCTTCATGGGGCCGGAGATCATCGTCAAATAGCGCGCGATCGCGCATTTTGAACGCTGCAAATGGAATGGCGCCGTCTCAGGTCATGAGGCGGCGCCATTTGCGTTTTGCGGGCCCGTCTTCAGGGCCGGGCTGCTGTCACTGGGCGTTTCACTTGCAGCTGTCGCGCAATTCGAACCCGTGCTAGCATCTTGTCGCTGCCCGCAGACGTAACGGGAAGGGAGGCAACCGTGATACCAGAATTGAACCTGAACGCGTTGAATGCACGTGATCCTGGAGAAATGGCAGTGCTTGGCCGAGCCGTGCGCGAAATTGGATTTCTGACGGTGACCGGGACCAGCCTGAGCGCGGCGCGCGTGTCCCGTGTTCTGGACCTGTATCGCGCGTTCTTCGAACTGCCTGCGGCTGACAAACGCCCGGTGGATATGGTGCGCACGGGATCGAACCGGGGATGGGGCGCTCCGGGGTCTGAGCAGGTAGATCCGGGGGCGAATCCGGATTTCAAGGAAGTCTTTGATTGTGGATATGAACTGCCAACAGACCACCCGTTGGCATCGCAGGGCCTGAGCGTCTATGCGCCGAACCTCTGGCCGTCCATTCCGGCCGAGTTTCGGTGCGAGATACAAGACTATTACGCCGAGGCGCTCAATGTCGGGCGGCAGGTTCTGGCGGCGATCTCTGATGTGGCGGGCGATGATCCCTTTGGCTTTGACGGAGCGTTTGATGCGCCCATGGCGCTGTTGCGGGGCAACTATTACCCTGAGCGGCCGAACTGGGCTGGCGCAAAGGATTTCGGGATTGCCGCGCATACGGACTATGGATGTCTGACGCTTTTGGCGATGGACGGATCACCGGGGCTGACAGTGCAGATGCCGGATGGGAGCTGGCAGGCGATCGACGCGCAACCCGGTGTCTTTGTCATCAACTTTGGTGAGATGCTGGAGATGTGGACCGGCGGGCGCGTGAAGGCGACATTGCATCGCGTGGTCGGCGGTGCGAACGAACGGATCTCGGTGCCGTTGTTTCTCAACCCGTCTTATGACACCAACGTCGCGCCGCCGGGGGCGCGCGAACCGATCCTTGCGGGCGAGCATTTGTCGCGACGGTTCAACGAGACGTATCTACACCTGAAATCAAAGGCCTGATCGGCATCAGGCCGCGCTGTCAGGGGTGTTGAACTTGATCGATTCGCCGCAGCCACAGGCTTCGGACACGTTGGGGTTGTTGAACCGGAAACCGGATTCCAGTAGCCCGGTTTCATAGTCGATCTCGGTGCCGAAGAGAAACATCTGTGCCATCGGTGCGATCATCACGCGTGCGCCGTCCTGTTCGACCACTTCATCATTGGGATCAGTGGCTTGCACGTATTCCATGGTGTATTCCATGCCCGCACAGCCGCCTTTCTTGACGCCGATGCGCAGGCCGGAATGGTCGTTCTTGGCCATGAGCCTTGTGATCTGGTTGGCCGCTGCGGGGGTCAGGGTGACCGCCTGTTTGCCGGGTATTCCAAACATTTTACTGTTTCCTCAAAACGGCTTACGTGCCGTTCTTTACATGAATCCAAGTTCCAGACGGGCCTCGTCGCTCATCATGTCCATGCCCCAGGGGGGTTCCCAGGTGAGATCGACGTCGACCTGTTTGACACCGGGGATCGGATCGACCGCATCAGCGACCCAACCGGGCATTTCACCGGCGACGGGACAGCCCGGCGCGGTCAGGGACATGATGACTTTCACCTCGTTTTCCGGTGATATATCAATGGTATAGATCAGTCCGAGCTCATAGATGTTGACCGGGATTTCCGGGTCATAAACGCTGCGGCACGCCTCGACCACCGAGTCATAGAGCGGGTGATCGGTGGTGGAGGGCGCAATCAGCGGCGCACCTTCGAGCGGTTCCGGAGCGTGAGTCATGTGGGCCTCTGGGTTGTTCCTGAGTGATTATATAGGAATTAACGCGGAAACGTCCAGTGGGGGCGGCGACGCGGGGTGGGGTTATTCTTGCGAAACGGCCCCGGGCAACGGGTCAGAGTGCCATATGCAACCGGGGGGCGGCGGGATGGCGGCAACGTCGCGCCAGTCTTTGGGGACTGACGAGAGCCAACTCCAATAATCATCGTCCCATGCCGGATAAAGCGTCAACCAACCGCGCCAGCGCCCGAAATATTCCTTGTCTGGCAACGGATCAGGGTTTTTGGCAATCCATCGCCAGAGACAGGGCTGCCCGATTTGGTTCTTTCTGTCGTTTGGCACAAGGACGGAGCCATCAAAGAAGGCATTGCGCCAGTCTGTGAGAGCATCAATTTTGGCAGAGCGCAGATCCACGAACCTCAGCGCGCCGCCATTGTTTATGCTCGCGCTGAGGTTCGTGGCCGAAGCGATGTTCGGGTTTTCAAGGGTGCCTGTCAAGAGCGCCCAGCTGAGGTTCGCCTCCTGCATCTGCGCCCCGCTGAGGTCCGCCCCCTGCATCTGCGCCCAGCTGAGGTTCGCCCCCTGCATCTGCGCCCAGCTGAGGTTCGCCCCCTGCATCTGCGCCCAGCGGAGGTTCGCCCCCTGCATCTGCGCCTCGCTGAGGTTCGCCCCCTGCATCTGCGCCCAGCGGAGGTTCGCCCCCTGCATCTGCGCCTCGCTGAGGTTCGCCCCCTGCATCTGCGCCCAGCGGAGGTTCGCCTCCTGCATCTGCGCCCTGCGGAGGACCGCCTCCTGCATCTGCGCCTGCCAAAGGTTCGCCCCCTGCATCTGCGCCTCGCTGAGGTTCGCCTCCTGCATCTGCGCCCCGCCAAGGTCAGCACCGGACAGGGATGTTTCTGATAGGATGGCGTTGCGAAAATCCGGCGGATCGGCGTTGGGGGCGCTCCAGCGCGGTTTTTTCAGCGCAGCGAGGGCGGCGGTGCGGCGAGTTTTCCATTCGGTTTCAAAGGCCGCTGGTGGATCAGAGGCGGGTGTGGGCAACGCGGGTGTGTCGTCTTTGCCAAAGAGGAGACCGGGCAGGCGGCTGATCAGGCCGGGAACCGCAGCTGTCGGCGGATCGCAGGCTGGTTTTTCGCGGGCGCACCATTCGGACAGAAAATCCGCGCGCGCGATGTCATAGGGAAGCCAGTCGGCAGGTTTTTCGACCAGCGCGGCGCCGGTGAGATTTATGGGGGCAAGCGTGATCCAGTCCGAGGATTCAACCGTCCGGCTGTGGGTCAGCAGAGCGATGGCGGGGATCAACAGGAACAGAAGTACGGGTAATGCTTCAGTGTCCTGCCAGACACGGTGGGTGGACCGGTCTTGCGATGCCATGCGTCGTCGCATCATCGCGACACTGGCATAGCCGAAGGCGAGCGCGAAGAGCAGGCAGGTGCCCGCAAGCCCGGTCATCACCCAGTCGCGGGCGGGCATCGAGGCCCACCAGAGCCAACCGAGGATGGCGGGGCCGGCGATCCAGGCAAAGAGGGTGTTCCAGATGGCGTTGGGGATTTCCATGGCGCGGGGGGTGATGCAGGTGGGGTCGCGATAGGTGGCGCGCAACTTCAGCGCAACATCGCTGACCAGCCATGGGGTGATGGCGTCACCCAGCGGGGTTTTGTTGATGATTGGATCGGCGGCGCCGAGGGCGTCCCAGAGGCGGATCAGGTAGAGGTGGAAATAACCGTAGACGGCGGTGATGAGCAACGGCGCTGCGTAGAAGAACAGCCATGTGGGGACGCTGACGTTGACCAGGGGCAGGGCGGTGGCGCGGTCGACGCCGTAGAAGTCGATATGCTGCACGCCCATCAGGGTAATGGCGACAAAGACCAGAACACCCAGAAGCACGAACCACGTGTTGCGCGCGTTGGTGGTGAGCGCGTTGATGCGCGCGACGGGATCGGGGGTCTCGGACATGGATGCGCCTGTTGTCGGGTTCAGGGTCTGCGGGGACCCCGGATGTTCCAGTAGAATGCTTCGAGCTTGCGGCTGGGTTCTTCGAAAAACGTGTTCTCGTAGGCGGTGTCGAGCAGCGAGGGGCTGACCACGATTTTCTGCGACAGGATTTCAAAGAAACGGGCAATGCGCAGGTCGCGGATTTCGGCCCCCTCGCGGTGGCTGATCTTGCCGTAGATCGCGTAGCGGTCGTTGGAATAGGTCTGGCCGGCGCCTTCGATCTCGGCGCCGCAGCCGGGGACATTGCGGGCGTTGTAGGTGATGATCTCTCGGTCGCCGATGTAGTAGTAGAATTCATCGTTGCAAAACGCCTTGGCGGCCTTTTCGTGGGTTTCATAGCTTTGGACGACGACGCTGGTGCTGAGTGCGGTGCTGCAGGAGTTGGTCTGATCGCGCACATAGGCGCGCAACAATTCGGCATAGCTCTTGAGTTCGTTGGCCAGCAGCACCTTGGGAATGCCCGACAGCGCGGCCGTGGTGTTGCGGACGTATCCGATCAGCGGCTTTGCCGGGCAGTTGGCGTTGCCGATGCTTGCGGTGCCGCGGTTGATCAGACCCATGCCGGACAGGAACAACGGGGGCGACAGGATAAAGCCGTGCCGGCGGGCATTGGTGATCGTCGCGGGGTCGCAGAGGATGTCGATCTTGTCGCCGAGATATTCCAGACGACTGGGCTTGGGTGTGCCGTTGCGTTCGTCTTCCTGTATCAGGCAATCAACGTCCACAACCTTGACGTCCGAATAGCCGAAGCTGGTGGAGTCAGCGGGCCGGGTGACCTGCATGTCGGCGAGAACCGCATCACAGATCTTGCTCATGTAACCGGTGTAATTGTGCAAGGCGAGCGGTGCCTGGGGGGCGGCGCTCCAGACTTCGCGCAGGTTCTCGGAATAGTACGAGAACGGCCGGGCGTGACGCCGCACGCCAATGCGCAGCGATGTGATATCTGCCAGATCTGTAGAGTCAGGTTGCGGGCAGGTCGCGTTTTGGGGTGGCACGTTTGATGGGTATTGCTGTTGTGCACACAAGGGTGTTGCCAGCAACAGGAGAGCGGCCAAGGTATGTCCAAACGCGGGCTTCATTCTTCCGTTTCCTCGTCATTATCGCCACTGTCGTTGGTATCGTCCGAGTCCTTGCCAGTGTTCAGGCGTGTTCCCGAGGTTTCGGAAAACTCGACGAAAAAGGCAAAGAGAATTAGGAACAGCACCGGCAGCTGTGTCAGGATCAGCAAGTCGCGCGCGACATAGGACGTCAGCCAGAAGGCGTCGTGGTTCAGGGCCGTGCCGAGTGAGCCGGTGTTCCACCAGACCATCCAGAAACTATCGACCTCGATTGGCGGAAGGAACCGCAACGTGGCCATTGGCACCAGCCAGACAGAAAAAACATAAATCACCGACGTCAGCACCGCGAGAGAGAGCGTGGCCGGAAGGGCCCAATCGTCGTGTTTGTCGATGATGACAAAGACCGAGATCGAAAGAACGAAACAGGGCACGAAGTAGGCGACAAAATATTGCCAGTTTTCGACGAACAGAAATTCGATCTGCGATGTTGTGACATCAAAATCGGCATTCCAGAAGAGACGCAGGATAAAACCGATAGAGAGGGCGAACACACCGGCAAGCGCGGGAAGGATTGCACCCGTCAGAAGCCGCACGTAAGGTACGCGCTTCATCGTCCATCTCCGCCAAGCGTTCTGGTCCATCTGAACGTCTTTTTCAAAGATCGACATTTGCACGACGGCGGCGACCATCAGCAGCAGCGCCAGATTGTCAAAGAACGTCCACTCCATCATCTGCGTTTTCGAATCCTTGCGATAGTCTGCAAGCCCGCTCTCAAATGCCGCCTGGCATCCCTTTTCGGTGACGACATTGATCAGATCATCGGGAAGTTCATCGGAAGAATCTTCACCGGTCGGTACATAGTAGATATCACGGCAGGCGATGTAGCTGTTGTCAGTGCGGCCGAGCCGATCATAGATCTGCTCTGCCATCAGGTTTGGGTAGGTCTGAACTTCCTGTAACTTGAAGGACTGGTGAACAAAAAAGCCGGCAAAGGTGGCGATGACAGCCGCGAAAAACAGCGAGCCTGCGAAAGAATTCTGTTCCACCTTGTAGCCACGATCGGCAAAGGCCCTGACTTTTTGCAGGGCGCTTTGACGGTCGACATTCAGAACCGTGCGGCTGTTGCAGATGAAATAGACGGCAAAGACGGCGCGGGCGCTGTTGGCGACCTCGATGGCCTTTTCGCGCAACCGTTCAAGGCTCGCTTCGTCATATTTTTTGAAGTCGTCGATTTCGTCATGCAGCGTCTTTGGGCTGTCATCGTTTGGCTTGCGCTTGTTGCCCGGTTTTCCGATCGAGTCATCAAGGGTGGCGGAAATATCACCCAATTCCTTCATGCCGAGGAGCGGGAAATGGGTGGCGCGTTGACCACCGATAATCGCGGGGCGCAGCAGGTCGATGACGCGCAGGGCCTTGCAGATATCAAACAGGTACTGTTCCTTGCCCTTGGGCCGGTTATCCTCGACCTCCCGCCCCAACCTGGTTTGGGCATTGCTAAGCAATGAAGCCAGCAGGCCCTTGGTGCCCGTGGATATCTTTGCAGGGCGGCCGGGTTCGAGTGGTAGCGTGGTGACGGTCATCAGATCGCTGATTGATTTGGGCGCGATTTCCTCGGCCTTCAGCGGCTTGAGCTTCTCCCGGAAACTGGCCATCAGCGGCCCGGTCGGCGGGGTTGTTTCGGAGAGAAAATCGGGATCCTGCAGGCGGTCTAGTACCTGGTACACCCCGCGCGGAACGCCGGCGAGCCGGTGGGCAAGGGTGCGGATATGCAATTCTATATTGCGCGTGGCGCCGACCGAGTAGAATGCGATTATGAAGGCCGAGATGAAGAGCGGCTTGCCGTAATCGGTCCCGGACAGATCGAAGGGGTCGCTTTCCGGGCCGAGCGTCGTCCCCGTGGCTCCGACGAGGTTGGCAGCAGCGCTGGATTTGTAGATCAGTTCGACCAGTTCTGTCGATGAGAGAAGGACCGCGTAGCTGATCAGGTAGAGCAGCGAGTAGACGTAGAACCCGAAGTTCCATTCGCGGGGCGAGCAGAGGTGGCGCGCCTCGAGATGTTCAAGAATGCCGTAGAATGCGAAGGGATGATGCTTGGCCGAAACCGAGTAATTGCGCCGCGCCTCGATCACAAGCGTTATTGCGCCGAAAAGTATGACCCCGGCGTATATCAGATTGTTCATCTTTCAGACTTTGTCAGACGTCTACGAGCAACGTTCGACTGTCGGGTTACACGGTCCTGCGGCAGGGTCGCCAGGACGCTGCAGTGTGTCGACTGGCAAGATCAGCACAGCCAAGATGACGCTAAAAAATGCGTACTTCATGGGGTTACTCCAATAAATATTTACGACAATAAGGAGTTAGCGTAGCATGATTCTTTGTTTTCAGCAACTTTGACGCGAATTGTTCAGAGTTTTGCCCGCAGGCGGGGGTTGAAGGCTGACAGAGAAAACACCCGCTACGAGGCTTTGGAATACAAGCTTGAAATCAGAACGGGCTGATTTCGTCCGGCCATCGTCGAGGGTGTTCGCTGATGATCAGATGGACATCAGCGCCTGGCAGTTCGGTGCGAACGTCAGCAATCATCTGAAGGTTGATCCCGTCAACTCTGGACGCGGTTATGGGCTGACCGGGGTCGTAGTATGCAGTGACGAGGTGACTGCGCCCGAGCTTGATGACCGACAGGTCAACGAGTGTGCCGCCATGTTCTGCTATGGCGGGCCGGATCGCGCGGCGGGCAGTTGCCAGCGAGGCCGGGCTTGCGGTGACGCCTGCGAGTTCGCTCATGCCAGACATCAGGTCGCGCCGGTATTGTCCGACCACAAACAGGCAGAGAACCAGCACGACGATCGAGTCGCCGACAGGGGCGATCGGAGCGAGAAAGCCGTCGCGAAAAATGTAAACCGCACCAAGTCCGATGGCGGCGGCGGCGGTGATGATCCCGTCAAACATCGATGCCTTGGCCTCGAGTCGCAGGATATCGCTGGATTTTCCGGTGCGGCTCCAGGTGCGGTGATGCAGCGCCCAGAGCAGGAAGCAGGTTATGCCGATCAGGACGAAATAGATCATCAATGGCGCAAATACGAGTTGCGGTGGCGTGCCGCCGGACAGGAACTTGTAAATGTTCATGCTCGCAGAGGCGACAGCAAAAAACACGAGACCCAATAGCGACAGCGCACGGAAAGTCGCGAACAGGGCCTCGTCCGCAGCATATCCCATCGGACGCAGCCGGTCCGGACCAGCCTCGACATTCTGGCTGATGCGGCGGCCCAGAAAGGCCGCGGTAAAGCCGATCAGCGAGAACAGACCGTCAGTCAAGATGGCAATCGAATTGGACAGGATGGCTGCAACGATTCCGGCCACGGCCATGAACAGGTTGCCCCACATCGCGACTTGCAGCGAGCGGCCTTCAAGTTGGCGGATCCGCCCCGCACCCATCTGCGGGGAAGAAGCCGGGGGCCTGTCAGCCATTGATGTCGTCCTCAAAGGTCTTGACCTGACCTTTGGGCAACGCGAAATAGCGGCGCAGGCCGAGCCAGGTGACCAGCGACAGCGCCGCAAAGATCAGGAGCAGCAAGGGCAGCGTCACGGAGAGGCCAAGTGCCAGCAGCAGCGCCACGACAGCGGCACCGATGGCGAACCCCAGAAAGATAAAACCGGGGATCAGCATTTCGGCGATGCCAAGGATCAGGGCGAAACACAGCCAGGCCCACCAGAGCGACCAGAAGATCATCAGCTCCGGCCTTTCAGCATCTTGAAGGCGTCCCCAAACGCCTCAAGCGCGTTGGCGGGCAACAGGATCGTTTGCTTGCCATCGCCCGCACCGAGCGCATTCAACGCCGCGACCTGTTTCAACGCGACCTGGTATTGCGCGGCCTCCAGCCCGTTTTCCTGGATCGCCTTGGCCACGACACTGGTGGCATAGGCCTCGGCATCGGCCTCGATCCGGCGGGCCTTGGCGATCTGTTCGGCGGCATACAGCTGCGCGTCCGCATTCAATTCGACGGCGCGCTTGGATCCTTCGGCCTCGGTCACCTGCGCGCGTCGGGCGCGCTCGGCATTGAGCTGTTGCAGCATCGCGTCGCGGGTGGCCTGATCGAGATTGACGTCCAGGATCTCGGCGCGGGTGACTTCGATGCCCCAGTCATCCACCGCGTCCTCGACGCTGGTCTGGATCTGGCCAATCAACTGGGCACGGTTGGATTGCACCTCGTCCAGATCCATCTTGCCGATTTCGGCGCGCACGATGCCGGCGACGGTGGTGGCAATCGCCGCGTCCACGTCACGGATGCGATAGACGGTCTTTTCCGGCTCGAGGATGCGATAGAACACCGAGGTGTCGATCTGCACCAGCACGTTGTCCTTGGTGATCGCGTCCTGCGTTGCATTGGGCAACTGGCGTTCGAGGATCGAGATCTTGTGGCGCACCACGTCCAGGAACGGCACGATGAAGTTGATGCCCGGCCCCAGCACGGATCGCAGCCGGCCAAACCGCTCGACGACGTGCTTTTCCGATTGCGGCACGATGCGCACGCCTTTGAAGATGACAACGAACAGAAGGATCGCGCCAAAGATGTAGATGCCGCTGTCGCCGAGCAGCGCGAGAATCTGGTCTTCGGTCATGGGGACTCCTTGGGGTTGGCCGGTTCTGTATTTGACCTCTGCGGGCGCAATTATCAAGTCAATCCCGGCATGGGTGCAGGTTTTGCTGGCGTTGCGGAGACAGGCGGTGTGTGGTGGCCCGAACAGAGACGGGGGGATGGCGATGGATTGGGTTGCGATGGCGGCGCCTTGGCTGAAATGGGAAGCCGAGATCGAGGCCGCGCATGGCGTGATGCTGGACGGGCTGATGGAGCGCGCCGCGTTGCAGGCGGGCGAGGCGGTTCTGGATATCGGCTGTGGCAGCGGTGGCGCGACGTTGCGGGTGCTGGACGCCGTCGGGGCGGACGGGCGTGTCCTGGCGATTGACATTGCGCCGCCGATGACCGAGCGTGCCGCGGCGCGCTTGAACGGGCGAGCGGCGGTCGGGTTGGGTGATGCACAGCAATACGCGTTCCAGGCCGGTGGCTTTGACGCGGTGATTTCACAGTTCGGGCTGATGTTCTTTGCCGACACCGGGGCGGCGTTTGCCAATATCCGCCGTGCGGTCCGGCCCGGTGGGCGGTTCGATTTCGTGGCCTGGGGGGCACCGGTGAGAAACGATTGGTTCGCAATGCCGCGCCGGATTGCAACGGAAAGGCTGGGACCGGGAGAGCCGCCGGACCCACTTGCACCGGGGCCGTTTGCGTTTGCCGACGCGGCGCGGGTGACGGGCCTGCTGAAGGCGGCAGGCTGGCAGGCCGAGGTCGAGACCGTCGCGTTGGACATGTTGCCCAGGGGCACCCCACAAGAGCTGGCTGGCATGCAGATGGACATGGGGGCGGCGGCGATGGTCTTGCGCGAACGGGGCGGAACTGAGGCCGACCGGGCGGTCATTGCGGATGGTGTCCGTGACGGCTTTGCGGCGATGGAGCGCGACGGTCAGGTTCATGTGCCTGCCGAGGTGCATTATTTCTCGGCGGTTTCACCGGCCTAGTTTGGTGGGTGCAGCGGTTCTGCCGGTGCTCGCCGAAGGACTTGGGTCGCTTGGCCTGTGGCGTCGCAGCAAAGGGCGCGGCTGGCGCCGGGATCGTCGCCATTTGGCGAGCACGGACCGTCTGAATCCCGGACTTTGCCTTTTGCCGTATTTGCCGGTAACGGAAGCGGATGAGTGACAGAATTTCCTTTGCGCTGAACGCAACCGATGGCACCGCCCGCGCCGGGGTGATCTCGACCCCGAGGGGTGAGATCCGCACGCCAGCCTTTATGCCCGTGGGTACAGCGGCGACGGTCAAGGCAATGCTGCCCGAAAGTGTCGCCGCAACCGGGGCCGACATTCTGCTGGGCAACACCTACCACCTGATGTTGCGCCCAACGGCCGAACGCATTGACCGGCTTGGCGGTCTGCACCGCTTCATGAGCTGGGACAAGCCGATCCTGACGGATTCCGGTGGCTTTCAGGTCATGAGCCTTGCCGGGCTGCGCAAGCTGACGGCAGAGGGTGTCACCTTCAAATCTCATATCGACGGATCAAGACATGTGCTGACGCCGGAACGGTCGATGGAGGTCCAGCGCCTTTTGGGCAGCGATATCGTCATGTGTTTCGATGAATGCCCGGCCTTGCCTGCCGACAAGGCACGGATTGCCGAAAGCATGCGCCTGTCGATGCGATGGGCGAAGCGGTCGCGCGACGCATTCGGGGATCGTCCGGGTCATTCATTGTTTGGCATTCAACAAGGCGGGCTTGAGCCTGACCTGAGAGCGCAGAGCGCCGAGGCCCTGCGCGAGATCGGATTCGACGGCTATGCGATCGGTGGGCTGGCCGTGGGCGAGGGGCAGGAAGCGATGTTCTCGGTCCTGGATTTCGCCCCGGATATGCTGCCTGCCGATCGCCCGCGCTATCTGATGGGAGTTGGCAAGCCGGATGACATCGTCGGTGCGGTGGCGCGCGGGGTGGATATGATGGATTGCGTGCTGCCGTCGCGGTCTGGGCGGACAGGACAGGTGTTCACACGGCGCGGGGTGCTGAACATCAAGAATGCCCGGCATCAGGACGATCCCCGGCCACTGGATGCGGAATGTGGTTGTCCGGCCTGTCGCAACTACAGCCGGGCCTATCTGCACCACGTATTCCGCAGTCAGGAGATCATCAGTTCGATGCTGCTGACCTGGCATAACTTGCAATACTATCAGGACTTGATGCAGGGCATGCGTGTGGCCATCCGGGAAGGTGCATTCGCTGCCTGGGAAGACGCATTTCACGCTACGCGCGCTGAGGGCGACATTTCTCGCCTGTGACAAGCGGTCGGCTCGGGTGGCGTCCAAAGCCGCCAATCTAGGTTGCGACATCTTCGGGCGCGTCGGCGTGTGTAGATGCGGAGAGGGTCCGGATTTGATGCTGTTCTGTTGCGCGATGTCTTTGCGGCCTCTAGGCTTCCGGATGTCGGTGGTGCGCAGAATTGAACTCTGCGCAGCACCAGCGTGATAGCGTCTTGGGAGGACATCTGTGCGCGGTCTTTAGATTTTCGATGAAGGACGGTATTGTCTGCTGCGCCCTATGTTTGCTGGTCAGAGTCTGTGTTTTGCCAGGGTCGCTCCGGCACAAGTTGATTCCGGGTGGGATTGAGCTTTGGACAAACCAACTGGCGCACGACGCTGTTGGCCTGCGGCCAAGACGCCCCGCCCGCCATCCCGAAAGGTGTCTTTGGCTGGACGTGCGAGGGAGACGCGGGGCAGAGGCTTCTGTAATTCCGATCCATTTGACGCCTTGCCCTCGGCAGGCGCCCACGTCATTGTGACGGCCCAGAGATGTGTAGAGGTTGAATCGGCGGGGGAAGGCCCCACCTTGAACACCGAAGATCGGAGATGGCCGGGCGTTGCCGCAAAGCGGGGCGAGTGCCATCTTGCCAATGATAAGGACAGAGCATGCAAGATCCCCTGAATTCATCCTATCCGGTGCTGCCGTTGCGCGACATCGTGGTGTTCCCCCATATGATTGTGCCATTGTTCGTTGGTCGGGAAAAATCAGTGCGCGCGCTGGAAGAGGTGATGGCGGATGACAAGCAGATATTGCTGTCGAGCCAGATCGAGCCCAGTGAGGACGATCCCGACACAAATGGCATCTACGCGGTCGGCGTGCTGGCCAACGTCCTGCAACTGCTGAAGCTACCCGACGGCACCGTCAAGGTGTTGGTCGAGGGACAGGCGCGTGTGCGGATCACTGAATACCTCGAGAACGACAGCTTTTTCGAGGCGCGGGCGGAGTATCTGACCGAAATGCCGGGGGACGTGACCACCACCGAGGCGCTTGTACGTTCGGTTGGTAACGAGTTCGAGCGCTACGCGAAGGTGCGCAAGAACATCCCGGAAGAGGCCCTTGCCGCCGTTGGGGAATCGACCGAGCCTGCCAAGCTGGCGGATCTGGTGGCGGGCCACCTGGGGATCGAGGTCGCCCAGAAACAGGAGTTGCTGGAAACCCTGTCGATCAGCGAGCGACTCGAGAAGGTGTATGGCCTGATGCAGGGCGAACTGAGCGTGTTGCAGGTCGAGAAAAAGATCAAGACCCGCGTCAAGACCCAGATGGAGAAGACCCAGCGGGAATACTATCTGAATGAGCAGATGAAGGCCATTCAGAAGGAATTGGGCGATGGCGAGGAAGGCGAAGGCGAAATCGCCGAGCTGGAAGCCAAGATTGGCGAGACCAAGCTCAGCAAGGAAGCGCGCGAAAAGGCCGAGGCGGAGCTCAAGAAGCTCAAGAACATGAGCCCCATGAGCGCCGAGGCCACCGTTGTACGCAATTATCTCGACTGGATGCTTTCTATCCCCTGGGGTGTGAAGTCCCGTGTCAAAAAGGATCTGGCCAAGGCACAAAAGGTGCTGGATGACGATCACTATGGCCTTGATAAGGTCAAGGAACGTATCGTCGAATACCTGGCCGTACAGCAGCGCAGCAAGAAGATGAAAGGTCCGATCATGTGTCTGGTCGGCCCGCCGGGCGTGGGCAAGACCAGTCTTGGCAAATCGGTTGCGCGTGCGACCGGGCGCGAGTTCATTCGCATCAGCCTGGGCGGGGTGCGTGACGAGTCCGAAATCCGCGGTCACCGCCGCACCTATATCGGTTCGATGCCAGGCAAGATCATTCAGGCACTGAAGAAGGCCAAAACCACCAACCCGCTGATCCTGCTCGATGAGATTGACAAGATGGGCCAGGATTTCCGAGGCGACCCGGCGAGCGCGATGCTCGAGGTGCTGGATCCGGAGCAGAACAACACGTTCATGGATCACTATCTGGAAGTCGAATATGACCTCAGCAACGTCATGTTCCTGACCACGTCCAACAGCTATAACATGCCGGGTCCGCTCCTGGACCGGATGGAGATCATTCCGCTGGCTGGATACACCGAGGATGAAAAGCGCGAGATCGCCAAGCAGCATCTGATCGGCAAGCAGGTCAAGAACCATGGGCTGAAGGTCAAGGAATTCGAACTGACCGACGGGGCGCTGACCGACATCATCCGCACCTATACCCGCGAAGCCGGAGTGCGGAACCTGGAGCGCGAGATCGCCAAGGTGGCCCGCAAGAGCCTGACCAAGATCATCAAGGGCGAGGCAGAGAGCGTCACTGTGACGCCTGACAATCTGAACGAATTCCTTGGTGTGCCCAAGTACCGTTATGGTCTGGCCGAGCAGAAGGATCAGATCGGAGTTGTGACCGGGCTGGCCTATACCAGCGTCGGGGGCGAATTGCTGCCGATCGAGGCGCTGCGCCTGCCGGGCAAGGGGCGGATGAAGACCACCGGCAAGCTGGGTGACGTGATGAAGGAGAGCATCGACGCGGCCAGCAGCTATGTGCGTTCGATCAGTCCGAAAATCGGGGTGAAACCGCCACGGTTTGACCGGATCGACATTCACGTCCATGTGCCCGACGGGGCAACGCCAAAGGACGGGCCAAGTGCCGGTCTGGCCATGGTCACGTCGATCGTGTCGGTGCTGACCCAGATCCCGGTGCACAAGGACATTGCCATGACCGGCGAAGTCAGTCTGCGGGGCAACGCGATGCCGATCGGCGGTCTCAAGGAGAAGCTGCTCGCGGCGTTGCGTGGTGGCGTCAAGACCGTGCTGATCCCCGAAGAGAACGAGAAGGACCTGGCCGAGATACCCGACAATGTGAAGGACGGGTTGAAGATCATCCCGGTCAAGCATGTGTCCGAGGTTCTCAAACATGCGCTGGTGCGGCAACCGGAAGCGATTGAATGGGACGAGGCGGCCGAGGAAGAAGCCGCCGCAGCACGTGCCGCGCTCGCTCCGTCAGATGACAATTCGACCGCCAGGGCGCATTGATGTCAGGCAACAGAAGACAGGGGCGGTTCGGTATCGGGCCGCCCTTTTTGCGTCACTGGCCTTCGTTCGGGGGATCCGATAGAATCTCGGCGCGGCGGAGCACATGAAAGGTAACCGTATATGACAATTTCCAGTTCGACCGAAGCCGTCGACGACGTGACCGAAGCGGCCTTTGAACCCGAGTCGGCGTCAAACGAGATGAAAAAGAAAGAGCTCGTTGACCTCGTGGTCATCCGCTCGGGCATCAAGAAGAAAGATGCCAAGCCGGTTGTCGAGGCGATGCTCGCGGTTCTGGGAGAATCCATCGCCGAGGGTCGAGAACTGAACCTGCAACCCTTTGGCAAGCTGCGCATCAACCGCACGGTCGAGAAACACAATGGCCGGGTCACGGTTTGCAAGCTGCGCCAGAGCACGAACGCTTCAAACGACACAAGCACTCTTGCAGAGACGGCGCAGGACGGGTAATACCCCGCCTCACGGGTGATTAGCTCAGTGGTAGAGCGCTTCGTTCACATCGAAGATGTCAGGAGTTCAAATCTCTTATCACCCACCAAAGCCCTTCTTGTAAATCAGTGACTTGCGCGCGGTCTGCGCGAGAAGTCTGTCACTGCCTGTCGTTGCCTGTCACACACACGTCACACCGAACGCCTCCTAGCATTGGAGACACGGGTTATGGCAACTATCAGGAAACGCGGCAGTAAGTGGCAGGTGCAGGTTCGCTGCAACGGACAGACTGCATCCCGCACATTCACTAAACGCGCGGACGCGGTGAGCTGGTCGCGAAATACTGAGCGGCAAGCGGAACGTGGAGAACTACAGAACACATCAATACCTACAACCGAATGTATGACTTTGGCACAGGTGCTTGAGCGGTACCGGGATACGATTACAAGCACCAAACGGTGCGCGGATAATGAGCGGTACGCGATCAACGGGTTCCTGCGGTCGAACCTCGCACCTGTTAGGCTGGATAAGGTTACGCCAGCACGTGTAGCCAAGTATCGCGATCTTCGGCTTGAAGATGTGAAGCCTGCGACGGTCGTGCGCGAACTAGGCTGGCTACAACATGCCATCGACATCGCTTGCAGTGATTGGGGGCAGCATTTGCCCGACGGAAATCCAGCGCGGCAGGTACGTAGGCCGAAGATCGACAATAGAAGAGAGCGCAGGCTGCAGCAAGGTGAATGGCAGGCATTGCTTGATGCGGTCAGCGACCAACGCACCCCGTTGTTGAAGCCGTTGCTGCGGCTCATGGAAGCGCAACGGACCGATGACGAGGTTTATTTCCCGTCCGACAGCGCGCGCGATGTCCGGCATGAACCTGTCGTTATCGAACGAACGGACGAAGCTACAGAAACTGACAACGATGCAGGCATCAACAAGTTGGAGACCGACGCATGAACAACCGGCAAGCGAGAAGAAGAGCTGCACGCGGCGCGCATCGGGCCGATGTCGAAGCGTTTTACCGGTTGGAGGAGCGTAGGCTCTCTCAAGTGTCGGCTTTACGTATCTCGGACGCAGCAGCGACGTGTGCACTGGATACTATAGTGCCAACCTCGCGGGCTTCATGTTGGCGCGGGCAGTATCGCAGCAATCGCAGTGAAGCGTGTGCCCGGTTCAACCAATGTTTCAACGCAATGCACACGCAATGAAATGTGTGACAATCCGCAAAGATACACTCGCAATCGAGTGGTGCTTTGTGACGCGCACCTATGCCGCGCTATCTTCCCGTGCTTCTCGCATCGCTCTGTTGAAGAAATGCCGTATCGCTTTGTCCCGCGCTTCTTGGTCCGTCATGATGATGTTCCGCATCTCGGTTTCACGCTGGAACATGCGCACTGCACTTGCGAAGAATGCCTGCGAGTATGCGTTGAACACAACATCTGGCGGGTTGTTCTTCAACATCTCGGTCAGGTCTTCGGTCATGATGTCGAGATTTACTTGCTCGAACCGGATCATATCTGCTTCTGAGAACGTAGTGCCGTGACGTTCGTTGAACGCCTTCACAATCTCAGACAGTTCCTTCTGTTCGTCTTCGGTGTATGGCTTCGCGCCAAACTCTTCGATAGCTTTCAGCGCTTCATGATCGCCGGGTGACAACGCTGCATTACCGCGTTCTTTCTCCTCGATCTTGAACTTCTGCAGCGACAGCATGTCATCGGTCACCTCGATCTCTGGCGGCACTTCACGATCCGGCAGCATCCGCACGAGCCAAGCCAAGTATCCGTGCAACTTCTCCAAGTCGGTGTCACCAAGGTTCATCACCTGCGCAATGAACGTGTAGAAACGTAGATAGCTGCGGCACAGTTGCCGGAACTCTTCCTGCCGTCCTTCATCATCATCTACCTCGAAACGTGCGATTGTCTGTTTCACCAAGCCCTGCAGCGCGGCGCGATCCGCACCAGTCAACGCGCCTTTGAAGAAAGTCGTCGCGAACCGTTCGACTTCCTGCTTGTCGAGGTAGCCGAAAGTCATCAAGCGACTTTCAAGTTCATATACTTGGTTCGGATCAGTCATCGCTTCGAGCGATGTGACCTCGAAGTAAGGGCGGAATGCGGTTTGAATGTCCTCGATGGTGTTCTGGAAATCGAGCACGAACGTTTGCTTGTGAGGTCTGATCCGGTTCAGACGCGACAGTGTTTGCACCGCCTGCAATCCTGCCAGCTTCTTGTCGACATACATCGCGCATAGCTTCGGCTGATCGAACCCGGTCTGGTACTTCTCGGCGACAATGAGGATTTGATACTGCTCGGGGTACGGGGTGCCGTCCTTCTTAACGCCATCCAACCGGTTCGGCAGTTCACTCTCTGCGAAGCCTGTCAAATCAGGCTCTGTATACGTGACACCGTCTACATCGAGCGAACCCGAGAACGCTACGAGCGCTCTCAAATCATTGTAGCCTTGGTCTTCGATGTACTTCTTCAAACCGAGGAAGTAGCGCACCGCATGTTCTCGGCTTTGCGTGACGATCATCGCTTTCGCCTGACCGTTCAGTTCCTTCATCACGTGACGACGGAAGTGCTCGACAATCACTTCGACCTTCTGTCCGATAGCGGTCGGATGCAGTGACGCGTACCGCGCGACCTTGCGCTGACCTTTGCGCCCGCTCAGCGTTGGATCGTCATCGATTGCCTTCTCAAGTTCATAGTACGCCTTGTAGGTCATGTAGTTCTGCAGCACGTCGAGGATGAAACCTTCTTCGATAGCCTGACGCATCGAGTATGTGTGGAACGGATGGGGCAGGCCACCTGCGCCGACGGAGCCGAAACGCTGCATCGTTGTGTTCTTAGGTGTCGCTGTGAACGCAAAGAAGCTGATGTTCGGCTGCGGCCCACGGCTCTTCTGATACGCGGCAATGATGTCTTCTACATCGTCGCTGCTGTCAGCTTCGCGCGTCAGTGCCTGCGACATGGATTGCGCGGCCTTACCAGATTGACTGCTGTGTGCCTCGTCAATGATGACAGCAAACTTGCGCTTTCCTTGTCCGCTGATGGCCTCTAGGTGTTCCGTCGAGAACTTCTGGATCGTCGTGATGATGATCCGCGCACCTTTCTCAATCGCCTCCTTCAACTGATTTGATGTCCCGTCGATCTTCTTGACGACACCGGCAACCTGCTCGAACTGTGACACGGTCGCCTGAAGTTGGCGGTCGAGCACGATGCGATCTGTCACAATGATCGCCGTGTTGAACACCGCTTCGTCAGCGCTGTCGTGAAGATTGATTGTTTGATGCGCGAGCCAACCGATGGTGTTCGACTTTCCTGATCCGGCCGAGTGCTGGATGAGGTAGTTGTGTCCGGTACCATATGCACCAGCATGCGCGATGCACTTTCGAACAGCGCTGAGTTGCTGGAAACGTGGGAAGATCAGCACGTCCTGTTTGCCATTGCGTTCGAGGTGCATGAACCGCCCGATGATATCGAGCACCACCTCACGCGAGAAGATGGCTTTGCCCCAGTCACCTGAATGGTACAGGTATGCAACGCGGAACTCGCCCGCGACATCTGGGTTGCCTGCGCCGCCATCGCGACCGCGATTGAACGGCAAGAAACGCGTCTTCCCGTTCGCGAGGCGCGTTGTCATCGACACATTGTCTTCGTCGAACGCGAAATGGACCAATGCGCCACGCTTGAACGTCAGAAGCGGCTCGCCTGCGGGTGATCTGTCAGCCTTGTACTGTTTCTCAGCATGCTTGAACGTGGTGCCGGTCAGCGTGTTCTTTGCCTCCATTGTCGCGATGGGCAGACCGTTGACGAACAGCGCGATATCGAGCCGATTGCCGTGCTTCTCGCTGTATTCAACCTCCTTCATCACGCTTAGAATGTTGGCTTTGTATTCAGCCACGCGCTGCGGCGACAGAGCACTTGCGGGGCGGAAGTAGCAGAGCGCGAACTTGATGCCAGGAACAATCTTGATGCCGTTGCGCATCACGTCGAGCGCACCACGTGCCTTCAACTCTTTCTCAAGCTGCTTGAAGAGAGTGTCTTCAGCAGAGGTCGCGTAGTGCGCGACCAGCTTGGCCCATTCGTCAGGCTGGGTGGATTGCAAGAACTGGACGAGAAGCCCGGTGTCTATCGCCCGTTTCCGGTCGTAATGCGTGGCCGGATCGCGCTCGACGTAGCCTTCGCCATTGATCAACTTATCTATGAGGTGTTGCTGAACAACGAACTCTTTGTGCGCGCTCTGAGCAGTATGCGTCGTCATCCGGCGTCCTCATCGTCTTCCGGCACCAAGGTCCAGATGCGCTTGAGTGGTAAGGCGGCACGAATGTCTTCGGGCAAGTCAACGTACACACTCAACAAAGCGTCGATGAGTTCATCGCGCCCCCAGAACCGCACCCGGAAATACTGCCGGTTCGTCTCTTTCCGCACGGTATGCTTGAAGCCAGACCAACTGACGATCAGGCCATGGTCCGCACTCGCGTCTTGGATAAGCCCGTTAAGGCTCTGCAATGTCGGGTGATCTACAACGATGTTGCCTGACTTCACCTGCACAACTAGGCGAGGCGCATCGAAGCCAAGCGCGCCGCGCCCTGCAACGATATCATAACCACCATCCGGACCGGGCGGTGACACATGCGAAACGTATCCCTGCGCTTCAAGGATAGCGGCAACAAGTGCCGTCAACTCGTGACCGGTGAAGATGCTAGATATGCGCGCTTCGATCTGATTGCGTGCAATCTCAGACAGGTCGACAGACTGCGTACTTGCCTCACCACCGTTATCGTCAGGAGATATCGCTTGAACAGGCAAGTCAGGTGTCGCGCCGTGACCCGGATCAGTGCCACCGTTTGCTACGCTGAGTACGCGGCTCAAAGCATCATTACGACTGACTTCGCACACCGTCATAATCGCACCGAAGCTGTAGAGAAGGTCTTGTTTGAACGTGTCGCGCGGCACATCTGTGCGAAGCCACTTCACAGGTCGCGTCGGGCCAGTGACCGATCCGTCATACACATATGGACCGGTAACTTCCGCAATCGCGATGCCGCCCTGCTTCTTCAGCGGTGATACGACGATGTCACCAACCTGCATGCGGTTAACGAACTGGTTGACCTGTGCGGCGTAGTTGCGTTGCGTCCCGGTCTTGGCGTTCGGGTGCGCCGCAACAATGTGTTCAAGGATTGCTTCGCGGTCCGTCGCTGCAGACAGGTCCGTCGCTAAGCTGAACCCAATACCAAGCATGTTGTTCTCAAGGGCCGCGTCTTCACGCTCACCGTGTCTGCCAAGACGTACAAGCCAAAGTCGTTGTGTCATGCCGACATCTCCTCTTCGATCTGATCGAGGCGACGGTCGGTGCTGCCTTGCTTACCCCATGTTGTGACATCGATCTGACCGGTGACGGCGGCGGTGATCAGCGCGGATCGAAACTCAAGCAGCAGGGCGCGTGCTTCTTCGTTCTTCAACAACAACCGATCTTCTGTGTCGATGCGCGAATTCAGATCAGCAAGTAGCGCTTCTTGCGCATCTATGGGGGGGATGGGTAGCAGCATGTCTAGGAATGCATCGGGATAAAGACGCAGCCTCGATGAGTGGATACCCTTGCTACGGCGGGTGGCTTCAGCAACGAAAGGCTTCGATCTGATCAAACGCTCGACGTACTCAGGCAGCAGTGCTGCCGAGACTGGATGGTAGATGCCATACGAGGGGCTGATGATGCCATGCACAGGGCTAACTCCCATCGCACCCATCCATGCCCACATTGTGTTTATGACGATGTCGCCCTGATAGACGACCTTGTATCCCTCGTTGCTCTCGGCGAGGAACATGTTCACATCTTTCTCTGATCGCCTTGTAACACCGGTTAAGTGCGAAACGGTGAGAAGCTCTTCATCTCCTGTCGCAGAGCGCTCCTGTCTCTCCCGAAAGTGGACTTTCGCGCGCTGAGCCAACCAGCCTTCGGGCAACCGAGCCAACCAACGCGAGTTGGGCTCCATGCTTGAAGGCCCAACCAAAGAAACTGCGATGCGTGCATCGCGCGCTTCGCGAACCAAACTAGCAAACCGGTCCCGTTTCTCGATCAACTGATCGATGCGTGCGGTCTCGCGGTCGAGGAAGTCTGCGATGGATTTCTGCGTGTCGAGGTCGATGTCCGGGACTGGTATCTGCCCGAGCATCGACTGGTTGAGACCGTCTCGAGTGTCTTGGCTGGAAAGACCACGTATCTCGCGATAGAGCGACCGAAGCCACCAAAAGAGATACCGGTTGTGGCCCTTGTAGTCATCGATACATGCCAAAGACTGGTTCCCGAAAGCGTCGATGCCCATCTGAGCGACAGTTGCCTTAGTCTTGCCTTGACCGGCCAGCGCCATGACCAGCGATCCTTGCGGAAACAGCTTAGTAGCACTTCCCCGAACCGCTTGCTCCGTGATGTGCGCGGTAGGCTGCATGATCAGTGACTGGTTAACTTCGCCTGAACCGATCCAAGGCAGATCACCGTCAGTCCAGAACTCTTCGTTGTTCTTGTCAGGCGTGCCGCCTGAGTAGATACGTGCGCACAGGCCCAAGCGGATGGGAGCGCGCGGTAGGCTACTCGTTTGAGGAAAGCTGTCTTTGATGCGACCGCTCACGCTGCAACCTCCTTCAACAACCCTGCGATCTCAGCTTCGAGTGACTTCAGTTCGGCGTCGATCTCTTCAAGTGGGCGCGGCGGTACGTACTTGTAGAAGTATCGGTTGAAGTTGATCTCGTAGCCAACACGTCCGACTTCTCCGTCGCTTGCGTCTCGGTGCGTCTCATCCACCCATGCATCGGGCACGAACGGCGAGACCTCTCGTGCGACATACTCCTGCCAATCTTCGCCAAGTGGCACCAGTTCATGATCGCGCAGGTCGCTGTCAGCTTCGGCGCTGCCCTTCTTGTCGGTGCAGATGTCTGCGTCTTCATCACGCTCCGAAAGCGCCGACATGATCGCCTTCTTCACCGGTGCACCGATTTTGATGCCCGCCGCCTTGAACGTCTGTGTCAAACCGTCGTCGAACCGCGTGCGGTTGGTGATCAGTTCGTCGGGCATGGCGTGCAAAGCTGCTTCGATGGCGTCACGTTCATGCTCACCCAGCTTCATGAACGCCTTCTCATCGGCCAAACCTGCGATCCGTTCGTCTGAGGCTTGGAAGTTCAGCTTCAGCGGACGCTCAACACGCACTTCGCGATACCCGAAGTCAGTCGTATCGAACACCTTCGACACTTCCTCGTCAGCATCCGCAAAACTGGAGTAGATGCGCACGATCTCATCACGTGCTTCGTCCGGTATCTCGCGCCGTTTCGAGCCGAGCGACTTGCGCATCGACTTCCAGAAGGTCTCACCACTGGCGTCGATCAGTTGCACCTTGCCTTGACGGGCGGCGGGTTTGCGGTTCGTCAGCAACCACACGTAGGTTTGGATGCCGGTGTTGTAGAACAGGTCCGTCGGTAGTGCGACGATGGTTTCAACCCAGTCGTTCTCAAGCATCCAGCGACGTATCTCACTTTCGCCGGAACCCGCGCCGCCTGTGAACAGAGGCGAGCCATTCATGACGATACCAATGCGCGATCCGGCTTCATCGTCACGCATCTTGGCGATCATGTGCTGCAGGAACAGCAACTGTCCGTCCGAGATGCGCGGCAGGCCAGCACCAAACCGGCCTTCGTGACCCATCTCTGCAGCTTCGTCCTTGATCGTTTCGGCATACTTCTTCCAGTCAACACCATAGGGCGGATTGCTGAGCATGTAGTGGAAGTGCTTCGCTGCGTGTGCGTCCTGCGTCAGTGTGTTGCCGTACGCGATCTGTTCTGGATCGTGGCCCGTCACCAGCATGTCGGACTTGCAGATGCCGTAGCTTTCGCCGTTGAGTTCCTGCCCAAAGAGTTCAACACGGATCGACGGGTTGAAGTCCTTCAGTGCCTCTTCAGTTAGCGCGAGCATACCACCCGTTCCGCATGCGGGGTCATACACTTGCCGGATGATGCCGCGCCCGGTAAGCTTGGCGTCGTCATTTGCAATCATCAGATCGACGATGAGGCGGATCACCTCACGAGGCGTGAAATGTTCACCTGCGGTTTCGTTCGAAATCTCTGAGAACCTGCGGATCAGTTCCTCGAACAGATATCCCATCTCGATGTTCGACACGGTGTCGGGGTGCAGGTCAATCTCGGTAAAACGCTCAAAAACGTTCCACAGTATGCCGCCTTCCTTAAGTCGCTTCAGTTGATCGGTGAACAGAAACTTGTCGAGGAAGATGTCGCGCACATTGGACGAGAAGTTGGTGACATAGTCGATCAGGTTCTCATGCAGTTGACCCGCGTCTTGACCTTTGAGCGTGTCGAATGTGAAGCGCGACAGATTGTACACTTTCACGTCACCGCCGACAGCACCGAACAGCACCATGTCCCGCGTCGCATCGTCGACACCGTCAGGCAAACTGCTCTCTGCGTCGAGCACTGCTTGTTTGCTCGCGGTGAGAATGCAGTCGAGACGACGCAACACAACGAACGGCAGCACCACCTTGCCGTACTCGGACTGCTTAAAGTCGCCGCGCAGTATGTCCGCGATGGACCAGACGAAAGAACTGAGACTGCTTACCTTCGGATCGGCCATCGATCCTCCTCACTATAGTTTGTTGTGTTGTCTGTGCGGTTTCGTCGCAAGGTTGAGCCGACATTACAAACTCGCGCAAGTGTTTGCCAGTCAATCGCATGCGTGTTCGCGACATCACTACACCGCACCAAATGAACGTCGGGGGACGCGGATGACATCTCTCCCGCCAGCACCGCACTTCAACTACCCCGTGTTTGGATTTCGGCGGGGGGAGTGTTGCAGTGCGGGTGGTGGGGTCAGTCGGTAACGCACAACGCACAACTCGTGACAATGTCACAGCATCTGCAGCGATGCGTGTGTGTTTGGTCAGCATCATCAGCGTTTTTGTCACTCGCTTGTCACACACAAACGCAACATGCACCTTGCAGCGGTGCATGGCATGTTGAACATGTGCGCGCACTGTGCGATACATAACTCACTGAAATCAAATGGCGTTTGTCGGCGTGTGATGACAGTGACGATACATGCAGGGCAATAGAGCGCTTCGTTCACATCGAAGATGTCAGGAGTTCAAATCTCTTATCACCCACCAGATTTCGGGGCGCAGCCATGGGCGGCGCCCATTTCTGTTGAGGGTCTGGCATGTCCTTGCCCGAGTTGCTGGTCCAGTGTCATGGCGCGAGCGAATGGAATCGCGAGGGGCATTGCACATCCGCGTGTCGGGCAAAGGCGTTTCTTGCAGACCTGAGCGGCGAGCAAGGGGCGGAAACCACATTCGCAACGGCGAGAGCATAATGCTGTCATAAGGGCTTGCGCGCACCTGCGGCTTTTCGTAAATGCATCGTCACGGGTGATTAGCTCAGTTGGTAGAGCGCTTCGTTTACACCGAAGATGTCGGGAGTTCGAGCCTCTCATCACCCACCATGAATTCTTTACAATGTATCAAGTGCTTACGCGTCTGTTGTGAGCAGTTGTTTGCCGTTTGCAAATGTTTCCGCTGCATTCAGACGCTACAGATGTCTCTTATAAACGGAGATGTGGACGCTGGCGAAAGTGAATAGGCGACCGAGCGGCAAAGGCCATCGGAACCGCGTCCGGAAAGCCGTTGAGGCGATCCACGACAGCAATCAGGAAATTCTGGACCATGCGGCTGTCGGCGTCACGGAATTTGACACGGACATCGACCGGCACGGCGTCAGCCAAGTTCGACCCGGGACAGGGTAAACTGTTGGTTAATCTGTCGTTCCACCGTTTAGGCCGCCGATAAACATGCCCCTGATACATCAATGCCCGATGTCGCGCGGATAGCATTTGCGCGCTCTTAGCCAGTTTTTCGCCCAATTGGGGCATTGATCCGAAGGATATGATATGGCCACAACAGCCTACAGTTTATTGGCCGACTGGAATGCCGCGAACCGGTATACCTCCAGCGGTGAAACCGATGTTATTCTCAGCAACACCAGTGGGCGTGTCGTCAATTGGGTTCTGACGAGTTCTGATGCGGCGCCATCGCTGAGCGCGGCGCAGGGACATCCGCTCTTGCCGTATCAGAGCCGGGCAATGAAGGTGCTCGATGGTGAGCGACTGTGGTTCTGCGGTGCCGGGGCCAGCGTTTCGCTGGGGATCTGAACAAGTCGACCCCGGCATGTTGGCCTAGTGTCGGTAGAGGCGCGCCAGCAAGACCGGGGTCAGCAGCATGGGCAATTGGTAGCAGCCCAGGAAGACCAGCAGTGGGGCGGTGAGCTCGGGTGGCAACGCCACGAAAAAAAGCGATACGTTGCGATTACCGGCGACAAACGCGCGCGCGCCCGAGACCGGATCGCGCCCCAGGCCAAGCATGACGATCTGGGTGCCGAAATTTGCGGCAAAGGCGATCACCAGCCAGAAAACGAAGGTTGCAGGTGCTGTGGCGATGGCGTCCGAAACAGACGCCATGAGCGCGATGACGAATATCGCCAGCGCAAGGACGGACAGGCCGTCGATCCGTTGTAGGGTTTGCGGGCCGGTGTCGGTGAACGCGATGCGCCGCAACAGGAGCGCACCGCCGCCGGCCAGCAGGATGGTCAGAACCAGCCTCAGGGTCGCGCCCAGGATCTGTTCGGCGGAACCAAGGGCGGGCATGAACCAGAAGACTGGCAGCACGGTCACGGGCAGCAATACGCTGCCCAACACCATGAGTTGCATGGCGGTCGGGACATCGAGCCGCATGATGGCGGCGATGTTCGGGCTGCTGACGATGGGCGGTGCACAGGCAAGCAGAACCAGCGCCAATGTCACCGGGGACTGTGCCGCGCCAAGGGCAAAGGCAATCGCCAGCACGGTCATTGGCAGCATGAGCTGACCGACAAGCACAAACCACGCCGCACGGGGCAGGCCGCTGCCAAGCGCCCGTAAATCCGTTGGCGACAGGCGCAGCGCACCCAGAAACAGCAGGATCACGACCATCTCGGGTATCCAGCCTGACAGGACTTGAGCAGGGCCGGGCAAGGCGATGCCTGCCGCCAGTCCGGCCACCAAGACCGGCCGCGCGTAACGTGTGGCCAGCAGCAATGGGTCGGGCAGGCTCATCCAGGTGACTGGCGGATGTTCTCGGGCAGCCAGGTGGCAAGTTCCGGCCAGACCACCAGGATCACCACCATGACCATCATCAACAAGACCATCGGGATCGCGGTCTTGGCAATATAGGAGATTTCGTGGTTGGTCATGCCTTGCAGCACAAAGAGGTTGAATCCAATGGGCGGCGTTACCTGCGCCATTTCAACAACCACCACGATGAAGATTCCAAACCAGATCACGTCGATGCCGGCCTGGCGGATCATCGGTTCAACGATCGCCATGGTCAGCACGACCGAGGATATTCCATCAAGGAACATCCCGAGCAGGATGTAGAACAGGGTGAGTGCCACGATCAGCACCACGGGCGACAACTCCATCTGGTCGATCCAGCCTGCGAGTGCGCGCGGCAAGCCGGTAAAGCCCATGGCAAGTGACAGGAACGAGGCGCCCATCAGGATCAGGGCGATCATCGCCGAGGTCGCGGTTGCGCCCATCAGGCTTTCGCGGAAGGTCGACCATGTCAGCGACCCCTGCGCACCGGCGAGCAGAAGCGCGCCGAGCACCCCCACCGCCGCCGCCTCGGTTGCTGTGGCCCATCCGAAATACATCGACCCGATCACCAGCGAAACCAACATCAGAACCGGGATCAGGAACCGGCTCTCGCGCAGCATGTCGCGCAAGGATAGTTCCGGTTCGGGCCGGGCGTGTTCGGACTTGCGCAGATAGTGCCAGCCGATGATGTAGGTGGTGAAGAGCCCCGCCAGTACAAGACCCGGAATGATTCCGGCCATGAACAGCTTGGTGATCGATTCATTGATGGTGACGCCGTAAACGATGAGCGTCAGCGATGGCGGGATCATCAGGCCCAGCGTGGCGGCCCCGGCGAGCGTACCGATGATCATGTATTCCGGGTATCCGCGCGCGCGCAGTTCCGGGATCGACATCTTGCCTACCGTTGTCAGGGTGGCGGCTGACGACCCCGAGACGGCGGCAAAGATCGTGCATCCGGCAATATTGGTGTGCAAGAGCCCGCCAGGCAGGCCACGCATCCAGGGCGCAAGCCCGCGAAACATGTCTTCAGAGAGCCGGGTGCGATAGAGAATCTCGCCCATCCAGATGAACAGGGGCAGGGCGGTCAGGGTCCAGCTTGAGGCCCCTGTCCAGATTGTCGTCAACATCGCGTCGCCGGCGGGTCGGCTGGTAAACAGCTCCATCCCCACCCAGGCGACTCCCATCAGGGCGAGACCGATCCAGACTGAACTTCCCAGAAGCGCGAAGAGCACGAAGAGAAAGATGATCGTTGCATACAGCTCGCTCATTCCACGGCCTCCGATCGGATGCGGCTTTGGCCGGTGGCGGCCATGCGGGTCAGATTGTCCCAGAGCGCGACGGCGAGCAGGATGGTGCCGATCGACATCGGCAGTTGCGGCAGCCAGACAGGGGTGAACACCCATTCGCTGCCGGTTTGCGCCCACAGGTCTCCCCATTGGCCCGGTGCGGTGCGGACCATGGCAAAGACCGACAACAGCCATTCGGGTACCATGTCCTGTCCTTGCGTGCGGTCGTTCAGAATCTTGGAAAACAGGTTGGTCTTGACCGCGTAGCGCGCGAAGTAGGTGGCGGTGATCGCGGCGATCAGGGTCGCGAACAGGTCGAGCCAGCGATGGGTGAACGGGTTGAGATTGAGAAAGATCGACACCCGGATATGCGCACCACGGTTGAGCGCATAGGCCAGTGCAAAGAAGGAAGTGGCCGCCATTGCATAGCCCGCGAATTCGGTCGAGCCGGGAAAGGCGATGCTGCTCCAGCGCGCCATCATCTGCAACACGATGATCACAAGGATCAGCACAAGGAACACGGCGGAAATCGCGCCGCTGAGCAGGTAGAGCCGGTCGAGCAGGGACCAGACTGGAGATAGCAGGTGTTGCGCTGTCTCGGGGCGGATTGCGCAAAGCACGACCAGCGCCGTGGGCAGCACAAAGAGCCAGACCCAAAGGGGCAGCCCCATCCAGACGGACCAGTCGCTCATTGCGTGCTCCTTGCAGAAAGATGCGGCGCGCGACCTCTGCGCGCGCCGCCGATTTTCGTGTTACTGCGCCTTGTAGGCATCGATGATCGCCTGACCGTCCGCTCCGGAGGTGGCGAGCCAGTCATCCTGCATCTTCGCACCGATCGCCTGAAGCTCGGCAAGGAATTCAGGGCCGGCATCGGTGACGGTCATGCCGTTGGCTTCCAATTGCTCGAAATACCAGTCCGCCAGCTCTTCGGATTTGGCGAGACAGGCGGCACCGGTTTCATCGGCAGCTTTCTGAACGGCGGCCTGTGTGTCGGCATCCAGCGCATCCCATGCCTGCTTGTTCACCATCACGTAGTTGCGGGGCAGCCAGGCGTTGACCTTGTAATAGTGGCTGAGGTGTTCCCAGACCTTGCGGTCATAGCCAGTGGACCCCGAGGAAATGAACGCCTCGGCAACGCCGGTGGCAAGCGCCTGGCTCAACTCGGCCGCTTCGACCTGTACCGGAATCATGCCAAGAGCTTCGGCGAATGCGGCTGTCGCGGTGTTGTAGCTGCGGAACTTGACGTTCTGCGTATCGGCTGAGGATTTCACTTCCTTGTTGAAGTAGAACCCCTGTCCGGGCCACGGGCAGGTGTAGAGCGTGACCAGGTTCTGTTCGGTCAGTGCCGCGTTGACTGGGTCCTTGGCGGCTTGCCAGAGCTTCTCGTTGTCCGCGAAGGATGTGGCGAGGAACGGAACGTTGTCCCAGGCCAACAGCGGTGTTTCGTTGGCATGCGAAGACATCAGGCGCTCGCCGATCGGCACTTGCCCGGTCTGGATCGCGCGCTTGATCTCGCCGCCTTTGAACAGCGAGCCACCGGGATGCACGGTGATGACGAGGTCACCTCCGGAATACTCGCCGACCTTGTCCGCAAAGACCTGCCCCATTTCCGAGTGGAAATTCGAGGCGGAATAGGCCATCGGCATGTCCCAGCTATCGGCCTGTACAGCGCCGTTCAGGGCCAGCGTCGCGATGGCCGCGCCCATCAGTTTCGTCAATTTCATCGTTACGTCCTCTCTGTTGGTTGGATATTACGCCCGTCGATCCGGTGAATAGGCCGACAGGTCGGTGTTGACCGGTTGCCCGGTGATCATCTGCGCCAGCCAGCGCCCCGTCTTGGGGCCGCCGCTGAGGCCGATATGATGGTGGCCATAGCCGACATAGACATTCCGTGCTGCCGGAGTCTGGCCGATGACGGGAATGGAGTCCGCTGTCGCAGGCCGATGGCCCATCCATTCCACGGTGTCGTCGTAGGTGAGGTTGGGAAACAGCCGTGCGACCTGGCGTTTCAAAAGGTCAAACGGGGCCTTGGAGGGACCGGCCTCAAGCCCGCCGAATTCCACGACCCCGGCGCAACGAAGCCGTCCATCCATCGACCCCGCCACGAATTTCCCCGCCGCCACCATGATCGGTGACTTCAGAGTGATCGACGGGTTGACGAATTCCACATGATAGCCACGTTCGGATTCCAGCGGCACTGTGATGCCAAGTTCGCGCGCCAGCGGGTCGCTCCACACTCCTGCAGTAACGACAAAGCTGGCGGCGGTGATTGTTCCGGCGGTGGTCCGTGCGGCGACGGCGTTTGCGTCATCGCGGTCAAATCCCGTGACCTCACCGGCAAGCAACCTGCCACCCTGAGCGACAAAGTGATCGGCCAGCGCCGTCACGTAGGCACCGGGGTCGGTGATCAACCCGTGATCGGGACATTCCACGCCATAGCCAAAACAGCCATCAAGTGCCGGGTCGTAGGCGGCGATGTCTTTGGCCGTCATTTCGCGAAACTGGTATCCGCGCTTGCGGCGGATGCCCCAGCCATAGCTGTCGGCCTCAAAGGCGGCCTTGTCCGGATAACCAAAGAGATAGCTGCCGGGTTTGACAAAGGCGGCGGCCGGATTGTCCTTGGCAAGGGCAAGGTGCTGATCGGCGCAATCGCCGAGCAATTCGGTGAGTGCCTGCGAGGTGCGTTCGACCTGCGCATCCGTGCCATTGGCAAGATACCGGCGCAGGAAGGGCAGCAGGCGAGGCAGATAGCCCCATTTCAGGAACAGGGGCTGGTCGGGGTCGAACAACATCCTGGGGGCCTTGGCCAGCAGTCCCGGAACGGTCACCGGCACCACGGCGCAGGCCGCCAGAATGCCACCGTTGCCATAAGAGGTTCCGCCCGCCGGGCCAATCCGGTCGATCAGCGTGACCTTCGATCCGGCCCGCTGCAGCCAAAGCGCCGTGGACACCCCGACAATGCCCGCGCCGATGACCAGCACGTCTGTGTTATGTCCCGTCACGAAATCCCCCGGCTGCCGCTGGCGCAGATTGGCGTGTTACCGGTCTAAAGGCCAACGGTTTTTTCCTGCCCCCTAGGCAACCCATTCAGAAACCGGGGCCGCGGCCTCGTGCAGGGGCTGGCTGATGATATCGACCAGCGTCGGGCCGGGATGGACCACGGCCTGCGCCAGAACCCGGCGCAGGTCGGCGGGGTCTTCGACGGTAAAGGCCGTCACGCCAAAGGCGCGGGCGACGGCGGCGTGATCCGTGCGATTGAAATCGACGTTGTAATACCGCTTGTCGAAGCCGGCATTTTGCCCGGCCTTGATCCAGCCGAATACAGCGTTTGAAAAGACGATGCTGGTGATCGGCATGTTATGGCGCACCATGGTTTCGAACTCGCCACAGCAAAACCCGAACGAACCATCGCCCATCAAGGCCAGCGTCTTGACAATGGGTCGTCCCACATGCGCGCCCATCGCCGCCGCCAGCGCATAGCCGAGCGCTCCGTGGGCGCGATTGGTGATGAAATGGCGCCCCGCCTGCGGCCATCGGTAGTGGGCCGAGACATAGGGGCAGGGCGTGCCGGGGTCGGCCACGATCGTGGTGTCGGGGTCCAGGATGTCCGCCAGCGCCGCCATCACCGCCTCGGGACGGATCGGTCGTTCGGCGCTGTTGGCGAGCGGTGCAAAGCCAGCCTGTTTTGCGCGCCACGCGTTGGCACAGCGGCGGATGCCATTCTGGGCTGACACGTCAGCACGCGTGCTCACCTCGGTGTTCAGCGCGTCAAGGGCCAGGCGCGCATCGGCACAGATCGCCACTTCGGTCTGGTAGTTTGCGCCGATCACCATCGGGTCGCTGTCGATGTGGATGATGGTCTTGTCCGGTGGCGGTGAGCGCCATCGCTCGGTCGTGACCGATCCGGCCCGGCAGCCGATGAACAGGATCACATCGGCCTCATCGACCGCCGCGCGGGTATCGGGAATGCCGCCGTTCGATCCCACCACGCCGAGCGCGCGGGGATCGGTTTCGGCAATTGCGCCTTGTCCGGAAACCGTCGTCGCGATTGGAAGATCGAGCAATTTCGCCAATTCTGCAAGGGCATCGAACGCCCCGGCGATCACTGGTCCGCCGCCACAGATTGCCACGGCGGCTTGCGCGCGCGTCAGGACGTCGGCGGCAGCGATGATCGCGTCCGGATCGGGGGCTGTGGGTTCGGCCGGAAAGATCCGGTGGCGTGGATCGGCCCAGACTTCGGCCCCTTCGACCGGGGCTTGCTGGGTGTCAAACGGCAGCGCCAGATGCGCGGCACCCGGTTTGCCGGTGGTCATCGCCCGAAATGCCGCGCGCACCATCGCGGGCAGACGGGTCGCGTCATCCAGCGAGGCATTCCACTTGGTCACCGGTGAAAACAGCGCCACCTGATCCAGTTCGGTCAGCGGGTATCTCCCGCGTGACGTGGTGGCAACGTCGGTGGTGATGGCCAGGATCGGAACCGAGCTATCGTTGGCCTCCACCACTCCGGGCAGAATGTAGGTCGCGCCACCCCCGGACGGCCCTTCGCAGACGCCCGGCTTGCCGGTAACGCGGGCATACCCATCGGCCATGTAGGCCGCATGGCGCTCGTCGCGGGTCAGGATATGGGTGATGCCATGATCCATGCGCGCCAACGCGTCATAGAACGGCAGGGTGGTGTCACCACAGAGGCCGAACATGTGCTGCACGCCATAGGCCTGCAACATCCGGACCATGGCTTCGGCACCGGTGAGATCATTGCTCTCTGTGTTCATCTTTGTCCCCGGTTTGATATTGCAGCTTGATCAGACGCTTCGCCCGCGCAACGCTGCGGCGGGTGAGATCCATGACAGGTGCAAACGGGAGTAAAGGCAAGTGGCGAAAGTGACGGGCGGCAAGGCAGTGTATGGGGCGTCGGTGGGGATATTGATGCTGGACGCGCGCTTCCCGCGCATTCCCGGTGACATGGGCAATGCCGCGACCTGGCCGTTTCCGGTGCACTACCGCGTGGTGCGCAGGGCCTCGCCGGATCGGGTTGTGCGGCAGGGCGCCACTGGGTTGCTGGATGCGTTTGTCGACGCGGCGCGCGACCTTGTCGGCGACGGAGTGGATGGGATCACCACCAATTGCGGGTTCCTGTCGCTGTTTCAGGAGGAGTTGGCGAAGGCCGTCCCGGTGCCTGTCGCAACATCCTCTCTGATGCAGGTGGCGATGGTGAACCGGCTGCTCGCCCCCGGTAAACGCGCCGGAGTTCTGACCATCTCCGGGTCGACGTTGACGGCGGATCACCTCGCGGCGGCGGGCGTGCCCCCTGAGACGCCGATAGGATCGACCGAAGGGGGACTCGAATTCAGCCGGGCGATTCTGGGCAACGAGTCAGAGCTTGACGTCGAATTGGCGCGTCAGGACAATGTCGAGGCGGCGCTTTCGATGACAGAGGCACACCCCGAACTGGGTGCGATCGTGCTGGAATGTACGAACATGGGGCCATATGCGGCGGATATCGCAAGGGTCACCGGATTGCCGGTGTTTTCCATCGTGAATTTCATCACCTGGTTTCAGGCCGGATTGGTGCCCTGTCGCTATGATCCGCCAGCGGGATGATGCGAAAATTGAGTCCTTATCCCGCCGGGTTTTCGCGATTTCTGCGCAAATCGGTCGTTTTCACCTCGGAGCCGTGGGTTATGTCAGGCTGTTTGGCGGGATAAGAGGTTCCGGCAACATTTCAGCGGTCCTGCGACCGGTCCATCATACTGCAGACGTCACCGCCCGCCGAGAGTCAATTGAACAAATACTGATCTGGCCGGAAATCCCCTGCGAGACGCGGTACTCGTATTCCTGCGTTCTCATTGCGGCAGTGCGGGAACCAAAATCTGCCTGTTGAACGGGGTGGTCTGCCGATTTTCGGACGTCGAGATTGGATCCCGACCGGAAAGGAACTGGAATGCCTTTCTTGAACGACATCAAGGTCTTTTCGTCTTTGAAGGCAGCGGTGCAAAAAGGCGTGTCCGTCCAAAGCGCTAATCCCGGATCTTGCCAAGCCAGGCGATCACGACGTCTGCAATCGCCTGCGGATCCTGATGGATCAGCCAGTGGTCAAGATCGGGCAGGGTAATGCGGGTGAGATTCGGAGCGAACGCCTCAAGCCCTGTGGTCGCCTCGGGCAAGAGCGCGGTGTCACGATCGCCCCAGATGAGCAGGTGCGGGCAACGCACCATCAATCGCTCAACCGGCAGGGCCATCAGGTCGGTCAACGGTTTGCCCGGATCCGCGATGCGCAGGGGCGAGGCGCGATACCAATGGATCATCGTTTTGAGCCGCCCGGGCCGGGACCATTCGGCGAGATAGGCCGCGCGCGCTTCATCGGTCAGCCAGCCGGTGTCCATCTTGGCAAGGAACAGGTCGCGCATCCGGGCAAAGTCATCGGCTGCGAGCAAATCATGACTGTCGTCGCGACGCAGGAAATTGATGTATTGGCTGGCCTCGGATTGTGCACCCCCGGCCGCCATGGCGCGCTGAAACGGCGCCGGGTGGACACCATTGGCGATGATCAGGCGGCTGACCAGATCGGGTTTGAACATGGCCAGCCCATAAGCCACCGCCGCACCCCAATCGTGCCCCATGACGGTGACCGGCGTACCGATCTGTGCGATGAGCTCTGCCATGTCTCCGACCAGCGCCGAGGTGGTGTAGTTTTCGACCCCGTCCGGTGCCCAACTCTGGCCATAGCCGCGCTGATCCGGGGCGATGCAGTGGAAATGATGGGCCAGCAAGGGGGCTAGATCGGCCCATGCACCGCCATATTCGGGAAAGCCGTGCAGCATTAGCAAGGGCGGCAGGGAGGTATCCCCCCAATTGCGCAGAAAGAACGGTTTGCCCTGCAATGTGACGGTTTCGCTACGAACCTCGTTGGTCATGATCTGGCCTCGCCTGTTGGCTGATTTCCGCACCGCGCCCGAGTTTGATGACCATGACGCAGGTGTACCCCTGAATGTGACAGTTTCTTGACAGGGATCAAGGTGCGCAGATGAAAGGTGGGCTAGGCGGTGTGCAGGTCCAACCCCAGCCGGAGATGCGAATGACCCTGCCCAAAACTGCCGATGTCACCTCAAACTCAAAAGATGCCAATACGACGGCCGCCGCCCTGGATCCAGCCGCCGAGGCCGCGATCTCGTCGACATCGGCACCTGTCGCCGGACAGATACCCGGCGCGCCAACAACGGAGCAGGTGCGGCGCGCGTTTGAGAGCGGCAGATACCCCTATTCCCGCAAGCTGAGCCGGCGCACCTATGAAGCGGACAAGGCGAAATTGCAGGCGGAACTGCTCAAGGTGCAGCTTTGGAGCCAGGAAACCGGCCAGAAATTCGTGCTGCTGTTCGAAGGCCGTGACGCTGCGGGCAAAGGAGGCACGATCAAGCGGTTCATGGAGCACCTGAACCCGCGCTCGGCCCGCGTGGTGGCGCTGAACAAGCCGACCGACGAAGAAAGGGGCCAGTGGTATTTCCAGCGTTACGTTCGCGAATTGCCCACGGTGGGAGAAATGGTGTTCTATGACCGATCCTGGTACAACCGTGCGGGCGTGGAAAGGGTGATGAATTTCTGCGATCCGGCAGAGTATCTCGAGTTCATGCGCCAGACTCCCGAACTTGAACGCATGTTGGTTCGCTCGGGGATCCGCCTTTACAAATACTGGTTCTCGGTCACCCAGAATGAACAGAAACGTCGGTTCGAAAGCCGCGAAACCGACCCGCTCAAGCGGTGGAAGCTGAGCCCGATCGACAAGGCATCGCTCTCCAAGTGGGACGACTACACCGAAGCAAAGGAAGCGATGTTCTTCTATTCGGACACCGCAGATGCCCCCTGGACCGTGATCAAGTCAAACGACAAGAAACGCGCGCGGCTGAATTGCATGCGGCATTTCCTGGCATCGCTGGACTATCCGGACAAGGATCACGATGCCATCGGCGCGCCTGATCCGTTGATTGTCGGACAGGCGCATCACGTCATCCACAATTCCGGTCATATCCTCGGAACCGCGCTGCACCCCAGTGGGCGCGTAAAGCCCGCGACGGCGTCCTGAGCGGTCTTTCATGAGGGCCTGATCCGGTTCGGATCAGGCCATTGTTCAGCTGTCAGTCCGGATTTCCAAGTCAGCGGGCAACGCCGCATTCTGGATGCGGGTCGCGTTGGTCAGGTCGTTTCCCTCGGCCCGAGCCTGGGCCGCCGCAGGATCCAGGCCATGCGCCAGCCAGCGGTTGATCAGACGCGCGCGCAGCGTTTCAAGCGGTTCCTGCAAACGGATCGACACATCCCAGAGCGCAGCCAGGTCGCGCCAACCGGGCTCGTCCAGCAGCAGGTAATTGCCCTCGACCAGCACGATGCTGCATTCGGGACCGACATGCGCCCTGCCTGCAATCGCGATATCCCGGCTTCGGTCAAACTCCGGGTAGTAGACATCCGTGTCGTTGGCAAGCGCCTGGATCAGTCGCTGGAAACCCCCGAAATCAAAGGTTTCGGGCGCGCCCTTGCGCTCCAGAAGGTCGCGATCTTTCAGGATCCTGTTGTCCAGGTGAAACCCGTCCATCGGAACCACCCGAACCTGCGCGCCGATCTTGGCCAATTGTTGCGCCACATTCTCCGCCAGCGTGGATTTACCGCTGCCCGGGGCGCCTGCGATCCCGACGAGACATCTCCTGTTGGCGGATCGACAGGCAAGGATGCGGGTGATCAGCGTTTGTGTTGTATTGGCTGCTTCGCTCATGTGTTTCCCGGTTCCTGATAGGGCCATATGTGGTTCGGTTTGTCTGAGCGGGCCATTCGGGGCGATGCCCCGGATGATCGGACCCGGCCTATGAACGGCAAGCCGAAGATGGCAGAGCGCCATCCCGCGATCAACAACAGGAATAGGATGGTACCCGAGGCCGGACTTGAACCGGCACGCCCGTTAGGGCAACGGATTTTGAATCCGTCGTGTCTACCATTCCACCACTCGGGCACGGGCTGCGTATATCGCGGGCAATCGCGGTCGTCCAGACACAACCTGCGCCCAAATGCGGTGGCTGCCGCTTTTTGGATTCGGCATGATTTCAACGTCTGGCGTGCGTTTCGGAGTAGGCAGAGAGGCTCACAAATCAGTGCGAAACCGTGGCCACGGCGGAAAAAGTGACCTGACCCAGTTGACGCTGTCTGCGCCGCGTGGTTTTCGAAATGAGCCCTTTGACCAGAGTTGCAGGCCCGATGCTCAGAAAGACCTATGATCGTACGATCCAGCTTGCCGACCATCCGCATGCGCTGTGGTGGCTGGCCGTTGTTGCCTTTCTGGAAAGCTCGGTCTTTCCGATTCCGCCCGATCTCCTGATGATCCCGATGATTCTCGCGCGGCCGCAGCGCGCATGGCTGATTGCAGGGGTTGCCCTCGTGGCCTCGGTGCTGGGCGGACTTCTGGGCTATGCAATCGGGGCGCTTGCCTACGATAGCATTGGCCAGCCGATTCTCGCCGCAATGGGAAAGGCCGACGCGATGGCCGAATTCAATACGCGGTTCAACGACTTCGGGTTCTGGGCGGTTCTCACGGCGGGGGTCACCCCGTTCCCCTACAAGGTGATCACCATCATGTCGGGTTGGACCGGGATGCCGCTTGCAACCTTTGTCGCAACATCGATCCTTGCCCGTGCATTGCGATTCTTTGTTGTGGCCGGGTTGCTTCGTGCATTTGGCGCACCCGTGCGTGAGTTCATCGAAAAGCGGTTGGGGCTGGTGTTTACGCTTTTCATCCTGCTGCTGATCGGTGGCTTTGCGACGGTCAAATACCTGTGACGCGGCGGACGTTTGTACTGGCGGCCGCCACGGGGTCTCTTGCGCTGCTCGCGGGGGCCTTTGCGTTTCAGTACATCGGCGGCATGGCACCCTGCAAGATGTGTCTGTGGCAGCGCTGGCCGCATGCGGCTGCAATCCTGATCGGCGCCGTTGCGCTGGCGGTTCCGGGGCGTTTGCTGCCATTGATGGGCGGTCTGGCCGCATTGGGCACAGCCGGGATCGGGGCCTATCATTCAGGCGTCGAACGCGGATGGTGGCAGGGGCCTACCACGTGCACATCCGGGCCGACGACGGGGCTGACACCGCAGCAGTTGCTTGATCAGATCATGGCCGCGCCGCTGGTGCGCTGTGACGAGGTGCCGTGGGAGTTGTTCGGATTGTCGATGGCCAGCTGGAACATGATCGCTTCGGTGTTCCTGGCGCTGCTCTGGTTTGCGGCCATGCGGCAGTCGCGCTGAAAGATCGGCGACCATCGTCGTCGTCCTGTCAAGGTGAGTGTCGCCCGCCGCGCCGAGTTCGGAGCGACGGACTTTGCAGTTTGCGATTGTGTGGTCAGCCGTCGCGTTTCTCGGAGACAATGATCTCGAGCTGATCCGCGGGCAGGTAGCCGCGCAGCAGTTCGTCGTGCAGCACGAAGGTTGGTGTGCCGCTGATCTGCATGCGTTGTGCAAGCGCGCGGGTTTCGGCGATTTCGGCGGTGATATCCTCGTCGGCCATGCGTGCAAGGATGGGGGCGCTGTCTAGTCCCAACCCGTCCGCGAGGCGACCCAGGATCACGTCATTCACGTCGCCGTCCAGTTCCATCAGGGCATCATGCACCTGCTCATAGGCCTCATCGCCAGCCACCTTGCGCGTGGCGATGGCAAAGCGCGACGAGATCATGGATGCTTCGCCGAGAATCGGAAACTCCTTGACGATCAGGCGGATGTTTCCATCGGCGGCGAGCAACTTGGCGACTTCGGGCTTGGCGCGCCGGCAATAGCCACAGCGATAGTCCATGAATTCGACCAAAGTGATGTCGCCGTCCGGATTGCCGCCCACCCAGGAATAACCGTCATCAAACAACGCGTCCGCGTTGTCCTTGACCAGCGAGACATCCGCCTGCGCCTGGTCCTGTGCATTGCGTTCTTTCAAGAGATCGACGGCCTCGATGATGATCTCGGGGTTGTCCATCAGATAGGCGCGGACCTCGGCCCGGAACGCCGCGCGCTCGGTTTCGGTCAGGTCGGTCAAGTCTGCGGCGCTGGCCGATCCGGCCAGCAGGGCGAATGCGGTCAGGGTAGGGGCGGCGAAGCGGATCATCGTTTTCTCTTCCTTTTGGAAAGCTGTTCTGAGGCAATGAACACATCTTGTGCCCGCTGCCAAGGTGCGTAACCCTCCGGTAACGACCTTGTGGCCCCGCGTGCCTGATGTCCGGCGACCGTTTTTACGCCGCTGGAACACGGAATGATCGGCGGGGTAGGAAGAGGCCATACCGGCGCTGCCGATGCGGGTGCAGGCAAGCGCGCTGACCAGATACCAGACTTCCAGTCACAGCGGAGTTGACGTTGCTCCGGATAAGCGGTCAAAGCGCAGGACCGCACCAGGGGAGAAGCACATGCGCACCTCAAGCAGATCACAGGTCGATCCGTTCATCGTGATGGATGTCATGGAGGCGGCGCGCCGTGCCGAGGAAGCCGGTCGCCGGATCATCCACATGGAGGTTGGCCAACCGGGGACCGGTGCCCCCAGACAGGCGATGCACACCTTGTCCACAGCGCTTGAGAGCGAGCCCTTGGGATACACCGTAGCGCTCGGCTTGCCCGCACTGCGGCGACGGATCGCACGGCTTTACGGCGACTGGTACAATGTCGATCTTGATCCGGGACGGGTGGTGGTGACATCCGGCTCTTCCGCCGGGTTTCTTCTGGCATTTACGGCATTGTTTGACACCGGCGACCGGGTCGGGATCGGTGCACCGGGATATCCGAGTTATCGCCAGATCCTGCGGGCGCTCGATCTGGTGCCTGTCGATCTGCCGACGGCTCCCGAGAATCGCCTGCAACCGGTGCCCGCTGATCTTGCGGGGATGGACCTTGCCGGACTGATGGTGGCATCGCCCGCCAACCCGACCGGCACGATGCTGGATCGCGCTGCGATGAGCGGTCTGATCGATGCAGCCGCGGCACAGGATACGGCCTTTATCAGCGACGAGATCTATCACGGTATCGAATACGAAGCGATAGCGGTCAGCGCGCTGGAACTGACAGATGAGTGCTATGTCATCAATTCGTTCTCCAAGTATTTCAGCATGACGGGCTGGCGCGTTGGCTGGATGATTGTGCCCCAGGATCACGTTCGCGTACTGGAGCGGATCGCGCAGAACATGTTCATCTGTGCGCCACATGCAAGCCAGGTGGCGGCGCTGGCGGCGATGGAATGCGACGACGAACTGACCGCGAATCTTGCCGTCTACAAGGCCAACCGGGCCCTGATGCTCGACGGGCTTCCAAAGGCTGGATTCACCAATATCGCGCCTCCCGATGGTGCGTTCTATGTTTATGCCGACGTGTCCGATCTGACAGATGACAGCCGTGCCTTTGCCGCCGAAGTTCTTGAAAAGGCAGGCGTGGCGGTGACGCCGGGCCTCGATTTCGACCCGGTGCGCGGTCACGGCACACTGCGTTTTTCCTATGCAAGGGCGACTGCGGATATCGAGGAAGGTCTGTCGCGTCTTGCCCGTTTCATGGCCGATCGCGGATAGTGCTGTTCTGCTACGCTGCGTCATGCGTGTTTTTCCGCTGACTTTGTGGCATGGCCGACGAATATTTCGCGTTGTGTTTTGACCCTCTGCCCGGTCATCCCTATATAGAGGCCACCGCGCCAGCAGAGGCTATCAAGTGATCCGTTTCGTCCTATCCTTCTTTGGAGCGATTTTTACGCTCGTGACCCTTGGGATCGCCGTGCTGGCCCTCAGCATCGGTGCGGTGTTCTGGATCTATGGGCGCGACTTGCCCAGCCACGAGTCGCTGGCGAACTACAAGCCCGCGACGATCAGCCGGATCTATTCCGGCGAAGGTCACATGATCGACGAATTCGCCAAGGAGCGGCGGCTGTTTGCCCCTGCGGACGAAATTCCGGAGCTTGTAAAGCAGGCCTTTATCTCTGCGGAAGACAAGAACTTTTACACGCATGCGGGCTATGACACGCGCGGCATCGCGGCGGCGGCGTTCGAGGCGGTGAAATCGCGCGGACAGAATGTGCGCGGTGCCTCGACCATCACCCAGCAGGTGATGAAGAACTTTCTGCTCTCGGCGGATCGCAAGATCGAACGCAAGATCAAGGAAATCATTCTCGCGGCGCGCCTTGAGGAAACCCTCGACAAGGAACAGATCCTCGAACTGTACATGAACGAGATCTTCCTGGGGCAGAATTCCTACGGTGTGGCGGCGGCCAGCCAGACCTATTTCAACAAGACGCTGGCCGAGCTTACGCCGCACGAGGCGGCGATGCTGGCCGCGATGCCGCAGGCTCCGAGCAAATACCACCCGGTTCTGGCCAAGGAACGCGTGACCCAACGGCGCGATTATGTTCTGCGGGAGATGAAGGAAAACGGCTATATCGATCAGGCCACGTATGAATACGAGGTGCAACAACCGCTACGGTCGGTGCAGAACGGCGATTTCGAAGGCTTCCGGACCTCGTTGCCACCGAGGGACTATTTCACCGAAGAGATCCGCCGCCAGCTGAAAGACGATTTCGGGGATGGCGAGTTCTTTACGGGCGGTTTCACCGTTCGCGCCACGATCGACGAGGAAATGCAGACGGTTGCCGCCGAGTCGTTGCGCCGTCAGCTTGAAAGATATGACCGTGGGCGCGGAATTTGGCACGGAACCGAGGACAATATTCCTGCCGAGAGCCTTACAGACGAGGCCAGCTGGCGCGAGGCGCTGCGCGGCGCGGACGTGCCTCGCGACGTCGTGCTGAATGGCCAGTGGTATCCGGCCGTGGTTCTGGAAATGGGAGCACAGGATGCCCGGATCGGCATCGAGGGTGTCGACGAGGACGCGGATGGTCATTGGATCGTGGCCAAGGACGTTCAATGGGCGCGAAAGCGCAATCGCGATGGCACGCTGGGCCGCAAGGCGCAGGTGGCGGATGATCTGCTGGATGTCGGCGACGTGGTGCTCGTGCGCGCGATGACCAACGACGATGACGGATCGTTCATCCGCTGGACCCTGCGTCAGGTCAGCGACGTTCAGGGCGGCTTCATGGCGATGGACGTCAACACCGGGCGCGTGCTGGCGATGCAGGGCGGATTCTCCTATCAGGATTCGGTGTTCAACCGCGCGACGCAGGCGCAACGCCAGCCCGGATCGAGTTTCAAACCCTTTGTCTACGCGGCGGCGCTGGACAGCGGCTATAGCCCTGCGACGATTGTCGTGGACGCCCCGATCGAAGTGAACACGCCCCAGGGTCTTTGGCGACCGCGCAACTCTTCAAACAAGTTCTATGGCCCGACGCCGTTACGGACCGGGATCGAACAGTCGCGGAACCTGATGACCATCCGTCTTGCGCAAGAGGTGGGCATGTATACGGTCGCCAATTACGCCGAGAAATTCGGCGTTTATGACGACATGGGTCCGTATCTGGCCAACGCGCTCGGCTCCGAAGAGACCACGCTCTACAAGATGGTGGCCGCCTATGCGATGTTCGCCAACGGTGGTGAGCGGGTCGAGCCGACGCTGGTTGACCGGATCCAGGACCGCTATGGCAAGACCATATACCGACATGACCAGCGCGACTGTGTCGACTGCAATTCCGCAGCGCTGCAACCCGGGTCGACGCCACGGATCGTGAGCGATCGCGAGCGGGTAATGGATGCGGTGACGGCCTATCAGCTGACGTCGATGATGAAGGGTGTGGTTGACCGCGGCACCGCGAGCGGTGTCGTCAAGCTGCCGGTTCCGACGGCGGGCAAGACCGGTACCACCAACGAGGCGCGCGATGTCTGGTTCATCGGATTCACCAGCAACATCGTGGCGGGCTGTTACATCGGCTATGACCGGCCGCGCCCGCTGGGGCGCAGTGCCTATGGCTCGTCGTTGTGCGGCCCGGTCTTTCAATCGTTCATGACCGAGGCGACCGAAAAATATGGCGGCGGTCCGTTCGAGGTGCCTCCGGGCGGCTACTTTATCAAGATCGACCGCTTCACCGGTGGAAGGCTGCCCGACAGTGCCAGCGGCCCCAACGTGGTTGCCGAGTATTTCCGGGATGGGACCCATCCTGACTTTGGCCGGACCTATGACGGTGGCTTTGCCATGGGCTCCAACCTTCCGCTGGTTGAAGGAGTCGGCGGCGGCGGGCGACAGGTCAAGACATCGACAGGTGGCACGGCGGTTGTCGGACCCAAGGCCAATTTCGGAACCGTAAGCTCTGGCGGGCTGTATTAACGCGGTTGCTGCAAGCTGCGCTTGCCGCTCCGGCGGGGCTGGTTTATCACCGGGTCTCACAGAGTGAACCGCTAGGATTGCCATGCGCGCCGAGACCCAGAATACCGTTGCCGAAATCGAGAAATCGCTGGAGCTGTTGGCGCAGCGGCTGGACTGGGAAACCGCGCCGCACCGGCTCGAGGAATTCAATGCGCGCGTCGAGGACCCCAACCTCTGGGATGATCCGGACGCCGCGCAAAAGCTGATGCGCGACCGGCAGATGCTGGTCGATGCGATGGAAACCTACGAGACGATCAAACGCGACATGTCTGACAATGTCGAGATGATCGAACTGGGCGAGATGGAAGACGACCAGGAAGTCGTGACCGATGCCGAGAAGGCGCTCAAGGCGTTGGCGGTCAAGGCCGCGCAGAAAGAGCTTGAGGCACTGCTTGATGGCGAGGCGGACGGAAACGATACATTCCTTGAGATCAACGCCGGGGCAGGCGGCACCGAAAGCTGTGACTGGGCGTCGATGCTGGCCCGGATGTATGTTCGCTGGGCCGAGAAAAAGGGCTATAAGGTCGAACTTCAATCAGAGAGCGCGGGGGACGAGGCAGGGATCAAGTCGGCGACCTACAAGATCAGCGGCCAGAACGCCTATGGGTGGCTGAAATCCGAGAGTGGCGTGCACAGGCTTGTGCGGATCAGCCCGTTTGACAGCGCCGCCAAGCGGCACACCTCGTTTTCATCGGTCTGGGTCTATCCGGTGGTCGATGACAACATCGAAATCGAAGTGAACGCCGCAGATATCCGCATCGACACCTATCGCTCTTCCGGCGCCGGTGGACAGCACGTCAACACCACGGATTCCGCTGTGCGGATCACCCACCACCCGACGGGAATTGTGGTGACGAGTTCCGAGAAGTCGCAGCACCAGAACCGCGATATCGCGATGAAGGCGCTGAAATCTCGGCTATACCAGCTGGAGCTCGACAAGCGGAACGCGGCGATCAACGAAGCGCATGAAAACAAGGGTGACGCGGGCTGGGGTAATCAGATCCGCTCTTACGTACTGCAGCCCTACCAGATGGTCAAAGACCTGCGCACCAATCATGAAACGTCAGATACCAAAGGCGTGTTGGACGGTGATCTGGACGGCTTCATGGGCGCGACACTGGCGCTTGACGTGACCGGCAAGAGCCGCGCAGAGGCGCAGGGCGCGGGCTGACGAGGCGAAAGTACCAAGCTTCATCTGGCGTCTCGGTCTCGGCTCGAACCAAAGCCGCAACGTGACCTCAAGACAACGTATTGGATGACCTAACGCTACGTTAATTACAATTCGCCGCATTTTTGTCATGGATCGTATCTATCTGTTTCTCGCCTGGATAGGAGAGCGTGACGCATGGCTACGGAAATCATCAATTCCAGACTGACCGAAACCTACTATTTTGATGCCAATGACACTGTCATCGTCAAGCAATCCGGTTCAGTGATTACGGATGAATGGCTTGGGATCACCAATCGCGAAGAGTCCGATATCGGTGTGAGTCTTCATGTCATGGGGCATGTTTCGGCTGATGGGGCCAGCATTGGTTTCGTTTCAGATCCTGGAACCGGGCTGGGAACGGGTGCACGGACCGATGTCAGCATCGGGGACACCGGATACGTTTCAGGCCAATTGGGCTTGCTGATCTATCAAGCGTTCGGTGCCGATGTTCGCGTTGCCGGACGTATTGACGGCAGTTACGGCGGCATCCAAACAGGTTCGCCTGATACCACCATCAGGGTTTCTGGAGAGGTGAATGGCTTCAGGTCCGGGATCCAGATATCCAGCCAGGGGACCGATCCTGATGGGCTTTGTTCGGTGTTCAATAGCGGCTCAATTACATCCGACGTCGGTGCGGCCATCGAAGTCTGGGATGCCGGAGGGGTGGTCCGCAATGTTTCGATCATTTCTGGAGCGGTGGGAGTTTGGTCCCTTGGCAATCAGTCACTTACGATCAGGAACGAAGGTACGATTTTCTCGGGTCTGGACAACGCAATAGAGCTCTATGACAGTGAAGAACTGGCGACCATCAACAATTCGGGTGTCATTGACGCCAAAGGGAATGCAGTTCACCTCGTACAGGTTGATGCACGTCTGATCAACTCGGGGACATTGACCGGAGATCGTGGCATCTGGATTGATGCCGATGGTGATTTGGTCCTGCGCAATTCCGGAATCGTCGCTGGCAACACAGAGGCGATGTTTGACCATGGGTGGGGTCAACGGGACGTGGTGAACAAGGGTCTGATCGCGGGTGATATCGAGGCGAGCCAGAGCGAAGGTGCTTACCAACTCATCAACCATGGGACCATCGCGGGTGATATCCGTTTCGGGTCTGATGGGGATTACTACAAGCTGACCCAATCTGGAATCATGACCGGCGAGGTTGACGGTGGATCGGGAGACGACACACTGATCGGCAATGACGGGGCCGATCGGCTTGCGGGGAACGCAGGCCGTGATTGGCTGCGTGGCCGGGATGGCGATGATACCTTAAACGGCGGCTCTGGCGAGGACCGGCTGCATGGCGGCGCTGGAAATGACATCATTGATGGTGGCATAGATAATGCGCCCGATGGCGGTGTTGCGGGACACACGGATCGGTTGACTGGCGGCGAGGGGGCCGACATCTTTGTGTTCGGCGAGAAAAGTGGCCGGGACCGGGTTGTCGATTTCGAAGATGGTACCGACATCCTGCGGCTGGACGGGCATGCCGGCGGGTTCGACGCGCTCACGATATCCGACCGGAACGGAAATCTGCTCGTGCATCATGACAACGGATCGATTGTATTGGTTGGGCAGGCCGGTCTGATGCTGACGCAGGCGGATTTTGAGTTTGGCTGAGCACAGGGCGGGCTGGATTCTCTGAACCTGCTCGCCATCCAATCCACGGCGACACTGGTGTTCTGGCGATGTGCGCCTTCTGAGGAGGGCCATGGGTGAATTGAATTCGCCTCCGTCCCTGACCGACACTGCCGCCAGATGTGCCTATATTGTAAGCGATATTTGTGCTACCTATTCGGCGCATTATTGCGTCTGAAGATTTTAAGGGGATATAGAAAATGACAGTCATCAATCCGGTCTTTGATGGGTCCACTCCGGTCGTGCGGCTTCCGGGTCAGCCTGATGTAACCTGGGATATTTCAAGTGGTTTCATGGGGTATTACAGTGCTTTCAATGGAACACCGGCGGATCCGTTGATCGCAAACGTCAGCCTGACGGGATCGAACTGGACCGTGGCCGCGATGCGGTTTGGCGCAAGTGCGTCGAATACCACCAACATCACGGACAGCGCGGGTGGTTCAAACCGTAGGATTGACTATCTGAAACTCGGCGACAATTCGGACGTCGACCTGATTTCGACACGGGTCAGGTATATCGACGGCGGTGAAGGTGCCAGACACGATATTCAACTCGGGTCGGGCAATACGGATTCTGTAAATCTCGGCGCCGACAAGAACTTTGTGATTACGGGCTCTGGCTATGTCGGAAACATCGATATCTGGAACGGCCGTGGGATTATCACGATCACCGGCAACGCAGGAAGTGTCGATACACACAGCAGGAATGACAGGATTACGGTTGATGGCGGGAATCTCTCCTATGCCATCGTGCAGGGTGGCGCAGACACCGTCATGGTCCAGAATGGTGGATATCTCGGAACCGTGAGTGATTCCAGCGGGCGGGGCACATTTACCGTTTCTGGAGATAGCAGCATTCAGACCCTCAACGCCCAAGACGGAAACAAGACCGTGACAATGAATGATACGTCGCGCATTCAACAGATGAGACTGGGAAACGGCGATCATACAGTGACCACCGCTGACCGATGGGTGGATAGTCTGGTGACATGGGACTCCAGCAATACCGTGACCATCGGCACCGGCGGAATTGCGTCGATGGTGTTTTACAGTGAGAACGGAGAGACGCATACGATCACGGCGAATGGGTATGTCGGCAGCCTCGACACGACCGACCGGCGCAACGACCCCGATGATGATCAGGGTGCGGATGTGACACTGAACACATTCGCGGGATCGATCCGTCTTGGCAATGGCGATGACACCGTTCAGACCGGGGATGGTGAAAGCGGTTGGGTCGAACTGATCTCTACCTTCGGCGGCAATGACGTGGTGACACTCGGCTCGGGTGGGGCAGGTGCAGTGCACGCCAGCCGGGGTGACGACAGAATCAACGTCAAAGAACTGTTCTACAACGAAGAAGACGACGGTGTCGCCATACGCGGTGGCAGCGGAACCGACACGCTGAGTTTTTCGGCGTTTTCCGAAGGGGTCGCCTTCAGTCTTGAGGAGGATGGCAGATTTCAGGAAGTTGCAACCGATGCCGGGTACTTCAGCGAGGTAGGCATTGAGAACCTGACCGGAACCGCGAGTGCTGACACGTTGACCGGTGATACAGGACGGAATGAACTTATCGGCAGGGGTGGTGCGGATATCATCCTGGGTGGTGGCGGAAATGATACGATCAAGGGTTATGCCGGAAACGACACGCTCTATGGCCAGGCTGGCAGGGATACCGTGACAGGCGGTTCCGGAAGGGACACCATCGATGGCGGTTATGGCAACGACACGCTGAGCGGAAATGGGGGGGCCGACATCTTCGTGTTTGGCAACAACAGCGGCACCGACAGAGTCCTGGATTTTGTCGACGGCCCCGACACGCTGCGCCTCGTGGGGCATACTGGCGGTTTTGGTGACCTGACGTTTTCAAACGCCAATGGGAACCGCGAGATTGAGCATGATAACGGCACAATCGTCCTGGTGGGGCAGGCCGGTCTGGTGTTGACGCAGGCGGATTTTGATTTCGTTCTCGCCTGACCGTGTTGTGCAAGTGCAATCAGGGGCTTGCAAGACATAGGGCAGAGGGTAGGCTGGTCTCATCGTGAACCGAGGAGCCGCGCAGATGACCCTGACCCAGCGATCCGCAAAGAGCTTGCTCGCTGACCTGTCAAACGGTTCCCTGTCGGCGGTCGAATTGATGCAGGCGACGCTTGCGCGGATTGATGCGGTCAACGGCAAGGTGAATGCGATCGTGGGGTTGCGCGATCCGGATGCCCTGCTTGCAGAGGCGCGCGAGAAGGACCGCCGACCAAGCCGTGGTCCACTGCACGGCCTGCCGATTGCGGTCAAGGATTTGGTCAATGTCGCCGGGATCCTGTCGACCCACGGATCGCCGATATTTGCCGACGCCGTGCCAGAGAAAGATGATCTGATTGCAGAGCGGATGCGGGCGGCGGGTGCCATCCTGATCGGCAAGACCAATACGCCTGAATTCGGACTCGGCAGTCACACGTTCAACCCTGTTCACGGTGCGACCCGAAACCCCTATGACACGTCGCGCAGTTGCGGCGGCTCGTCCGGAGGAGCTGCGGTGTCGCTCGCCGCTGGCATGACGGCCTTGGCGGATGGATCGGACATGATGGGCAGCCTGCGCAACCCGGCCGCCTGGAACAATGTCTACGGGTTCAGGCCAAGCTGGGGCCGGGTGCCCTCGGAACCGGTTGGCGATACGTTCCTGCATCAGTTGTCGACACTTGGACCAATGGGACGCAGCCCTGAAGATGTGGCGATACTGTTGGATGTGGTTGCGGGGCCGGATCCGCGGCAACCGCATGGGCTGGCGGCGGACCCCGTGGCCCCACTGGCGCATCTCGACCCCAAGGGGTTGCGGATTGGATGGCTGGGCGATTGGGATGGTGCCTTTCCGATGGAAGACGGCATTCTTGACCTATCGGCAGATGCGCTGAGCGTGATGGAAACGCTCGGGTGCATCGTGGAACCCGTAGCCGCCCCGTTTTCCGCAGATGCGATGTGGCAAAGCTGGATCGACCTGCGGTCATGGCAGGTATCAGCCGGGCTTGCTGCGCATCTTGCCGAGGGCGCGAAACTGAAGGAAAGCGCGATCTGGGAAACAGAGCGGGGGCTGGCGCTGACCGCGATGGATGTCCACAGGGCAAGCATTGTCCGGTCGGAATGGTTCAAGGCCGCAGCAGCCCTCTTTGAAACCTATGATGCGTTGATCCTGCCGTCTGCACAGGTCTGGCCGTTCGATGGGGATATCCCATATCCGACCAGTATAGCCGGCCATTCCATGGACACCTACCATCGCTGGATGCAGGTGGTCGTGCCCATCAGCCTGATCGGGCTGCCGGCGCTCGCGGCCCCTGCAGGCTTTGGGCCCCAGGGGCTTCCGATGGGGGTCCAGATTTTCGGACCGCGCGGCAGCGACGCAAGACTACTCGCCCTTGGCGCGGCCTATCACGCGGCGACGGATTGGCCGCAACATCTACCGCCCCTATAGGGCCAGGCATTTCGGGGAGGAAGCAGGATGGCGACACAACTCGAGCACGGAGCTCCACCATTGCAACCGGTGTCGGGCGATATCCTGCGCACTGCACTTGCACGCGGTTGGCAGGATTTTCGACGGGCACCGGTTTACGGGCTGGCCTTTGCCGGGTTCTACGTGATGGGCGGGTGGCTCATGGCGCTGATCACGGCGCAGACACAAACGACGTTCTGGCTGGTGCTGGCAGCGATCGGATTTCCCTTGATCGGACCATTCGCGGCAGTGGGGCTGTACGAGGTGTCCCGTCGACTGGAAAAGGGCATTCCACTGGATTGGGGTGGGGTGCTCGGCGTTGTCACCCACCAGAGCCGGCGCCAGTTGCCATCGATCTGCGCAATCATCATCGTGGTGTTCCTGTGGTGGTTCTTTATCGGCCACATGATTTTCGCGCTCTTCCTGGGTCTGTCGACGATGACCAATATTTCGAGCTCGTTTGACGTGTTCCTGACCGCGAACGGATTGACGATGCTGGCGGTCGGAACGGTGATTGGTGCGCTATTCGCGCTTCTGCTCTACATGATCACGGTGCTTTCATTGCCGTTGTTGCTGGATCGCGAGGTTGATTTCGTCACCGCGATGATCACCAGTTTCAAGTACGTCACGGCCAACCCGTTGCCAATGCTGGCCTGGGCGGCATTCATCGCGATTGCAACATTTGCGGCGCTGTTGCCGTGGTTTCTCGGCTTGTTTCTGGTGTTGCCGCTCTTGGGGCACGCGACATGGCACCTCTACGATCAGCTCAAGGAGGGTGCTGCGGCCTAAAGCGTTCGGCGTTAAACCTGAGTCACCTAACGCTGCCTGAAATCATAGATTTCAACGCGTTAGGTGACACCAGATGATCCAAGTTAAACGCGAATCGCTCTACGACGACTCGCGGCCGTCGGCAATCAGCCGGGCGCGCAGGTCGGGCGCAGCGGGATGGTCCTGTTCCAGGGCAAACACATAGGCATGGGTGAGGTAGAACCCCGCCGCCTCAGGCGTGTCGGCAGTTTCGGCGGCCTCGCGGTAAAGAGCGACAAGCGCGCGGTGATCGCGCGCCGCGTGCGCCGCCAGCAACCGCGCGTCAAGTTCGCTCATTCGGCGGCCCGGGACTGCGCGCGATGGGTCTCAATCTTGCTGGCCACCCAATCGTGAAACAGGTGCGTCGGCCCGTCCATCGCCGGAGAAAACCGCCCACCGTCAAAGCCGGGTGCCTGCCGACCGCGTTGCATGCCCTCGACAACAAAGATATCCTCTTCGAACACCGTTTTCCATTGCTGGGCATTGCGGGCGCGCAGCCCTTCGTCGGTGGCCGGTTGGGTATAGAAAAGGTGCACATGCTCGATGGTGTGACCGACGCCATCGGGAACTAGGATGATGGCAAAGGCGTGATCACGATGCACGCCCAGCAGTACGTTGGGATAGGCGGCGATGTATTCGGCGGCCGTATCCCATTTGTCGGTCAGCCCGTCAAAATCGGGAAAGACGTCGCCGTTTTCGTTGCGGATTTGGCGGTAGACCAGCGTCCCCTGTCCGGAATACTCTCCCTGTTTCTCGATATGATAGTGATCTTCAAGGCGGGAATAGCTGTTCAGACCGGGGTGTACCCAGGGCAGATGATAGCTCTCGCAATAGTTTTCGATGGCGAGCTTCCAGTTGCAGTGCACCTCCAGCTGAAAGCGGCTCTCTGCGCCACCATGAAATAGGGGCTTGTCAAACTCGGACCAGCGGTCCAGCAGGTCCGACATGGCGTCCTCGAACGCAGGCGCATCGCCGGACAGGTTGATCCAGACAACGCCGAACCACAGGTGGCTGCGTACCTCGATAAGCCCGAGGGTGTCGCGATCAATGTCCGCATGGGTGTTCAGGCCGGGGCCACCAACGTGGGGCGTACTGACCAGGCGACCGTCGGTGGCATAACACCAGCTGTGATAGGGGCAGCGGATCGCGCCTTCGATCTTGCGCGGCTCTGCGACAAGGATCATGCCCCGGTGCCGGCAGGTGTTCTGAAAGACCCTGACATCGCCCTGTTTGTCGCGGATCAGAAGCAGAGGCATGCCGAGAAAGCTGATCGGAACGGCATCGCCCGCTTCTGGAACATCGAATGCGGTGGCCAAACCGGCCCATTGCGAGAACAACAGCGCCTGTTTCTCTTCCTCGAACACGTCGGCGTCAATGTAGTGGGCGTTTGGCAGGCCCTGTGCATTCTGAATTGGGCGGCGAACGGCGGACAGGTCCGAGAGGGGCTGGGGCATGGGGCACTCCTTGGCTTGCCCACCTGCCGTACACGCAAGGGTATCGCGTCTCCGCTCTCTCTGCGACGAAAGTTATCTCACCGCGACACCAATCTGCGGAAATCGGCCTCGGGCCGTCAGCGAAACGGATCGTTGGGCTGCAAGAGGCGGCGATGGAAGGGCAGGAGTTCGTCTTCGGTCTTGAACCCCGTAGTGCGCGCGGCTTCCAGAACATCGCCCCAGGTCCCTTCTAGATGCTCGTAGACCATGCGTGTCACCCGGGTGCCGGTGGTGCTCTCTCGCACCGTGCGTGTCACGTATCCGACCCAGAAGTTGTTCTCGAACGAGGCAACACGCGCCAGATAGTTGAACGAACTGGTCATCGCCTTCCGGCGCGAGATCATCAATGCGACACCGTCATCCTGGCGAATCACGTATCCCCGGAACTCGCGCGCTTTCGCGTCTATCGGTAGCCCTTGCTGCCGCATTGCTTCGCGGGCCTCGTAACCGCGGACATAGACGTGTTCGGCGTGGCGGAACACGTGCACAAGGCCAACAACGAATTGGCTTTCATTGACGAAACTGCGTCGTGAAAACCGGTAGAATCCACTGGGGAAGTTCTCGTCACTTACTTCGTTCACACCAGGCCCGGTAAAGTTTGCGAGCACCGGACCATTGAGAATCGACCCGCTGGTGTCGAGGTTGTCGACAGGATCCAGTAGGATGCGGGCATCCACCTGGAAGAACGCACAAATCCGATCGAGCACGTCCGGACGCGGAAAACTCTCGCCTGAAAGATAGCGATTGAACTGGGTCCGATTGATTCCAAGCTGACGGGACAATTCCGAGATAGAAGAATAGCGTTTGGACAACGTGCGCAGGTTTGCGCCAAACATGTTGCGCAGTTCAGCCGGAGATCGTGTCGATTTGGACATAGAGCCTCCAATAGTAATGTGCGCTTGCACATAAGTGCCTACAAGACTGGCATATGGAAACACCAAACTTGGGATTGATTTTTCGTTTTTGACGCCAAGTCGCATCAATTGTGACGCCAATATGGGTCATCAAGCTACTTGTTCAGACACAAATTGCAAGAGTGCGACGCCAGGTTTTCCATGTCTGATTGTAAAGAATTGCCTCAAACTTGGTTTAGAGAGATTAAGTGGGAAAAATCATGTTTGGTGTAGTGCTCTGGTGTGACGAGGAAGACCACAAGGCGGTTATTTGGTGCGAAGATCATGGTGATCTCGCATTTTATCGATCGCCCAGTGAAGTGCAGTCTGTTTCTATGGATGCAGGTGACTGGGTTGAATTCGACCTGTCCATGGATCGGAACATGCGGTTCGCGCACAATCCCAGATTGATCGCGGAAGGCGTGTTTCCGGAGTTGCCGGAATCGCTCGAGACTGTCGGAAACATACAGGTTTCTCCTGCCGCGCAAGCGCAAAAACATCGTGGATCGGCCGAGATCATACCATTTGCGGCAACACTTCAATCGGGACGCGGCCAGCGTCGCACTGCCACTGCAAGCCGCGCCTGAGACCACTGATCATTTCTGACTGCTGTCGCGAGTGTTCAAGACGGGCGCGGGCCCGCCTGAACAATTGCATCATCAGTCGCCGCGCAGCAGGGCTGCGATGCCAGTGCGCGCAATTTCGGACAGACCCAGTGGTCGCATGAGATCGGCAAACGCATCGATTTTTTCCGGCGCGCCGGTGATCTCAAAGACAAAGCTCGTCAGGGTGCTGTCAACAACGTTGGCGCGGAAGATATCGGCAAGCCGTAGTGCCTCGACACGCTTTTCCCCATCTCCGACGACCTTGAGCATGGCCAGTTCCCGCTCAACGGATGCCCCTTCGACGGTCAGATCGTGCACCTCGCGAACCGATACGATGCGTCCCAATTGCGCCTTGATCTGTTCGATGACCTGTGGCGTGCCGGTGGTGACGATGGTGACCCGGCTCAGGTGGCCGGTGTGATCGACTTCGGCCACTGTCAGGCTTTCGATGTTGTACCCGCGGCCCGAGAACAGCCCGATGACCCGGGCCAGCACGCCGGGTTCGTTTTCGACCAGGACGGCAATGGTGTGACGTTCCTGCGTATCGGAAAAGGTCGGGCGCAGGTTGTAGGCCGAATGCTTGGTCGCGCCTTTTTTGATGTGTAGGGCAGACATGGTGTCTTTCTCCTGAGATGTTCCGCATGCCAGGCGCGTCGCCGTGCCTGACCACCGTTATCCGGCAAGGTCCCTAAACCAGAACCGCGCCGCCGGCCTGAATCACGCCTTGGGTTTCCGCTTCGCCCAGAAGCATTTCATTATGCGCTTTGCCTGAGGGAATCATCGGAAAGCAGTTTTCGTGCTTTTCGACGAGACAGTCAAAGATCACCGGGCCATCGTAATTGACCATTTCCATGATCGCATCGTCCAGATCGGCCGGATCCTTGCAGATGATCCCCTTGGCGCCAAACGCTTCGGCGAGTTTCACAAAATCGGGCAGGGCCTCGGACCAGCTGTGCGAATACCGCTCGCCATGCAGCAGTTCCTGCCACTGGCGAACCATGCCCAGACGCTCGTTGTTCAGGATGAACTGCTTGACGGGTAGCCGGTATTGCACCGCCGTTCCCATTTCCTGCATGTTCATGAGCCAGCTTGCCTCGCCGGCGACATTGACCACGAGACTGTCGGGATGGGCCATTTGAACGCCGATCGACGCAGGAAACCCATAGCCCATGGTGCCAAGTCCACCGGATGTCATCCAGCGGTTGGGTTCTTCAAAGGTGAGATACTGCGCCGCCCACATCTGGTGTTGACCAACCTCGGTGGTGATATAGCGGTCCATGCCCTTGGTCAGCGCTTCGAGGCGGGACACGGCGTGCTGTGGCCTGATCACCTTGTCGTTGGGCGTATACGCGAGGCATTCGACCTTGCGCCATTCGTTGATCTTCATCTGCCATTTGGCGACGGCTTCGGCGTTTGTCTTGCGACCGCGCGACTTCCAGACCTTCAGCATGTCCTCGAGAACATGGCCGACATCGCCGACGATCGGAATATCGGTCTTGATCACCTTGTTGATCGAGCTGGGGTCGATGTCGATATGCGCCTTGATGGATTTCGGGCTGAATGCGTCGATCCGCCCGGTGATCCGGTCGTCGAACCGCGCCCCGATATTGATCAGCAGGTCGCAATCATGCATCGCGAGGTTGGCCTCGTAGAGACCGTGCATCCCGAGCATTCCAAGCCAGTTCTTGCCGCTGGCCGGGTAGGCGCCCAGACCCATCAGGGTCGAGGTGATCGGAAATCCGGTCGCGTCCACGAGTTCACGCAAGAGCTGGCTTGCCGCCGGACCCGAGTTGATCACGCCGCCGCCGGTGTAGAATATGGGGCGCTTGGCCTTTTCCATCGCCGCGACCAGTTCGGTGATCTCTTCGAGGTCGCCCTTGACCCGCGGCTGGTAGTGAGACGCGGTGGGCGATGGCTTGGTATACGTACCGGTCGCAAACTGCACGTCCTTGGGGATGTCTACCAGCACCGGGCCGGGACGGCCGGATGTGGCCACGTGAAAGGCCTCGTGAATAACGCCGGACAATTTGTCGGTGTCTTTCACCAGCCAGTTATGCTTGGTGCAGGGGCGGGTTATGCCAACTGTGTCAGCTTCCTGGAACGCATCCGATCCGATCATGAATGTCGGCACCTGGCCGGTGAAAACCACGATCGGGATGCTGTCCATCAACGCGTCGGTCAGCCCGGTGACCGCATTGGTGGCACCCGGTCCGGACGTCACCAGGACAACGCCCGGCTTGCCGGTGGCGCGGGCATAGCCTTCGGCCGCGTGAACAGCGCCCTGTTCGTGGCGCACCAGCACGTGCCGGACATCGTTTTGCTGGAAAACCTCATCATAGATGGGGAGCACAGCGCCGCCTGGGTATCCGAAAACCGTGTCCACGCCCTGATCCTTCAGCGCCTGCACCAACATCTTTGCTCCGGTCATTTCACGTGTCATCTGTTTTTGCTCCATCCGAGACAACGTCCTGCGCACAAAAAAGCCCCCGTTTTGGCGGGGGCGCATGGGTCGAAATATGGTTTACCGTCACCGGCCCATGCGCGTGGTTCCTGCGATTACGACTAGGCGTGACATAGTCACCGCTCCTTTTCATTCTGCGGGGACATTAGGTTCGCAAAACAGGGGCGTCAACCGCCAAATGTCGTGTAATCACACCTCAACATGAGGTCACCTGCGGCGTTTTGTTGCGTCTGGTTGGGGTCTTGCGAAATAAAACAATCAATTTCACTCGCACCAGGACCGTTTGTAACATTGGCTTTGTTTGTGGCGGTGTCGCCGGTATTGGGACGGAAACTGCCCCGGATACCGCAAATGCACGGCGTAGCCGTTGTGTGAATCCCGTCGGGACATGGACGACTCCGACGGTGAGTGGTGTCAGAGCCGGGTAGGGCGACCGTCCGGCAGGCTGATATTCGCAACCTGTTCAGCGATTGGGTCAGTAGAGAGCGGATGGGTGTCGGCGCTGAATTCCCTCGGGTTTGAGACCGATTTCCACTCGCCGCCAATATAGACCTCAAGACCCGAGAACTTGGCCTTGTATCCCATTTTCTGACTGCCCGGCACCCAGTACCCCAGATAGACATAGGGAAGGTTGGCATTCCGGGCGATTTCAATGTGATCCATGATCATATGCGTGCCCAGGCTATCCTGAAGCCTGTCGGGCGCATAAAACGAATAGACCATGCTCAGCCCGTCTTCGAGGACATCAGTCAGGCTGACCCCGACAAGCGCGTCTGCCTCGCGGTCGCTGTATTCGATGACCCGGCTGCGAATGGGGGTCTCCTCGATCATGGCCGAGAACTCGAAAACGTCCATGTCCGCCATGCCGCCATCCGCGTGTCGCGCATCGAGGTAGCGACGGAACAGGTCATACTGCTCTTCTGTTGCCCAGGGCGAGGTCGCGTGCCGAACCAAACCTGCGTTTCTGCGTGCGGTACGCTTCTGGCTCTTGGTGGGTTTGAAACGCGTGATGTCGATTCGGGCGGAGAGGCAGGCCGAGCATTCCGCACAGGAGGGCCGGTAGAGTACGTTTTGCGAGCGCCGGAAGCCCTGCTGGCTCAACCCGTTATTGAGACGATCGGCATTGTCACCTTGCAACGAGGTGAACAGCTTACGCTCCATCCTGTCCTCGAGATAAGGGCAGGGTTGAGGTGCTGTCACATAGAATTGTGGCGCAATGGGCAGGGTATGTCGCATGAATGGTCCGCGGTTGCTTTCACCAAAATGATAACAACCGATCTCTGGGTCGCCAAGAGTGGAATTAGGCGCGCAGTTCAGACCTTCGGTTTAGGGCAACCGTGCCCAGAACGGCGTCGGTCAGGCCCTGACCCCGTGCGCCGGTCAGCATCATGACGATGGAAATCACCTGCAGGATCGGGAGGGCAATGCTGACGGTGTAGCCCGCAGTATGGGCGAGCGCCATCGGCAGATCGAACTGGTTTCCGTCGGCGGTCCGGAACTCGATGCCGACAAACCGCATGCCCCAGGTCGCGGACCCGTTCGCCATGGTGACCACGCGATAGCAGAAGCTAAGGACGATCCATAGGACACCAAAGAAAAATGCGCCAACAAAGACGGTCAGCAAAACGGCAACGAGGCACATCAGCAGCACGAGGAACGTATCTATGATCCATGCGAGCAGGCGCTTGAACGGAACAGAGGAATAAAACTCCGGCTGGCGGTCCGGATCCGGCAGATTGTACATCGCAAATACCCTGAATTGACAGTCAGAACGAGACCTGCCCCCGGGTTCAGGCGGGGACAGGTGGTGTGATATCAGGCTGCTTCGCCGTCGTCACGGTCGCGGTTGGCCTGCTTGGCGCGTTCGTCCATGAACTGGTCGAACTCGGCCTTGTCCTTGGCTTCACGTAGACGTTCGAGGAAGGATTCAAAGTTGTTCTGTTCCTCTTCCAGGCGGCGCAGGGTTTCCGTCTTGTAGGCGTCAAATGCGCTGTTTCCTGTCGAGGACGACACGGTCATGCGATTTTGTTTCCACGAAGTGCGGCGGCTGCAGGATTTGCTGAACATGCGTTTGCTCCAGATCATGTAGAAAAGAAAGGCGAGGCCAACGGGCCAGAAGAACACAAAGCCAAGGACCATTGCTGCGATCCAGGCTCCTTTGCCCTTGCTGTCAAGCCAGGACTCGGCGCGGGAAAACCAGCCCGGATGGGACGTGGCGGGAACGGGTTCGGTCATCATGGTCATGGTCGTCTCTCTCCTGAAGGTGTTTCAATGTGAATGTCTTTCACATCACCAAGATCGGGATTGAGGTGCGTTATTGCAAGGCCATATGTGAATGTTTTTTACATTAACTTAATTTATGCAGTAAAGTCAGATAGTTCTGAATGGGAGATTCTTTTCAAATCGGCCGGGGAAATGCGAAAAACATGATGCGGAGTCCCTGCTGCCGCCCAGATCTCTTCGAATTCCAGCAACCTTGGGTCCATGAAGGCGCGGATCGGGTTGAGGTGTCCCACCGGCGCGACCCCACCAATTGCAAACCCTGTTTGCGCGCGGATCAGCGCCGCATCTGCCTTGCCGAGGGGTTCGCCAGCCACAGCGGCAGCCTTGCGTTCATCGACCCGTTTGCCGCCTGCGGTCAGAAACAGGATGGCGTCGGTGCTGTCCTGTCCCTGAAAAATGATCGATTTGGCAATCTGGTCAATCTCGCACCCGATGGCGCGGGCCGCATCAAGTGCCGTGCGGGCCAGTTTGGTTTCTTGTATCTCGGGCGCGAGTCCAGCGACCCTAAGGGCGGCGCGGACACGTCTCATACTTTTGCTCATGGCGCGTACCCTGACCTCATAGGGTCGAGATCCGCAAGCCGTTCCTGCATTGACGCGCTCGCCGCCCGGCTTCACTCTGCGTTCATGTCATTGTGCAAGAACATAACCCGCATGCCACGCGCCTATGATCGCGACCTCGGGGCCGAGGCCCGCGCCGCTGTGCCGGGGGCCTCTGGTGATCTGGCGTCCTTGATCGAAGGCGCGGCCGGCAGCAGCCCCTATCTGCGGGCGCTGATCGCACGCGAAGCAGATTGGCTGATCGAGGCCGCAGATGATCCTGACGCCGCGATTGCGGCCTGTATTGCGGACATAGCCGCGTTGCCGCCAAACCAGCTCAAGAGCGGATTGCGGCAGGCCAAACGCCGGGTCGCGCTGATGACGGCACTGGCCGATCTGGCCGGAGTATGGCCCTTGGAGCGGGTGACCGGAATTCTCACCGATCTGGGCGGACAGGTCTGTGATGCGGCGATCAAGTCGGAAATCGCGAACCTGATCCGGCGCAAGAAACTGCCGGGACTGACCGAGGATGATGTAGCAACTGCCGGTGGGCTGTTTGTGCTGGCGATGGGCAAGATGGGCGCGCATGAACTGAACTATTCCTCGGACATCGACCTGATTTGCCTGTTTGACGAAACGCGCTTTGATCCTGATGACTTCTACGAGGCACGTCAGGGCATGGTCCGGGCGACGCGCAATATGTGCAGTCTTCTGAGCGAACGCACGGCCGAAGGCTACGTGTTTCGCACTGATCTGCGCCTGCGTCCCGATCCGGCAGTCACTCCTGTCTGCATGGCGGCGGAGGCGGCCGAGAGGTATTACGAGAGCCTTGGTCGCACATGGGAACGCGCCGCCTATATCAAGGCGCGGCCCGCGGCGGGCGACATTGCAGCAGGGGAGCGGTTCCTGAATACGCTTACCCCGTTTGTCTGGCGTCGGCATCTGGATTTTGCGGCCATCCAGGACGCCCATGACATGCGCTTGCGCATTCGCGAGAACAAGGGCACCGGTAGGGCGCTTTCGGTGCCCGGTCACGACATGAAACTTGGACGGGGTGGCATTCGCGAGATTGAGTTCTTCACCCAGACACGCCAGTTGATCGCCGGGGGAAGGGATGTCGGCCTGCGGCAGCGCGAAACCGTGGCCGGTTTGGCAGCACTTGCCGAGAAGGGCTGGATTCCCCCCGATGTCGCAGTGCAACTGAGCGATCACTACCGCGCCCATCGCGAGGTCGAACACCGGATTCAGATGGTCAATGATGCGCAGACCCACAAGGTGCCGCAATCTGACGAGGGGATTTCCCGCATTGCCTGTCTGATGGATACGACGCCCACCGATTTGCTGGCGAGCATCGGGCAGAGGTTGGGCGAAGTTCACGCATTGACCGAGGACTTCTTTGCGCCGGATCATGCGCCACCCCCTGCGCAGGCGCCGGTCGATTTCGATGCCAGTATTCTGGCGCGCTGGCCGACCTATCCCGCGCTTCGGTCGCAACGGGCGCAACAGATATTCGAACGTCTCAGGCCCGAACTTCTGGTGCGGCTGGGGCGGACGTCAAAGCCCGAGGAGGCGTTGCTTGCCCTGGATGGATTCCTGTCTGGTCTGCCTGCGGGCGTCCAGTTATTCTCCCTGTTTGAAGCCAATACCCAACTGATCGACCTGCTGGTTGATATCGTCGGCACATCACCGGCCCTGGCGGGGCATCTGTCGCGCAATGCAGGGGTCTTTGATGCCGTGATCGGCGGTGACTTCTTTTCCGACTGGCCGGGTTTCGAAGCGCTTGAGGCCGAGTTGAAGCGGCTGTTGCGGGAAGAGCCCGACTATGAAACCCAGCTGGACACCGCGCGCCGGTGGAACAAGGAATGGCATTTTCGTATTGGTGTACATCACTTGCGAGGTCTTGTTGATGCCGAAACGGCAGGGGCGCAATATGCGGATCTCGCGAGGGCGGTGATTGCCGCGCTCTGTCCTCTGGTGGTCAGGCAATTTTCCGTCAAGCATGGCCCGCCGCCGGGGCGCGGTGCATCCGTGCTCGGGATGGGCTCGCTCGGCGCGGGGCGATTGAATGCCATGTCCGACCTTGATCTGATCGTGATATATGATCCGCAGGATGTGGATGCGTCGGATGGTCGGCGCCCGCTGGCAACACGCACCTATTTTGCGCGGATGACACAGGCGTTGATCACCGCGCTGACCGCACAGATGTCACAGGGGCGCCTGTACGAGGTCGACATGCGCCTGCGCCCTTCGGGAAGCCAGGGTCCGGTCGCGACCAGCTGGTCGAGCTTTCAAAACTATCAAGAGGACGAGGCATGGGTCTGGGAGCATCTCGCGCTGACTCGCGCGCGCGTGATCGCGGGGGTTGAGGAACTGGCGGATGATATCGAAGCCTTCCGCAAGGCCATTTTGTCAACGCGTCGGGATCGCAAACAAGTGCTGAACGAAGTTGCCGAAATGCGCAAGAAGATCGCGGGAGCCAAATCGCCAGAGGGTGTGTGGGATGCCAAGATCGGTGCGGGCCGGATGCAGGATATCGAACTCGTTGCGCAGGCCGGTGCCTTGCTGTCCGGTTCCGGGGCGCGCGACGTGGCCTCGGGATTGCAAGGGGCGGTGGATTGCGGCTGGATGGATGCAGAGAACGCGGCACAGTTGAATGTCTGCTACGATCTTTGCTGGTCGGTGCAGACCTCCGCGCGCCTGCTTTCGGGTCAAACCCTGAAATTGGCGGATCTGGGCGAGGGTGGGGCTGCGTTCTTGTGTCGAAGCACGGGATACGACACGCTGGAGGCGTTGAGCGAGGCACTTGAAACCGCATACACAGAGGCCGCCGCTGTGATCGGGTCTCTGTTGCCGTCAGAGGAAGAGCCATGAAATCACGCGGCGAAATGGATCCAAAGGGCCTGATCTTTGAAGCCTACCAGATCGAAAATATCAGCGCTGCCGAATGCCGGTCGATCTTTCTCGACTGGGCGCTGAGCCTTCCGGAAGACAGCGAGACCGGCGCCGCGCTGCGCCACCTCATCGCGCAATATGCCGATCCTGCGCCGGATCATCCGATGTCAGCAGTCCTGCGCGACGGGCTGACCTCGATTGCATCGCCGCGGCGGCGGGGGGGATGGCGCTCGCGCCCGAGAAACTGAAGGCTGGCGTTCCGTCATCGCGCTGCAACCTCTGTTATAGCGCAGATGATGCGGCTATGAGGGCGTCATGACACTATCCTTGCCAACACCCGACCTGCCGCGCGTTCGCCTGAAACCCAAGGCAAATGCCCGTGGGATTCGTCATGGTTTCCCCTGGGTCTATGCCAGTGACCTTGTAACAGACCGGCGCACGCGTGCCTTGAACGCAGGCACCATTGCGGTGCTTGAGGATGACAAGCGCAGTCCGCTGGGCCTTGTCGCCGTTAATCCGGACTCAAAGATCATTTGCCGGATGCTTGAGCGCGACATATCCGTGCCCCTGGACAGGAGGTGGTTCGGACTGCGCCTGGCCAAGGCATTGCAACTGCGGGAACGACTGTTTCGTGATCCGTTCTATCGTCTTGTGCACGCCGAGGCCGACGGCCTGCCCGGTGTCATCATCGACCGGTTTGGTGACATCTGCGTGGTGCAACCCAACGCCGCCTGGGCCGAAATGCATCTTGAGATGCTGACCGAGGCCCTGATCGAAACCACCGGTGTCGGGACCGTTCTGAAGAACGCCAGCGGACGGACGCGGACGCTTGAGGGGCTGGACGATCTGTCGGGTGTGCTGCGCGGATCGGCTCCTGACGCACCTATCCCGGTTCCGATGAACGGGGCAATCTATATGGCCGATCTGACGGGCGGGCAGAAAACCGGATTGTTCTTTGACCAGCGCCCAAATCATGCCTTTGCAGCACGGCTTGCATCCGGTGCGCGGGTTCTCGACGTGTTTTCCCATGTCGGCGGCTTTGCCCTTGCCGCGCTGGCCGGTGGTGCCGCGCGCGCGCTCGCGGTCGATGGCTCGGCCCCGGCCCTTTTGCTTGCCGAGCAGGGCGCGGCAGCAGCCGGAATGTCGGAGCGGTTCGCAACGCGGCAGGGGGATGCGTTTGACGTTCTCACGGCACTTGGTGCCGAAGGGGCACAGTTCGACATTGTGATCTGCGATCCTCCGGCGTTTGCGCCGTCAAAATCCGCGCTCGAACCCGGTTTGCGCGCTTACGAGCGTCTCGCGAAACTGGCCGCGCCGCTGGTCGCCGATGGTGGATATCTGTGCCTGTGTTCCTGTTCCCACGCCGCTGATCTTGGCCGGTTTCACGCGGCAAGTGCGCGTGGTATCGGTCGTGCCGGGCGGCAGGCGCAGCTGATCCATACGGGGGTTGCCGGCCCGGATCATCCGCAACTTCCGCATCTTGCGGAAAGCGGTTATCTCAAGTCATTGTTCTTTCGCCTGTGAAAATCGTTATCGACACCTGCGTGCTCTATCCGACCGTGATGCGCGAAGTGCTGCTGGGGGCCGCTGGGGCCGGGCATTTCGTGCCGGTGTGGTCCGCGCGGATTCTCGAGGAGTGGGCGCGGGCCGCCGTCAAGCTGGGACCAGACGGCGAGGCGCAGGCGCGTGCGGAAATCGCCCTGCTGCGCAACGCCTGGCCAGATGCAGAATGCCCGCCCGCACCGGGATTGGAACAGCGATTGTGGCTGCCCGATGCGGCCGATATCCATGTCCTTGCCGTTGCGGTCGCGAGTTCATCGGATGCGATCATGACCCTGAATGCCAAGGATTTCCCGCGACGCGCGCTGGACGAGCAGGGTCTGAAGCGTCTGGATCCGGATGGCTACCTGCTGTCTCTCTGGCAGATCGATCCGGACGGCATCACGGAAGTTGCCGAACGCGTCCTTGTCGAGGCCCGACGATTGTCCGGCGACAATTGGGAAATGCGATCGCTCCTGAAAAAGGCAAGACTGCCGCGATTGGCCAAAGCAGTGACGAAGTGATCGCGACCTCAGCTCGGGGCGTGCCACTTGCGCTCCAGTTGTTCGAGCGCCTCGATCCGCTGATCGGTATGCGGGTGGCTCAGCAACCAGGCCGGGGCCATGCCGGCCCGTTTTTCTGTCAGCGCGTCCAATTTGCGAAACAGCGATTTCTGTGGCTCGACACCTATTCCCGCCTTGGTCAGCAGGGCGGCGGCATAGGCATCAGCCTCGTACTCATCCGAACGGGACAGCCCGGCGGCAAGCAAGCTGGTCAACATGTTGGCAATCCAGATCCCGATAAAGGGGATGAACCGTCCCAACACCATGACCAGCGCTGTGCGCAAGGCGTTCTGGCCTGAAAAGTCGATCATGCGCCGCCGGGAATGACCCAGGGCGACATGTCCCAGTTCGTGGGCGATGACGCTGGCCATTTCTTCGCCGGTCACCTCACCGTTCTGAAACTTGCGATAGAACCCGCGCGTGATGAAAATCCGCCCGTCGGGCGCAGCCAGACCGTTGACCGGGTCGATCTCGTAGACATAGACCGGAATCCGGTGCAGATCGAGTGAGGCGGCGAGCCGGTCGGTCAGTCGCTTGAGGTGTGGATCAGCAAGTTCGGTCGATTTCTGGTCAAGTTCCTTGCCCGTCCGCCAGACAGAGAAGCGATACATCGCCAGGGCATACAGAATCGCCAAGAGGATCGGTGTGAACTTCAGCATACTATAGATATGGCCACCGGTGCACGTTTCGGCAAGGGATCAGCAGGTGATCAAAGCAGTTGCATGCCGCGACAGCCGCTCTGCACCTGTTGCGGTCACACGCACGCTGTGGCCGAGGCTCATGGCCAACCCCGCATCGCTGTCCATCAGGATCATGTGCAGGAAGAAGACCTGATTTTCCTGCATGAGCAATGGGTTGCCCTCGTAGAACATCGGAAAATCGACCCAGATCGGCGTATAGACCGCACCCATGCCATAGCCACAGGCCTGCAATCGGGATGTGCCGAACCCATGCGCATCAAAGACGCGGGCATGGGCGTCATAGACATGTCCCATCGGGTTGCCGGGGCGAATGGCGGCTTCGCAGGCGGCGAGCGCTTCTTCGGTGGCGTCGTGCATTCGGAGTTGGCGTGGATCGGGCGTACCGATGACAACCGTGCGCATCATCGCCGCGTGATACCGGGCATAGGCGCCCGACCATTCCAGCGTGAGTTGGTCGTGAGCATCCAGATGTCTGCGACCTGAGTAATAGCGGCAGAGCAGGGCACCGGGACCCGAGCCAAGGATGAACTCATTCCCGGCGTAGTCGCCGCCGCCTCTGAAGACTGCGCCCTGCATCGCAGCAAGAATGTCACCTTCGAATGCGCCTGCACCGGTGATCACGATCGCGGCGTCCAGCGCATCATCGGACAGGTTCGCAGCCCGGCGGTGCATGGCAATCTCGGCGGGCGACTTCACCCGGCGCAGATCCCGGATCAGCGAAGAGGCATCGATCAGATCGGGGAGTACCGCGCGCAGCAACTGGCCATTGGCATCGGTCAGACCGGCTGTCTGGCTTTCAAATCCCAAACGCCCGTGCGCCACGCCCAGATCGGCCAGCAGGGACCGGAGATTGTCCGCAGGCATCGCCCCCTGATGTTCCGGCCAGACGTGAATGTGATCATCTGGCAGCGTCGAGGTCAGCTTTGCCTGACGCAGATCCGGCAGGCGGGTCAGGAGATGCAGATCGCCTGCGGCCGTCAGAACGAGGCACTGAAACATCGCGAAACCGAAGGTGTCATATCCGCAAATCCATAAATGACTTTCCGGCGCGAACATCAACAGCGCGTCAAGCCCGGCATCCTCTACCGCGCGCGTGGCTGCGGTCTGGCGGGCAGCATATTCGGCGGTGTCAAAGTGCAATGGCATCAGGTGTCCCAACTGGCTGGCATCCGGACCGGGCCGCGAAAGGCCCAGCCAGAAAACGGAACATCGCCCGTGATTTTCAGGTTTTTCAGATGCTTGAACACCAAAGGCAATGCAACTTCGGCAATCAGGGACCGCGACGCCGCGGCACCTGCGCAGAAATGCGGTCCGGCCCCAAAGCTGATCGCGGCCTGTGTGTTGCGGGTGATGTCGAACCGGTCTGGATCATCAAAGTGAGCCTCATCGCGGCAGGCGGAACCGAACATCAGAAACACCTTGTCGTCCGGCTCGAACGTCACGCCCTGAACGGTATCAGACCGGGCAACGCGACGGGGTGACATGCCAATCGGGCTGTTCCAGCGCGCATATTCGGCGAACGCCTGAGCAAACTGTGCCTGTCCATCACGGATCAATTGCAGTTGTTCGGGGTGGGTCAGCAAGGCCCAGATCGTTCCCGCGATGGCGTCGCGGGGTTCATTCTGTCCGCCCGAAATGATCAACTTGATGTTCGCACGAATGTTCGGATCAGCGAGCCCCGCCTGTCGCTGCACCTCCAGCGCCGAACGGGGCGGAGGAGCGTCTTGCATGCGGTCGATATGGACGTCGATCAGCGCCGTCGCGGCGTTGCATCGTGCGGTGACATGCGGGTCGCCCGCATAATTGGCGCAGCCATCGATCATCGCCTGGCTGACCCCGTCCATTTCAGCCGCCTGCATTTCGGTCAGCCCGGTGATCGCCTTGAGCGCTTCGGCGGAAACGGGCATCGCATAGTCCCTGACGAGATCGCAGCGGCCTCTGGGCTGCAACTCTCGCAGGATCGACAGCGCCGCGCGCTGGAAGATCGGTTTCCAATGATCCTGTACCGTGCGCGGGCTGAGTGCAGGGAACAGGATGCGACGTTCCTGCTGGTGCCGTTCCCCATCCTTGCGCATCATGTTCTCACCCATCAATCGGGTCATCAGCCCGTCGGGCTGCACCGAAGAGAACACATCGATCCGTTTTTCCTGGGTGTGGATGTCATCGCGCCGCGTGATCAGCGTTGCTCCCAGTTGCGGCACATATGTAATGGGCGCATTGTGCCGCATCTGCGCGAGCGCCGGGTAGGGATCAGCGGTGAAGGCTTTCAGATCGATGTCGGTGATCGGTGCGTCGGACATGCGAACAGCCTAAGCAGACCGCGAGCCTGTGCAAAGACCTGATTTGTTGGACCGCACGGGTGTTAGCGCGTCAGCGCCTTCATCCCACGGCTCAGCCCGTCGAGCGTCATTGGCACCATCTGATCGGCGAAGATCTCTTGAATCATCTGGATCGAATGGGTGTAGGACCAGTATTTTTCCGGCACCGGGTTGATCCAGAGGTTGCTGCTCCATTGCTCGCGGGCCCGTTGCAACCAGACGCTGCCAGCTTCTGCATTCCAATGTTCATTGGCCCCACCGGGATAGGCGATTTCATAGGGGCTCATCGACGCGTCGCCGACAAAGATACATTTGTAGTCCGGCCCATAGGTCCGCAGCACTTCTTGCGTGGAGATTTGCGCATCCCAGCGGCGTCGGTTGTCGCGCCAGACGGCTTCATAGAGACAATTGTGGAAGTAGTAATATTCCAGATGCTTGAATTCGCTGCGCGCGGCAGAGAACAGTTCTTCCACGACTTTCACATGCGGATCCATTGATCCGCCGATATCCAGAAACAGGACAACCTTGACCGCGTTGTGGCGCTCCGGTCTCGTCTTGACGTCGAGATAGCCGTGCTCGGCAGTGGCGCGAATGGTTCCGTCAAGGTCAAGCTCTTCGGCCGCGCCTTCGCGCGCCCAGTTGCGCAGGCGCTTGAGCGCGACCTTGATGTTGCGGGTGCCCAATTCGACCGTGTCATCGAGGTTCTTGAATTCGCGCTTGTCCCAGACCTTGACCGCACGCTGGTGTCGGCTTTCCTTCTGCCCGATGCGAACACCTTCGGGGTTGTAGCCATAGGCACCAAAGGGACTGGTGCCGCCGGTGCCGATCCACTTGTTGCCACCCTGGTGCCGGCCCTGCTGTTCCTTGAGGCGCTCCTTGAGCGTCTCCATCAGCTTGTAAAACCCGCCAAGCGCCTCGATCTCGGCCTTCTCCTCTGCGGACAGATGCTTTTCGGTCATCTTGCGCAGCCATTCGGCAGGAATGTCGACGGCGTCCATCACCTGTTGGAAGCTTATTTGCTCCAAGCCCTTGAAGCTGGTGGCAAAGGCGCGGTCGAATTTGTCGATGTTGCGCTCGTCCTTCACCATCGACACGCGGGCAAGGTAGTAGAATGCTTCGACATCATAGGTGGCCAACCCAGCCTTCATGGCTTCGAGAAAGCTGAGATATTCGCGCAACGAAACCGGGACCCCGGACTTGCGCAGATTTTCGTAGAATGGAACAAACATCGGATCAGCCCACGAGCCGATCAATCAAGACGGTGGCGATCATCGCGACGATTCCGAATGCCATCGCCGATGCGGCGGCGTATTGCGCCATATCCGCAGCTTTGCCGCCGCCTTTCCTGGCGAGGATCACACCGAAAACGGCCCCCAGCAGAACACCTGCGATCACGATCATCGTCTGTTACCCGTTTGATTGGCTGTTACGCTTGTTGTGGGGGTTCAGCGACGAAATTTCCTGCATTTTCGCCCGCACCGCCCAATCCGTGCCAAAGCCGTATCTTGCCCATCCGACGCTGTCCAGCCTCACGGTGCGCGCCGCTTCGGTCTGGCCGGTCTGATCCAGCGCCTCTGCCTTGAGCAGCATCAGCGTGGACAGCAGCGCCGCGTTTTCAGATCGGGCCGCGACATCCAGATAGGGCTCGATCTGGCGCAGGGCATCGGAGCCAGCGCCCCTCGCGACCGCATATGCGGCTGTCTGGGTCACGATATAGGCCTGATGGAGTTGAGTGTCGGGGGCCCTGCGCAGATAGCTGAGCGCATTGGAATAATATTGCTGCGCCAGCTCGGCATCGTCGGGTTGGGTCATGCGGCCCAGCATGTAGTAGCCAAAGGCCCGGCGATGGTCCTGCCATCCGAGTTGCTGCGCTGTCGCGGCGGCGGATTGTGCGGCGCTGCGACGCTCTGCCGTTCCGGCTCCCGGACCCAGAACAATCTGCACCGAGTCGATCCAGGTACGCGGAGTGGGCGCTATGGCATGGGTCGGAAGCCGATTGCCGCTCGGGTTGATCCGCGACAGGATATCGGGCAGCTCGGTTGCGACTTCGGCCTTGGTCATGCCGCTGTAGATCTCGGGCGCGTAGGTGGCGCGCAGGATCAGCATGTCAAACCCGGTCAGGACCGTGTGTACGTTGTCGTCGTTGAACACCGAGTTGGACAGCCGATAGAGATCGTTCAGCGGGCCAAGCGCCTGAGCGAGTTCCTCGTGCAGGCAGTCGCGGATTTCCTGTGGAGTCGAATCATAGGGAAGAAAGATCGCCATGGTCTCGCGTTTCCTGAGCGTCGACCAATTGGTTTCCGGGCTGCGGCGTTTGCGGCGGTATTCCTCGATGCTGGACACATTCGGCACGACGAAACACGCCGCCTGCGGCAGGGCGCGGCGGATTTCGGCGCGGGAGATTGCCTGAATGGTGATGCTCGCGCGATCGCCCTGAGTTTGACGGATGTTGATGCCCGCTTCCTGGCGGAGTCGGTCGAGCAACCTGCGCAAGTCCGGCTCCAGGCTTGCGGGAGGCTTGCCGGTGACGCGCACGGTGATCGGGGCCTCAAACCGGGTAAACACCGGCAGGCTGCGGCCGCTCTCCAATTCGAAATGCAAGGAGAGGAAATCAGCCGCGATGTTGGCGTTGGATTGTGACGGCGCACTTGGTCGCGTCGCGGCAAAGCCTTTCATCGGCGGCAGGCTCGACTCGGCAATCGCGGCCCGGGTCGGCGTGTCGCCTAGTGGCCTTGCCGTGCATCCGGCGCAAATGGCGACAGTCAGAAACAGGACGATACGGATCATGGGCGTTGATAACGGATAAAGGGTGTGACCTTTGCGATGCGATCATACAAGGTTCGGGCGGTTTCGTTGAAATCCTGTGTAAGCCAGTAGACCGCTGGCGTGCCGTTCTTGTCCGCCACGGCATAGACGGCCTCGATCAGCGCGCGGCCAACCCCGGTGCCCCGGTATTCGGGGCGGGCGTAGAGGTCTTGCAGATAGCAGATATCTTCGATTTTCCAGGCGTGGCGGTGAAAGAGATAATGTGTCAGCCCCACCAGTCGCCCGTCCTGTTCGGCAACAAGGGCGTTGAAATCGCGCGGGTCATCCCCCAACAGTCGCGTGAATGTGCTGTCATAGACCTCTGGCGCGACGCTGGTCTCGTAGAATTCAAGATAGGCGGTCCACATCTCGGACCATTGCGACAGGTCTTCTGCGCGCAACGGACGGACAATGAGTGTGGGCGTATCAGACATGACGCCGAGTCTGACCAACCCGGTCGCACCATTCAAGACAAAAAACGCCTTTCACATCCGGCTTGGCGTTTTGGTAGCCGCGTCGGGGTTCGGGCACAGGATCGTCAGTTCGGCATCAATCGACGTTTGCGGCGGGTTCCCACGCCGAAAAGAGGCTTGTTCGCGTGCTGTGTGAATCCCGGTTTCAGGCGGCGACGCCGATCAACGACACCTGATTGCGGCCGGCATGTTTCGCTCCGTAAAGTGCTCGGTCGGCCTGGCTGATCAGCAACTGGGCGTGCTGGTCAGGTTGGATCTGTGCCATCGAGTGGGGTGGCGAGCCGACGACGACGCCGATGCTGGTGGTGACATTGATGGGTTGGGACACGCCGGCGCAATGAAACGGCAGCGCATTGATCTGGCGACACAGCCGATCAGCCGCGAGAGTCGCGGCGTGTTGATCGGCGTCGGGTATTACGATCATGAATTCTTCGCCACCCACGCGGGCGATCATGTCACGTGCGCGCACCTGGCTTTGCAGCCGGCGCGCCGTCTCGATCAGAACGGAATCGCCCGCCGGATGGCCAAAACAATCATTGATCTGCTTGAAATGATCGAGATCGGCCAGCATCACCGCAAAACTGCTGCCGGTCCTCGCGGCCTCGTTGGCGGTCGCGGCCAGATGCGGCAGCGCATATCGGCGATTGAACAATCCGGTCATCGGATCGCGCACCGCAGCACGCAGCCCATCGCGAACAGAATCGCGAAACCGGTCGGATTGTTTCTTGCGACGCAGTTGCGCATCGATTCTGAGCGATAGCTCTTCGGCGCAAAACCCGTTCTGCAGGATATCATGCGCGCCGCGGTCAAGCGCGTCGGCACCAAGATGGCGGTCAGTTTCCGGTATGATGGCAATAAGCGCGGCCTGACTGCTGAAAGCGCGGGACCTGAGATCGACGAGCAATCGCAATGCCGGCTCGGTCCTGTCGTCTGTCAGATCCACGATGATGGCATCGGGCGGTTGCCCGGTCATCATGGCATGAATGTCGTCAATCCGATGGCACTGCAGCTTGTGGTTGGACAGGTCCTTGAGTCGCGCCCGCCACACCGCGCCCGTGCAGGCCTGACTGGTCAGCAAGGCGATGTTCGATGGCGGGGCAAAGGCTGCGGCGGGTTCGGCAAAACCCATCGCGGGTTGGGAACTGTCGCGCAAATGCAGTTCTTCGGTGCTGCTTCTGGCGCGAATGAGACTCCGGATACGGGCCTGCAGGATCAGATCGTCGAGCGGCTGGCACAGCACGTCGTCGATGCCGCCTTTGAGAGCCGCGAACCGCGCCGCCCGATCGTTGTGCGCCGTCACGGCGATGATCGGCGTGTTGCGCATGCTGTCGTCGCGGTTCAGCAGCGCACGCACGTCGTGCGCGCTGCCGTCAGGCAGTGTCATCGCAGTCACGATAAGCTCCGGGCGGGTACGGCGAATCAACGCCTCAAGCCCGTCGATCCCGTTACTCTGGACCACATGATAATAGGCCGCAGATAGCTGAACCTTCAGCATGATGCGGTTTGTCGATACGCCGTCTACGATCAGAATGGTGCCTTGCACGCGTGGCGCCTTTCATGTCTTGCGTTAATATTGTTTCAAAGTGTTTATGAGAGTCCTTAACAAACTGTTTCCGATCAGGGAAAAGCCAGATCACTATGCAATATTCCGCCGACGCTGCCGAAACGCTCGCTCTCAAGGTGCTGACCTGGCTGCTTGGGCAGGACGATCTTCTGCCGGTTTTTCTGGGGGCGAGTGGCGCGTCCGAACAGGACCTGAGAACCCGGGCCGCAGAACCAGAGTTCCTTGGCTCAGTGTTGGATTTCCTGATGATGGACGATGACTGGGTGGTGCAATTCTGCGAGGCCGAGACGATCCCGTATGAACACCCGATGCTCGCACGCGCCGCGCTTCCGGGTGGGGCGCAGGTACATTGGACCTGATGAAACCCGACCGTGAAAGGCAGTGCCCGTGACAATTTCGGCCATCCTCTTTGACAAGGACGGAACCCTGTTCCAATTTGGCGCCACGTGGGAGGCCTGGGCCAGTGCCTTTCTGCTGCGGGCGACAGAGGGCGATAATGTGCGCGCAATCCACCTTGGAAAGGCGATCGGCTTTGATTTGCCCGCAGGCCGTTTCCGCCCGGACAGCGTCGTGATTGCCGGGACACCGGCCGAAGTCGCCGATGCGCTTGTACCGCATCTGCCGCACATGGCCCGGAATGCGGTGATCGACATGCTGAACGAAGAGGCCGAGATGGCGCCGCAGGCCGAGGCGGTGCCGCTGCTACCTTACCTGCAAGCCCTGCGTGCACAGGGAATGCGGCTTGGTGTGGCGACCAATGATGCCGAATCGCCCGCTCGGGCGCATCTGAACGCCGCTGGCGTTGCGGAGTGTTTCGATTTTGTGGCCGGGTTTGACAGTGGACATGGCGCCAAGCCCGCGCCGGGTCAGTTGCTGGCTTTTTCCAGAGCCGTCAATGTGCCGCCCGCGCATGTCGTGATGGTCGGGGACAGCACCCATGACCTCAGAGCCGGGCGCAGCGCGGGCATGACGACCGTCGGAGTGTTGACCGGGATGGCACGCGCCGATGAACTCGATCCTTTCGCGGATGTGGTTCTGCCCGATATCGGCCATTTGCCCCGCTGGCTGGGCCTGTAGGCGTCAGTCACCGAAAGCGACCATCTGGTCTCGAAAACGACAGGTGCTGTCGCGTTCAGACCGGAAGACGCGGCGGGTGTGTTGCTCAATGACGGGCACATATCGGAGGTCGGATCATGGCGGATGGTACAGCACGCAAACGGCGCGCGGGCGGTCGGGCCGGCAATGCGGCAAGGCGGGGCGGTTTGGTGATCGAGCAGATGGCCTGGAACCCGCCAATCAACATAGACCGGCCCGTCGAACCCCTGACCGAAGAGGGGGTTGCCGCCATTCATCTCGGGGCGATGGAGATCCTCGAAGACATCGGGATCGCCATTCTGAACCCCGAGGCGCTCGAGATATTCCGCGAAGCCGGGGCCCGGATCGAGGGTGATGTCGTGCGCCTTGGGCGCGACTTCATCATGGAGATGGTCGCCAAGGCCCCGTCACAGTTTACGCTGACGCCCCGCAACGCCGAGCGGCAAATCACGGTTGGCGGGCAAACCCTGTTGTTCGGCAATGTGTCGTCACCGCCGAATTACTGGGACATGGAAATCGGAAAGAAGGTGCCGGGCACGCGCGAGATGTGCCGCAACCTGCTGAAATTGACACAGTATTTCAACTGCATCCACTTCGCGGGCGGTTACCCGGTCGAGCCTGTGGACGTGCACGCCAGCGTTCGGCATCTGGATGTTCTCTATGACAAACTGACGCTGACCGACAAGGTGATGCACGCCTATTCCCTGGGCAAGGAACGGGTCGAAGACGTCATGGAAATGGTGCGGATCGCGGGTGGTCTGTCGCATGAAGAATTTGACGCAACCCCCCGTATGTACACGAATATCAACTCTACGTCTCCGCTCAAGCACGACTATCCGATGCTCGATGGCTGGATGCGGCTCGCCCGGCGCGGTCAGGGGCTGGTGGTGACACCGTTCACGCTCGCAGGGGCGATGGCACCGGTGACGATGGCCGGGGCCGTGGCGCAATCGCTGGCCGAGGGGCTGATCGCGATTGCGCTGGCGCAGTACATCAACCCGGGATGCCCCTGTGTGATCGGTACATTCACCAGCAATGTCGATATGAAATCGGGCGCACCGGCCTTTGGCACGCCGGAATACATGCGGGCGACGCAGATGACCGGGCAATTGGCACGGTTTTACGGGTTGCCGATACGATCCAGCGGTGTCTGTGCCGCCAACGTTCCAGACGGGCAGGCGATGTGGGAAACATCCAACAGCCTTTGGGCGGCGGTGCAGTCCGGCTCCAATATGGTCTATCACGCGGCGGGCTGGCTTGAGGGTGGTCTGATCGCCAGCCCCGAGAAGTTCATCATGGATTGCGAGATTCTGCAGCAGATCCAGCGCTATATGGATCCCTCACTTGTCGCCACAGGGCCGGACGAAATCGCGCTTGATGCGATCCGCGCGGTGGGCAATGACGGGCATTTCTTTGGAACTCAGCATACGCAGGATCGCTACACCACGGCCTTCTATCAACCGTTTCTGAGCGACTGGAAGAATTTCGAGGGATGGGAGGCGGCCGGCGCGATCTGGACACCGGAGCGTGCGCATCACCTGTTCAAACAGATCATTGCCGAGTTCGAGGCCCCGCCAATGGATGAGGCCATCCGCGAAGAACTCGCGGCGTTTGTCGCCCGCCGCAAGGAAGAGGGCGGCGCACCGACGGATTTTTGAACCTGACGGTTTACGCTCATCGGCGCATTCGCGCTGGCCTGTCCGCGGGGGTCGCAGTAGGCTCGCCGCGATGAAGAACAAGCGATCAGATCACGCCGCGCCAATGGGCCAGATGCCGGGGACCGAACATCGCCTGATCATGGCCGGACTGGGCGGCATTGCGGGTCTGGCGCTTTGGGGACTGGGGGATCGGTGGGGCGATCCTTCCGTGCCGCCAGCCCTGTTTCTGGCACTTTTCACCTTCGTTGCGACATATTCGATCGTTGCCCTGGCTCTGTCCGGACCGGTTGCCGTCGCGCGCGCGCTGATCGGCGCACTTGGCTTCGCCGTGTTCCTTACGCTGCTGGTCAGCATTGCGGGAATGCGATACATGGTGACAACCGATCTTCTTGATGAACCCGTGATGGTAAGCGTCGCTGCGGTCATCGTGCTGTTCTGTACGCCGTTCCTGCTGGTCTGGTTGCAGGATCGCTCGGCGCTGCTGCGCTATGACAGGCTGTTTGATGCGGCATGGATGCTGACGGCGCGCTATGCTCTGGCATGGGTATTCGTGGCGGCGTTCTGGCTGATTGCCTTTCTCAGCGATGCCTTGCTCGAACTGGTCGATATCGAGGTGATCGACTCGTTCTTGCGCCCGGGTTGGGTGCGTTTTGGCCTGAGCGGAGCGGTGCTTGGCCTCGGCCTCGCCGTCGTACAGGAACTGCGCCATACCCTGTCGCCCTATCCGCTGTTGCGGTTGTTGCGCCTGCTGGTTCCGCTGGTGCTGGTCGTCGTCTCGGTGTTCCTGCTGGCGGTGCCGCTGCGTGGGTTGGATCGTCTGTTCGGAGAGTTTTCGGCCGGGGGCACCCTGTTGGGTGCGGCGGCGGTCGCGGTGTCCCTGATCAGCATGGCGCTGGACCGCGATGACAGGATGGCGGTCCAGACGCGGGGGCTGAGGTCCGCAACGCAGGTCCTTGCGGTTCTGATGCCGCTGCTGACGGCGTTGACGGTCTGGGCGGTGATCACGCGGGTGCGCCAGTATGGCTGGACTCCGGATCGTATCATGGCGATGACGGTGGCGCTATTCCTGCTGACCTACGGGATGGCATATTGTGGTGCGGTGCTGCTGCGCGGTGGCTGGATGAGTCGCATCCGGCAGATCAACGTCGCAATGGCCGTGCTGGTGATCGCGGTGGCGGGCTTGTGGATGACACCCGTTCTGGATGTCTACCGGATCTCGACCGCCAGTCAGGTTTCCCGCTTCGAAACGGGCCGTACGACGATGGATCAACTGGCGCTCTGGCCGCTTGCGCATGAATGGGGTCGGGCCGGAAAATCGGGTCTTGCTGCGCTGCAATCCACGGCCGACACGTCGGACAGTACGGGCCTGATCCAGCGCATCGTTGCCGTACGCGAGGCCACGAACCGCTATCAGTTCGAACAACAGGTCCAGCACCGCGACTTGCCGGAGCGGGCCGCCGAACTCTTGGAATTGCTCCCGATACGCCCGGCCGGTGCGGTGCTTGATGCGGAAACTCTGCAAGACATTCCGGTCTTTGCCCTGAATATGTGGTTGAACGGATGTCGACATGTAACCGCCGATGGCCGGCCTGGCTGTGTGCTGGTCAAGGGCGCATTTGTTCCGTCCGTTTCGGCAGATGAACAGGCCATGATCCTGTTTCTGGATGACGACGCTGACACGCGCATCAGCCATGTGGTGCTGCGCCCTGACGATGGGTTCGTGATGCGTGATGTCTTTGATCCGGCGACACGGGCCTGGCCCAGCTTGCCTGCGGCGACGATATCCGAGATTCAGGACGGTGCCTTTGATCTGCGACCAAGCGGCGTTAACGCGCTGTCGGTTGGTGGAAAACTGCTGGCACCATCGCAATAGGCCATAATAACTAATTCGCATTTTACCTGTTGGGCGTTTCTTAACAGGCACCGGCGACAGTCGCTTTGATAAACAAGCGAGTCTGATATGCACGGGCTGATTAACAAGGCAATTCAATCGTTCTTTTGTGCCACCTATGGAACGGCGCGGTGGCTGCGGGTGACCGAAGCTGCGGGGTTTGAAAGCCCGGAATTCGAGGCGATGCTGATCTATGACAAAGATCAGTCGCGCCACCTGCTCGAGGTCATCGCCCTTGAACTGGACCGACCCGTGAACGAGGTGCTTGAGGATATCGGCACGTTCCTCGTTTCCAATCCCCAGACGGAGTCGTTGCGCCGGTTGCTGCGGTTTTGCGGGGTCAGCTATCTGGACTTCCTGCATTCACTCGATGACTTACCCGACAGGGCGCGGCTTGCGGTCTCGGATTTGCACCTGCCGGCCTTGGAACTGCGTGAACATGCCGCCGGTCGGTTCAGCCTGACCTGCGCCCCGGGCCTGCCGGGGTTCGGAGATGTGCTGGTCGGTGTCTTGCGGGCGATGGCCGATGACTACGGTGCCTTGGCAATACTCGACCATTCCGGCGGCAGCAACGGGCGCGACGTCATCACGATCACCTTGATCGAATCCGCATTTGCCGAAGGCCGGAGCTTTGAACTGGGAGTGGCGAAACCATGATTGCGCAGGATCATCTCGCCGACTGGCTCTGCACCCTGTGCCCGATGCATCTTATGCTGGACAAGACAGGTCGTATTACCGGAGTCGGTCCCACCCTGCAAAAGCTGCGACCGGATGCGCTGATGGTCGGGCAGCGGTTTCTGGAGCTTTTCGAACTGACCAGGCCAAGGTCCGTGACGAATATGGAAGGCCTGCTTGCGCATTCTGGCGCCAAGCTGCACCTGCAGTTGCGCGATGTCCCACGTACCGCGCTCAAGGGGGTTGCCGTGCCGATTGCACAAGGGGCGGTTCTGAACCTGTCGTTCGGCATTTCGGTTCTGGATGCGGTAAGGGACTATGCACTGACCAGTGCCGATTTTGCAGCGACGGACCTGACCATCGAACTCTTGTACCTGGTCGAGGCAAAGAGCGCTGCGATGGAAGCGTCGCGCAAGCTCAATCAGCGACTGCAGGGTGCAATGATTGCCGCCGAAGAGCAGGCATTCACTGACACACTGACCGGATTGAAGAACAGGCGGGCGATGAATCATGTTCTGTCGCGGATGGCGGCGGGGTCCCGGGCGTTTGCGCTCATGAACCTTGATCTCGATTTCTTCAAGGCTGTGAACGATACGATGGGGCATGCTGCCGGGGATCACGTGCTTCAGGTTGCGGCCCGTATCCTGGTCGAGGAAACGCGTGATCAAGATATGGTCGCGCGCGTCGGGGGGGACGAATTCGTGCTGATGTTTGACGGGCTGCGTGACAAGCGCCGGCTCGGCGGGATCGCCCGTCGCCTTGTCGCCCGATTGCAGGAACCGGTGCCATTCGAGGGTCAGGTCTGCAAAATCTCGGCGAGCATTGGGACGGTTCTTTCGGTGCAATCCCCCGGTCCCGATCCGGCGGACTTGCTGCACAAGGCAGATCTTGCGCTCTACGCTTCCAAGCGGGCAGGGCGGGGGTGCCACACCTTCTATGAGGAAACACCGACCGATCCGACAGGTTTTTCGCAGAGTGACGAGGCCGGGAGTCCATCGCTGCCCCGCGGTAGCGCGGCCTGATCCCACAGGCCGATCCTCAACCGGCGTGGCAATTGAAGACGCCTGCAGGTAACCAAAGCGTCGGCGGCGCGCTGGAGCGACCAGCCTTCCCACTGGCCCTATGAATGGCTCGCCGCGCAGGGGGAAAAATTCTCGAGAATCGTCAGATATGCATCTTGATGGCCAGCCGGGCGCGGGTTGCGCTCAATTTCTGCCGAACCGCCAATACGACCCTTGCAGCAGCCAAGCCCCCCGGCATAGGGTTAAGTTGTTGATAACCGGGCTTTCATGATGGCGCATGACAGGCGATCACAGTGCGGAGCGACACAGGAGACAGGTGTTTTGGAAAAGCAGGTGGCATGCGACTTGCCGTAACCCTTCTGGCGATTGCGCTGGTCGCAGTGATCGGGGCATCCGTTTACCTGTTGCTGCAGTCTTGCGGCTTGCGGCTGCCCTTCACCGGAACGACCATCAGCTTTTGCGACTCCGAGGAAAAGCTGCGGGTGCGGGCGGATCTGGCTTTGGTCGATCGCGCCAATGACGATCTGGCCATCCGAATAGGCGCATTGGAACAGAAACTCGGCGGGCTGGTCTGCAAGGCCGAGCCACCGGCACCACCCCCTCCACCCCCGCCGCCGCCCAAACCACCGGCAAAGCGTACAACGCCAAGCGGGCTGGCTCCGGATGCGTTCGACAAGAACGATATCTCCGTGATGGAGGGGTGCTGGCAATTGTCGTCCAATTATGCGGTGCGCGATATCAACACCGGCCGGATCACCCGGTTCAAATACTGGCGCATCTGTTTTGACAAGAATGGCAATGGAACGGAAATCATGCGTTCAACCAATGGCGTGCGATGCGAAGGACGGCTTTCCGGCAGAATGCGGGGCAACGGCACATTGACCATGCGCGAGCCGGGCAACCTGCAATGCAGCGACGGCTCCTCGATCTTTCGTCGGGATGTCAGTTGCAAGCTCGACGCGCGCGGCAATGCGAATTGCGATACGCACCAACCTGAAACCAATGGACGCGGCGCCGCGACGTTGCGCCGGGCCGGGAGATAGCAGCGATGGCCGACCACTTTCTATCCAAGACACGCGTAGCCCCCGAAGACTTTGTCGAAGCGGGCGGAACACCGGTGCTGGAACGATACGACGCCTTGCGGGCGCTGCTGAGCGAACGGGCCGGGCCCGAGGTGGCCGCGCTGTTTGCCGAGCCGCTGATCAGCCACGGAAATGATGCCGCCCCTCCGACAGTGGCCTGGTACGCCGACACGACGGGAGAGCCGCGCGCGCTGTCCAGCCTGTCACCCGCAGAACGGGATCGTGCCGAGGCCTATCTTTCGGATCATCTGCGCCCGTTGCGTGCACTCGCCGATCAGCCAGAGAGCGCCGATCTGGCGCTTGGCGCGCTCAGCACCTATGGGCGCGACGATGTCGTAATGGTCGGCGATCGTCCGATGATCGTGAACTGGGGTCTGATGCCCGACTGCCGCGGTGCCAACGTATCAACGCGCCCGGAGCATTTTGCAGCGAACCTGGGTCGCTATCTGACTCTGCCAACTACGGGCGCGAGAGTGCCGGAGGCCGCACCGGTCGCCGCGCCTGCCGTTGCCCCGGCGGCCGCTGCAGCGCCGGTGGTTGCGGATGGTCCTGTTCAGCGTCGGATCACACGATTGGCCTGGGTGCCGCTCCTGATTCTGTTGTTGTTGGCCGGTGGCTTTCTCGCCTGGCTTCTCATGCCGGGATCGCGCCTGTTTCACACCGACGCGCCGCCGGTGATAACCGAAGAGGCGACTTTGCGCGCGGCGCGTGAACTCAACGACAGCCTGCGTGAACGCCGGACCTCCCTGGCATCCGCGCTGGAGGGCGCCATGTGCCGCGCGGATGGAATGCTGGTGCTGCCCGATGGTCTGACCCCTGAAGGGCTGAGCCCGCCCGCGCTTGGCGTCAAACCCGAAAGCCGGGCGAGCATCGCTCCCAACGCGCTGTTGCCGAGCAGCCCCGCGCGCGTGGTGTTACCGGATGCGGCCGATCCGGATGCAGAGACTGACCTGCTCGCGGTCATCGAAGCGCGCACCGTTCTGGTGCTCGCCGGTTCGGGAAACGGCCGGGGCGCGACCGGTTCCGGGTTCGTTGTCGGCCCTGATCTGATCATGACCAACCAGCATGTAATCGCGCCTGCATTGGCGGACGGGGGACAGATAATCGTAACCGGTGGCAATCTCGAAGCACCGCAGATCGCCACGGTGGTCAAGAGTCAGGGCCCGCTGATGCAGACCGGGGGTGATTTTGCACTCTTACAGATTGCCGATACCGGCGTGTCCGCCTTTCAGGTCCATGTCCCGCAGGAATCGCTCAAGCTCAGCAACGTGGTGGCGGCGGGGTATCCGGGTGACGTGATGGCGAGTGATATCAACTTCGCGGCATTGAAAGCCGGAGACGTGGATGCAGTGCCGGGTCTGACCGTGACCGAAGGAATCGTCAACACGGAGCAGCAGATCGGGCCGGAAACGCATGTGTTGATGCATTCCGCCGCCTTGTCCAGCGGCAATTCGGGAGGGCCGCTGGTCGACATGTGCGGGCGGCTGGTCGGGGTGAATACATTCGTGCGCGCCGGGCGTTTGCAAAATCGCGGGTTCGCCCTGACCACTGCAGACATGATGGCGTTCCTGCAAGGGACCAACGCCACACCTGCAATCGATAGCGCCGCCTGTGCGCCTGTTGTCCAGCGGGCAGCGGCCGGTGCCCGCAAGGCAGAGGCAGAGTAGGCCGCGCATGTTCGAGACCCTGCTCGCCACCACGTCCTCCGAAGGGCTGCAACCGTTGGGATCTGCGGCGCAGCGGTCCTACGAACTGGTAAGCGATACTGTCCGCAGCCGGCTTTCGCCAGAGCACGCCAACCTGTTTGCCGAACCTGTGGCAACCGAGCATGGCGACATGATCGATTGGTATGCTCCGGTCACGGGCAGGGCGGTGCCAATCGCCGATCTGGGAGAAGACGCTGCCGCCGAATTGCGTGATCGGCTGGGTCATCTCATCGCGGATATTCGGAGCGAAGCAGAGAGTCTGGCGGACAGCCCTGACGTCCAGGATCAACGTCTGGCAGAGGCGTTGAACAATGCCATCGAAATCCCCTCGGAGTCGATGATCCACGCGGTGCGCCAACCTGATGGTTCGGTGCAGCCCGTTCTGGTGCATTGGGCCTGGCTTGGTGCGGAACGCAAATCGGTGCGCGGCATCCTGACGGCAATGGTGCCACGGCCGCAAACGATTGCGCCCGCGGGCACTGCGGTCGAGGCTGATCCGCCTCGATCAAGGACCTGGTGGTGGCTGATTTTACTCGGGTGGCTGCTGCTGGCGGCGATGCTGGCGTACATCCTCTACCTGATGATCGCGCCCTGCGGGCTGAATGGCGGTCGATTGTTCTTTTGTCCAAGACCCGCGCCTGAGATTTCCGCGATACCGGTCGAACGGCAGGTTCTGGAAGATGAAATCGCGGCGCTGCAGCATGAACTCGCCCTGTTGGATCGGGCCTGTCAGGCGACGATCCCGGTGTTGCCCACCACGCCGGATGCGGCCCCGACACCAGACAAGCCCCCGGTGGAAACGCCGGAGCCTGTGCAGACACCGACACCTGAACCCCAGGACAAGACCGAGCGCGACAGCAAGGATGTCATACGTGATCTTGATGCGCGTGGGGCGCGGCGTGCCGAACTGAACTTTGCGCTCTCCTGGAACACGCTGGATGACATTGATCTGGCGGTGACGTGTCCGTCCGGGCAAACGATCTCCTATTCCAACCGGGGCGATTGTGACGGGACGCTTGATCTGGACGCGAATGTGACACGGGCGGGTGCGATCGAGGATCCGGTGGAAAACATCGTATTCGATAAGGCAACGCCCGGACTCTACAAGGTCAAGGTGCGGCTCAAGAGCAATCGGGGCGACGGCGACAAGCCGGTGACGCTGCATGTCTTGCGGCGGGATGGCCGAAGCCTGACATATTCTGGTACAGTCAGTGACAAGGCCCCCGAGTGGTCGCTAAATATAAGTATTTCGAGGTAGGCAGGATGCAGCAATCTGAACACCTGGCGCAGTTGGTCGAGTGGCGGGACGAGGTGACGCTTGTTCCGTACTCGGGTACGCAGATCCTCGATTTTGGTTTCCGCATGGACAAGATCGAACTGAAGAACGCCCGTTTCGTCGAACGGGTGGTTGGCGGCACCGAAGCCGCCGAGGAATGGGCCTTGCTGCCACTGACTGGCGACGCGGAAAGCGACGTTGTGGTGGAAGAGGCTGCGACACCTGAGGATGACGAATATTCAGTGCGATCCGTCGCTGCGCTCGAGCCGTTCCTGTCAAAGTGGATTCCGGTTCCGGTACTGCGGGTCAAGACCGACCGCGGGGCAGGAGGAGAAGAACGGTTCGACCCCGGCCCGTCTAGCTGGGCGCGGATGCGAACGGTTGAACTGGACGAGCCCGATCCGCTGACCGGCGATACGCACCGTGTGCAACTGGCATTGGATACCGCGCTGATCGATGGGGACCAGAGTTTTCAATATCTTGCGCCCGAGCGCAGCGATGCCGAGAAATCACGCGATTTCCGTTTTGTGGCCGACCCTGCGCGGATGGATTGGTTCCTGCGGCGGCTTGACCCGGCGAGTGACGGGCAGATGCTGGACTTGCAGAAATGGGTGTCGGACTGGCTCGATGACCTGTTCATGTCCTACAAGCGGGCAGAGCGACCCGGGCGTCGGATCACGCATGACGACCTGCCCCACAAATTCGAACACTGGGCGCGATACCTGGCTTACCTGCGGCTGATCGACCATGCCGTGCGTATTCCGAAACTGCGCTTTGCCAATACCGTCAGCGCCTATGACAGCACCGCACCGGTCGAAGTCGAACTGGTTCTGGACGTGGGCAATTCGCGCACCTGCGGCATCTTGATCGAGCGGTTCCCAGGCGAGTCCCGGCTTGATCTGGCACGGTCTTTTCCGCTGGAAGTTCGTGATCTGTCGCGGCCCGAATTTCACTATTCCGGCCTGTTCGAAAGCCGGGTCGAGTTTTCCGAGCATCGCTTGGGTGACGAGCGCTATGCCAGCCGGTCAGGGCGGCGCAATGCCTTCCTCTGGCCCAGCTTTGTGCGGATGGGGCCCGAAGCCCTGCGGCTGGTGGCAGGAGAGGAAGGCACCGAAACCGCCTCCGGACTGTCCAGCCCCAAGCGGTATCTGTGGGATGACAAGCCGGTCTTGCAGGACTGGCGTTTTCACCATCATTCCGATCCCACCAATCTGCCCAAGGGGCTGCGCGCGGCGATGCGCCATCTGAACGAGGCGGGTGATGTGCTGGAGCAGATCGTGGCCGATGAAAAGGCGCGACTGCGCCCGCGCGGCAAGACCCCGAAGACCCCCGCCATCCGCCCCCGATTCTCGCGGGCATCGCTGTTCGGCTTCATGCTCGCCGAAATCATATCCCACGCGCTGATCCAGGTGAACGCACCGGCCAGCCGGGCCCGCCGCCCGCAATCGGAGCTCCCGCGCCGGCTTGACCGGATCATCCTGACCCTGCCGACTGCGACGACCGCGCAGGAACAAGCGATCATTCGCTCCAAGGCCAAGGGGGCGCTGGCACTGGTCTGGGCGATGATGGGGCTGCGCGACAGCGAGAGTTCGATCAGCCGGATGCCGGACCTGATTGTCGAATGGGACGAGGCCAGCGCGACCCAGATGGTCTACCTCTATTCGGAACTCACCCAGAAATTTGATGGCCGTATTGATCGTTTCCTGACGCTGAAAGGCAGGCCGCGCGCGCAAGAGCCGGGGCAGGCGGCGGCACCGTCTCTGCGGTTGGCCTGCATCGACATCGGCGGTGGCACCACCGATCTCATGGTCACGACCTACTGGGGCGAAGCGGGGCGGGTCCTGCATCCGCGCCAGACCTTCCGCGAAGGGTTTCGCGTGGCGGGAGATGACATGCTGCAGCGGGTCATCGCGGCGATCATCCTGCCCGGCTTGCAGCAGTCGATTGAACAGGCGGGCGGACGGTTCGTGGGGGAAAAGCTGCGCGAATTGTTCGCGGGCGATATCGGCGGGATGGACCAGCAGAGCGTACAGAAGCGCCGCCAGTTCGCCCTGCGCGCGCTGATGCCGCTCGCGGTGGCCATCCTCAAGACCTGCGAAACGGCGGTCGAGTTTGAACCGCTGTCGCTCGGCATTCGCGACGTCTTGCCGCTTGATGAAACGGCAGAGGACGACCTGCATATGCCGGTTGCGCTCATTGCCTATATCGAAGATGCAGCGCGTGATCTGGGGGCCAGCGACTTTCGGCTGGCCGATGTGCAGTTGACGTTCAGCCGCGAAGATGTGGATGCCATCGCGCGCGAGGTGTTTCAAAAGGCACTAAGCAACCTGGCAGAGGTGATCGCGCACCTGGGTGTGGACGTGGTCCTGCTGACCGGGCGGCCCTCGCGGTTGCCGGCGGTGCGTGCGATCCTCGAGGAAATGCTGGTCGTTCCACCCAACCGGCTGATTTCCATGCATGACTACAAGACCGGGCGTTGGTATCCGTTTCGCGATCCGGTCACGCAGCGGATCGGCGATCCCAAATCGACGGTCGCCGTGGGCGGTATGCTGATCGCGCTCAGCGACGGTCGCATCCCGAATTTCAAGGTGACGACCAGTGCCTTTCGCATGCAGTCTACCGCGCGCTACATCGGCGAAATGGACACGTCGGGGCAGATCATGGCCGAACGTGTCCTGTTTGCCGATGTTGATCTGGACGCCCGCAAGACGGAAAGCGACCTGATGGCGCGAACGACCATGTATACCCCGATCTATCTGGGATCCCGGCAATTGCCGCTGGAACGCTGGACGACGACGCCGCTCTACCGGCTGGACTTCGCAACACAATCGGCCCAATCGCGCGCGCCGTTGACCGTGACGTTCGAGCGAAGCGAATTCGACGAGGATCCTGACCGTGAAACCAGCGAAACGGCCCTGCGCCGCGAGGCAATGCGCGAGGCATTTGCAGTGACCGAACTTGAAGACAACGAAGGCACCGGCATGAAGGTGGGCGAGGTCGAATTGCGGCTGCACACGCTGGGGTTCCAGGATGACTACTGGATCGATACCGGCCTGTTCCGGTTGTGAGAGGGTGACGAGTATGACGGCACAAGACCAACAACTGCTGGCCGGGGATTGCACCGAGTTCGCGGAATTGACCGCACAGGCACAGGCGTGGATCGAAGACCCGGAAAATTCGGAACTGGTCGGGGCCGAAACCAAGTCTCTCGTGCATATGATGCGCCGCAATGCGCGCCGTGCGCGCAGGTTGGCCCGCGCTGCCCAAACCCGCATGTCGGTCAGCGTCTTTGGCCCGAGTCAGGCGGGAAAGTCGTTTCTCGTTTCGGTTCTGGCTCGTCCCCCGGATGGGCCGCTGGTTGCCGATTTTGACGGGCCGGGCGGGACGCTGGACTATATCCGCGAAATCAATCCCGAAGGCGAAGGCGAAAGCACCGGGCTGGTGACACGTTTCACCATGGACCGTGCGCCTACGCCTGACGGATACCCGGTGCGGCTTACATTGCTGAGCGAAGCGGACATCGTGCGCACCTTGCTCAACAGTTTCTTCATGGATGGCGACCGGTCGGAAGTCAGCCCCGAGCCCACCGAGATTGCCGCGCATCTTGATGCCTTCAAGGCCCGTGCCGTCGGCGCGCGTGCCGGGATGACCAGCGACGACGTTTACGAGATCGGCGAATACGTCGAAGCCGCCTTTGGCCGCGAGGCCTATGCCGTGGCTCTGCGCCCGTTCTGGGAAGAGGCGGCGACGATTGCACCGACATTGGACATTGCGGACCGCGCCGCATTCCTTGCTCCGCTCTGGGGCGGGCATCAGGCGTTTTGCGATCTGTATGTCCGGTTGGCCGATGCTCTGGCACAACTTGGTCACGCCGAAGAGGTCTTTGCCGGGTTGAATGCCCTGGTACCGCGCGAAACCTCGATCATCGACGTCAAGACGCTGTCGGGTTCGGCAGACGGTGCACCGCTGTCGGTGGTCGCAAAAGGGCGGTCTCCGGTAACGTTGCCCCGGTCCGTCGTGTGCGGTCTGGCGGCAGAATTGGTGCTGCCGATGCAATCGCTGCCCTCGGCGATGTTCTCGGAAACGGATCTGCTGGATTTCCCCGGCGCGAGAAATCGCTTTGAGCAGGATTTGAACAAGGCATTCGCGGGCGGTGCAGAGCAGATACTGCCCGAACTCCTGCTGCGCGGAAAGGTCGCCTATCTATTTGATAGATATGTGCAAAATCAGGAAATCACCTCGATGTTGCTCTGCGTTCCGGACAGTAACATGGAAACCGTCGATCTGCCGGGCCTTGTCCAGAACTGGATCGGAAATACGCATGGGGCGACGCCCCAATTGCGGGCACAGACCGATTGCGTGCTGTTTGTGGTGCTGACCAAATTTGACAAGCATCTGGGAGATTCCGCGGCAGAAGGTGGCGATGAGACCCGGTTTGAACGGCGCATGGCTGCGTCGCTCCTGGAAAAATTCGGACGCGGCAGTGACAACTGGGTCGGGGAATGGACCCCGGACAAACCGTTTTCCAACTGTTTCTGGCTGCGCAATCCGAACTATTATGTCGACGGGTTGATGGAGTATGACGCGGGCAAACGCGAAACCCGCATTCGACCTGAAAAGCAGCCTCGCATTGCCGAACTGCGCGCGGGTTGTCTGGCGGCTCCGTCGGTGAGACGCCACTTTGCCGATCCGTCCGCAGCTTGGGATGCGGCAATGTCATTGAACGACGGCGGTGTCGGTTACCTGATTTCGGCGCTCGAAAGAGTCTGCAAACCCGACAGCAAGCTGCGCCAGATTGGTGCGCAGCTTGATCAGGCGCGGCAGGAACTCAGACAGGCGATCAGTCCGTTCCATGTGGCCGATGATTTGCAAACCCGAATTGCCGAGAAGAAACAAGTTGTAAGCCGGATCATCGACGATCTGGAAGACGCCTTGGCGCGGCACCGCTTTGGTGCGGTACTCGCGGCGCTGATGGTCGATCAGGACGAGATCGAGGGCCGTATCGCGCGGGTGCCAAGCTCTGTCCGGATCACCAGCGCTGTGAGCGCGGCAGGCGGCGGTAGCAGCCCGGCAACTGCCGATGCCCCGGTCTTGCAGCGCCCCGGCCGGCCAGCGCGTCCGGATCCAACCGTTCAAGCTGAAGATGTGAGCCAGCCGGATGTCCGCACCATGACGCTGGAACAGTTTCAGTCCGAAACAGCGATCGAGCTCTGGATCGACCGGATGAAGCAGTTTCGCGATGACCGTCTGCGTCGCAAAGCCTATGGGCTGGGCGATGTCACGGCAGGCGATCTGGTGGCAGAGCTGATACATGCCGCGCGACGGACCGGATTGGGTCGGGACACGGCGGAAGGGCTCAAGGAAATCAACTTCGGGCTGACAGTCGAGAAACAGGCACAGCCTGCCTCGATCCTGGGTGCGGAGAGCATCAACCGGTTTGTGTCTACTCTGGGCATGCTGGACGTGGCGGAATCCGACCGCCCGCAGGTGCAGACCTCCGATGGCGGGAACCGCGCGATCTTCAGCGCGCCGCCCGCCGCTGATAGCGTCGACGACTTGCCAGCAACGCCCAAGGCGATGGCAGAGCAAATGTGGAGCGACTGGGTGTTTGCCCTGGATGCCGTTGCGCTTGCCAATGCCAAGGATGGTGCCGGTGGTGAAATCAACATCGAACAGAACCTGCGCCTTGGCCAAATTCTTGCCTCGTTGACCGGGCCGTCTGCCGCATGACCTTGCGGGTTCACCCCGACCCGCAGGAGCCTGCCGGTGGTTTTGCGTTTCTGGAGCTTGAGACAGGCAGCCTGCCGGACGGGCCGCAGCATGTCGCTGTCTTTGATGCATTTGGCGAGCGCTGGCTGGCGCGCGCCAAAGATACCGACGCGTCTGGCGGCATTGGCAAGGCGCTTTGGCAGACGGAGCGATACGAGTTCGGGCCTTACGAAGTGTATCGGCACGATGGTGCAGATTGGGTGCGGATCGGGCCGGAGATTGTCAATCAGCTAGATGAATACGCGCCTTTGCGTTTCACCTTGGCCGGTCGAACCCATGAAGTAAGCTGGCCAGACAATGTTCCTCAGCGTGCGGGCGCTGCGGTGTTGGGCGGGTTGCAGCCGGTTGGCCGCAAGCAGGCCGAGATCATCGACCGGCGAGTCGGGACGGTGGAACTGGACAGCCCCGAGGATGACGGGATCGTCGTTCCCGAACGTCCCGTCGCGACTGAAAACGCACCCGAGGAGTTGGGCGTCGAACCCGAACCCGGTCGGTCGTGGTTGTTGCCCTTGCTGTTGGCAGTAGTGTTGGTCGGGGCATTCCTCGCTTGGTATTTCTGGCCGGACCCGGAACCCGCGCCCGCGCCCGCGCCCCTCGCGACCGGGCAAGCTGAGCCCTGCAGCCGTGCAACACTTGCCGCGACCAGGGGGGGCTTTGTCGCAATTGCCGACGCGATCCGTGCCTGCGGATCGGATGTTCAGCCGGATACCGCGCTTAGCCTTGTGGAAGAGGCCGCAGCAGTCGATGATCCGGATGCGCTGTTGTTGTTTGGCACGCTCTATGATGGCGAATCGCTGGATCCGAGGATCGAGAATCTGACCGGTCTCACATTTGTGGATGATCCGGCGCAGGCGGCGGAATACTATGCGCGTGCGGTCAACGCCGGATCCGATGCAGCAGCCGAGAACCTGAGCAAGACATGCGAGCGTTTGGCCGACGATGACGCGACCTTAGCCAGAGGGGCTTATGATGATTTCTGTTCGTAACTGGTTTCATGTGCGTGCGGCCATTGCGGGCTGTGTCGTCCTGATGATGCCGATGGTTGTTCCGGTGGTCGCGGTGGCGCAGGGTACGGAACGGCCCTTGCTCGTCGAAGGGCGCAAGACAGTCTATCAACGGGTTCTGACCCGCCCCGGCGCGCTCAGCTATCCAACGCCGGGTGAGGCCGCGACGCGCGGTTATCCTGCGTTTCAGCCGCTCTACATCTATGATGTTCAACCGGGCTGGTTCCAGGCCGGCCCTTCGATCAGCGGCGGGGCGACCGGTTGGGTGCAGGCCGGATCGGTCGTGCCCTGGAAACAGAACATCGTAGCGGCCTTTACCAACCGCGCGGGGCGAGCGCGGCAGTTTCTCTTTGAGAGCGAAGCCCAGCTGCGCCGGATGATGGAACACGAATCACTGCGCGAGACGCAGACCCGGATGCTGGCCGAAGTCGCGGCCGGAAGCGTCCCGGAAGCGCGCGGGATCGTCGCCGTGGAACCGCCGGAATACGTCAACATCGTCGATCAGCTTTACCTGATGCCGATCCTTGATTTTGTTCAGGATCTGCATCCGCTGAACTACGAGGAAAACCTGTTGATGAAGGTCGCCTCGGTGCCGCTGCGCGAAGCAACAGAGCCGGCGCAGGCGCAAGCCGACAGTTTTGATGCCGGGATCGTCTTTGTTTTTGATACCACCCAGTCGATGGAACCCTACATCCAGCGTACGCAGGCGGCGGTGGAACAGATCGTTGACGATTTGCAGGGCACCGAGATCGGTAAGCGGGTGCAGTTCGGTGTCGTCGCATTTCGCGACAACACCGAGACCACGCCCGAACTGGAATACCGGACGCGCACATTGTTGCCATTGCAACGTCGTCAGGATCAGACCCCGGTCGTAGCCACGATCCGCGCCGCAACCCGTGTCGCGCAGATCAATTCGCCGGGCTTCAACGAAGACAGCCTGGCCGGTGTGGAAGATGCGGTCGATCTCACCGACTGGAGCGGTGGCGGTCGCGATCCGTTCGACGCCAGGATCGTGATCCTGATCACCGATGCCGGTCCCAAGGACGTGCGTGATCCCAATGCCCGAACCCAGATTGGGGCCAAGGAATTGCAGCGGGATGCGCAGGACAAGGGTGTTGCAATCATGACCCTGCACCTGCAGACCCCGGCAGGCGGCGAGGCTCAACATGCCTATGCCGCCGCGCAGTATCGCGATCTGTCGCGGTTTCACGAAGACACCTTCTATTACGGGATCGAAGATGGATCGCCGCAGGCCTTGCAGGATTCTGTCACGCGGCTGGTCACTGCGATTACCGATGTGATTCGCGTTGCACGCAATGACGCACCCGTGCTCGCACCCGAAGATACCGGCCAGGAGATGGTCAATCTGGGTCTTGCCCTGCAACTGGCCTATCTGGGCCGGTTGCGTGGCACCCAGGCGCCAGATGTGATCGAAGGCTGGGTGTCGGAAAAGGCGGTCGAGGATCCGTCAAAACTGGCCATCGAACCGCGGTTGCTGGTGACCAAGAACGAAATGGCGACGATGGCCGACTTGCTGTCGCAACTCTTGACGCTTGGCGAACAGAGCCGGAGCGCGGAAGATGCGGCGAGTTTTTTCACCCAGGTGCGGGATGTCGTGGCACGAATGGCGCAGAACCCCGATCGGTTGATCAACACCGAAAGCGACACGTTGGGCGGCGCGCTCGAATTCCTTGATGATCTTCCTTATGAAAGCCAGTTGATGTTGACGACCGAGGATCGCTGGGCGCAAAGCGCGATGAACAGGCGGGCCATTCTGGACGGGATGCGGCAGAAACTGGCACAATATCGCAAATGGTTGCTCGACCCGGATGTCTGGACCCCGCTCTATGAAGGCGCGCCGGATGGTGAATATGTCTTTGCGATGCCATTCGATGTGTTGCCCTAGGGCCGATGGTGCGCGGTCTGACCCTTACGGATGGCCGGATTGAACTGCGCGACCGCGATCGTGCGTTCCGGTTGCAGGTTGATGAGCTGACGCTTGCGCCGGGGCAGGCCGTGGCCCTGACGGGAGCCAGCGGATCGGGCAAGACGCTGTTGCTGGAATTGCTCGGGCTGTTGCGCGCGCCGGGTAAGGGGACGGTCTTTTTGTGTGACGGCAAGAACTTGGCGACGCTTTGGGGCAGGGGCGTGCGCGATGCCGATCTGGCGCGGATGCGCGGGCAACTGTTCGGGTTTGTGCCGCAGACCGGCGCGTTGATGCCGTTTCTGTCGGTGACTGAAAACATCGCGCTTCCCCAGCATGTGACCGGACGCGAAGATGCTGCATGGTGCACGGCGCTGATCGACCGGTTGGGGATCGGCGATGTCGCGTCCCTGATGCCGGGGGCGCTGTCGATCGGCCAGCGGCAACGCGTGGCCATCGCGCGCGCGCTGGCGCACAGGCCGCCCTTTGTCATCGCGGATGAACCCACCGCCGCGTTGGACAGTGACAGCGCTGACGTGGTGTTGGATCTGCTCCTGGCTGCGGCGAAAGAACAAGACAGCGGCGTGATCCTGTCAAGCCATGACACCGACCGAGTCGCGCGCTTTGGTATTCCTCGTCTTGCGCTGACCACCGAGTCACAGAATGGTGTCGTGACCAGCAGGCTGGAGCCGGCGCCATGTTGATCGCGACGCTGGCATGGCGCGATCTGATGCGGGATCGGTTCTTTCTGTTCTGCAACGTGGCGATCATGGTTGGAATCCTTGTGCCGCTCCTGGTGTTGTTCGGCGTCAAGAACGGCGTTTATTCGGCGCTGATCGGAGAGATGCTCGCGGACCCGGCCAACCGGCAGATCGACACACAGGGCAATGCCTCTTTCACGGACAGGGATCTTGCCCCCCTGCGCGGCTGGCCGGAGATCGCGTTTCTGACACCCAAGGTGCGGGGCCAGTTCGATTTCATGAACGTCCGCGCGAAAGGAGGGCGCAGAATGCGGCCCGCGCTGATCATCCCCACGGGGGGCGGCGATCCGACATTGCCGCGCGGCACCGAGATCGCGGGCAACCAGGTTGCGGTCAGCGCCCAACTGGCCGCGCAGCTTGATCTGGACGCTGGCACCGAACTGCAGTTGATCAGCCAGGCCGAGGGCCGTCCCAGGCAACTTGTTCTGCCGGTCACCGTGGCGGTGATCCTGCCGGAAACGGCCACGGCGGGGCGCGCGGTGCTGGCCCCTTTCGAAATGCTGGACTTGATCGAAGCCTTCTATGATTCCTACAGCCTGCCGGATCATGGCATCACAGGGACGCGCGATCTGGCGGACCGGGTGCCGTCCTACGAGGGGGTGCGGGTCTATGCCAGAGGTCTTGAGGACGTCGCAGCACTTCAGGCCCGGATCGAAGATCACTTGTCCATCGGCACCACGGCGCGCACCCGCGAGGTTGAATCGTTGCTTGGTTTGGGTCGCAAGCTGAACCTTGCCCTTGGGTTGACCGCCGCGTTGGCCGCGCTTGGTCTTGGCGCGGCGCTGGTGCTTGGGTTCTGGTCGGACGTCAGCCGAAAGAAGACGGTCCTGGCCGGCATTGCGCTGTTGGGTATTCCCGGTCACACGCTCGCGCTCTTTCCTGTGGTTCAGGCGCTGATCACGTCGCTTGCGGGTTTGGCGCTCTCTTTTCTGCTGTATCTTGGTGCCGGCCGCATCGCCGGTGCGATGTTCGGACAGGGGCTTCCCGATGGCGCGTCGCTGACGCAGATACCGGCCGCACAGGGGGTGGCGATCTGTCTTGGAGTGCTTGTGCTGGTTCTCGGAGCTGCGGCGGTTGCGGCGTGGTCGGCTCAGCGGCTGGACCCGGCAAGCGTTCTGCGGGAAGGGTCGTGATCATGCGCCTTTGGTTGATCGTCATCCTGACACTTCTGGCGTGTCAGCTTTCCGCCCAGCAGGATTGGCCGCGCGAGCTGATCGATCCCGCCGCTGACACCGATCCCGCCGATCTGCTGTTGCCAATGCCCTGTGGCGCGGCAATGGCGTTCCAGAAGGTCAGCGTACCGCTGGATGCAACCGATCCCCTGGCCGATCGGCGTGTGCGTTTGGGCCAATCGCGTGACCAGACCGGTTATTCCGACTACCTGTTGCCCGCCTATCTGCGCGGGCCATTTCGCGATGACGACGCAGGGACCACATATTACTACATTGCCCGGTACGAACTCACACATGGTCAGTATCGGGTCCTGAATGGGGATTGTGCAGCGCCAACACGGGCGGACCGGCTGGCGCAAGGTGGGCTTGGCTGGTTTGACGCGGTGACCCTGACGCAACGATACAACGAATGGCTCCTTAAGAACGCGGTCGGGGCCCTGCCACAGGTCGACGACGTCCCTGCCTTTCTTCGCCTGCCGACCGAGGCCGAATGGGAGTACGCAACGCGTGGTGGCGCTCGGGTGGACGCAACACAGTTTCCGGCGCCGGTGTTCTTTGGCAAAGGTGATCTGCGGGATTTCGCCCGCTTTCAGGCGTCCGGGTCGTCGCGCGGCAAGTTGGGCCCTGTGGGAGTGCGCAACCCCAACCCGCTGGGGCTGTTTGATGTCTATGGCAATGCCGAGGAACTCATGCTCGAGCCGTTTCGGCTGAACGCGATAGGCCGTTCCGGCGGGCAGGTCGGGGGCATCGTGACGCGGGGCGGTTCAGTCCTCTCGACGGCCGATCAGATTTACAGCGCTCAGCGGACCGAATACCCGCCCTATGATGCTGCCAAAGGCACACCGCTGCGGGCCGAGACGTTTGGAGTGCGCCTCGTCCTTGCCGCACCGATCACAACGAGCGACCAGCGGCTGAACCAGATACGCGAACGATGGATGGATTTGGCCAATGCCGACCAGACTGGCGCGACCGTGGATCCGGTTGCCCGGATCACCACGCTGATCGAGGCCGAAATCGACCCAAGGCGCAGGGACGAGCTTGATAATCTGAAGCTTGAATTCCGCCGTGCCCGCGACCGCGCGCAGACCGCGCTCCAGCAATCCGCGCGCGCGACACTTCTGGCGGGCGCTGTCTTCGTGGATTCTCTGGACGAGAATGCCGCGGATATCGAGAACAAGGCGGGCAATATCCGATTGCTTATCGATTTGCAGCGCGCCGGAGAAAACAGCGCGGTCTATGGGCGGCAGGTCGAAAAGCACGTGGCCGAGATCAAACAGATGCGGCATGTACAATCGACCTATCTGCTGTCCTTTCGTGCGGCTTTGGAAACACTGACGACAGATATCGGCGCCACCGATCGCGAGGCCGCCTATAACGTGTTGCGCGAAGAACTGTCCTTGTCCGGACGCGACAAAACCCTGCGTACGCTTGATCGTTTCTGGGAAGATTTAGCCGTCTATGATGCTCGTCCCGACATCAACCCCACACAATTGCTCAAGGTCGCACTCGATTGACCAGCCTTTGGCAGCTATGCGCCGATTCCCTTCACAATGCTGCCAGATCCGTGCCGGAACGGTGGCATTTCGGGTGGGTGATCTTGACAACAAGGGCGATGGGTGGTCCGCTGTTCGGGTAAGAATTGGTATTTCAACCGCATAAGGCTGTTGGTTGGCACGAGGCCCGTGTCTTGCCACGCCTTTTCTAGCGTGAGGTTTTTAGATATGTTCACCAAGAGATTGTTTACATCACTGGTCGCGGCCAGCCTGATTGCCGTGCCGGCGCAACGTGCCGTCGCCGGCGACGCCGCCGCGTTGCTGGGCGGTGCATTGCTGGGCGGCATCATCGTCAACGAAGTGCACAAGAACAAGCAGCGCCAGCGCACGACCACCCGAAGAACCACGCGTACTTATAGCAGCGGCATTTCATCGGCACAGCGCGCCGAGAATCGTCAGGTTCAGACGGCTCTCAATTATTTTGGATATCACGTCGGGTCCGTAGACGGATCGCTCGGTCGCAAGAGCCGCTCCGGAATTTCCCGCTACCAGGCGGATATGGGTTTCCAGCCGGATGGCTACATGGATACCTACGAGAAAGACTTCCTTCTGGGCAGCTATCAGCGTTCGCTGGCGAGTTCTTCGGTGCCGCCTTACAACCAAATCGTTGCGACGCAAGGCTATGGCGGCCTGTTGCGGACCTACCGCAACGAACAGCTGGGTATCCAGACGCCAAATCCGAATATCCAGAGCGCCGCCGTTCAAGCGCCGGCCCCCGTTCCGGTTGCGCCCGCGCCGGTGCCTGTTGCGGCTCCGGCTCCCACACCGGCCCCTGCGCCGGTGCCAACGCAGCCTGAGCCGGTGACGGCGCGTGCAGATACCGGAGCCTTGCCCGATTTCACTTTTGGTCAGGTGCCAAAATCTGTGAATGAATATTGCAATGAAATCAATGTTCTGACTGCGGCAAATGGTGGAATTACAACGGCAGGTCGGGTGACGGACGCCGAGTTTGCGCTGAACGAACAATTCTGCCTGGCACGAACCCATGCCATGGCCGAAAGCACGTCGATTGTGTCAACGATTCCGAACATGACCGACGCGCAGATCGCGCAGCAATGCGAAGGCCTGTCACAGGCGATCGCACCGCATATGGTTGCACTTGAAACTGCGCGTCCTGACAAGGTGATCGGGGATACCGCAGGCTTCCTGCAAGGTTCCGGCCGCCCGATGGACCAGTTGGTCTCCGGGGGTAAGGTATGTCTGGGTGTCGGTTATCGCACCGACAACGCGTCGATGGCGCTTGCCTCGGCGGTGTTGCTCGCATCCTCAGGCCAGCTTGGCTATGGTGAAATGGTCAGCCACCACATGCGGGAAGGGTTCGGCACGGCCAAGGCATCGCCACAACAATCCGGTGCATGGATGAACCTGGCAATGGATTCGCTCGCCGGCGGCGGCACGACTGTATTGGGCCAGTCCTCTGACCGTGTTGCCGTTCTCAAAGAGGCGATGCAGGGCGGAAGCTCTGCTGCGAACTCGGCAGCGGCGCTTCCTGTCTTTGCGGCTCCTTCGAACAACTGAGTTTTGCCAGATCTGCCCAGTGCTGTCCGAGTTGCGGACGGCGTATGACAGAGACTAGCGTAACAAGCCATCAAAGCCAATTTTGAGACCCCGGCAAGCCACTGTTTGCCGGGTTTTTTTGTGCGTTGCGGAACGGGTGTCGTTGCCTGTGTCAGACCTTCTTCTTGAGTATTTCCTTGCGCTTCTTTTCGTATTCGGCCTGAGAAATTGCACCGGCATCCAAAGCGGCCTTGAGGTCGGTCAATTCCTGTCCGGTGGTTGCCGTTGTCATGTGCGTCGTGTTGCGCGCGCCGCCGCCGCCACAGGCCGAAACCGCGACGAGTGACAGAATGAGAAAGCCGCCGATAGCGATGCGTTTCATAATGGTTCCTTGCTGCTCTTCAAGTTATCTCACATGAGTTTAGCCGGCCATTTACATCGACAAGGTTAAGCCGTGGTGCATCTTCAGCAAAAAAATCGCCGTCACGCACACGCCATGGGGACTGGTGTTATAAGGCAAGACCCGTCAGCCTGTACCAAGTCCAGATTTCGGAGACCAGGCATGATCATCGTTCACCATCTCAACAATTCGCGTTCCCAACGCATTCTCTGGCTGCTCGAGGAACTTGGGCTTGAGTATGATCTCAAGACCTACCAGCGCGATCCGGAAACCAACCTTGCGCCGCCGGAGCTGCTGAAGATTCATCAACTTGGAAAGTCCCCGATGATCGAGGATGACGGACGTTTGATCACCGAGAGCGGAGCGATCGTCGAATACATCTGTTCGCGCTACGGGGCGCAGATGGTGCCCTCCGCAGACAGCGACGATTGGATTACCCATCAGGAGTTGATGCATTTCGCCGAAGGGTCCGCGATGACGCCCATTCTGCTGGCCTTGTATGTTGGCAAGCTGGGGGCGGCAGGGGCTCCGCTTGGGCCCAGGATTGAACAGCAATTGGATACACATTTCAACTACATGGAGGCCGTTCTTCGTCCATCCGGTCATTTCGTGCTTGATGATCTGTCAGCCGTCGACATCATGATGAGTTTTCCCGCCGAAGTCGCGGTGCGTCAAGGACGCGGTGATGCGCATCCCAAGTTGGCTGATTTTGTCGAGCGCATCCATGCACGCCCCGGATTCGTCCGGGCGCTGGAGCGGGGCGGAAGCTACGCTTTTGCGTGAATGCAGCCTGCGCCGGATTGGGTCCGTGCTGCACGTATGGCTAGGCTCGAAACGCTCTAGCCGCCCTTCAGACGCTGCATCAGGAAAACCTCACTATCCGGTTGCACCGGCTCTGTCAGGCTGCTTGCAATGACGCGCCCATCGACCGCGACTGATACGCCAGCGTCAATGGCCTCCTGAAGTCCGGGATGCGCTTTGACGAGGCCCTCGAGGACCTCGCCAACTGTTTTCGCCTCGACCTCGACCTTGTCGTTGCCATCGGCAAGCGCGCGCAGACCGGACCAGAGGTTGACCTCAACCATCGCGCTGCTTTTCCAGCGCGGCGAGAATGCGGGGCGGTGACATCGGCAGTTCACACAGCCGCACGCCCGCCGCCGCAGAGACCGCGTTGGCAATGGCCGCAAGTGGCGGGCAGATCGAGGTTTCGCCGACGCCACGCACGCCATAGGGATGTCCCGGATTGGGGACCTCGACGATCACGGTGTCAATCATCGGCAAGTCGCTGGCGACAGGAATCCGGTAGTCAAGGAACACGGCGTTCTGCAGACGCCCGTCCTCGCCATAGATGTATTCCTCATTCAGCGCCCAGCCGATGCCCTGTGCCGCACCGCCCTGGTACTGGCCTTCAACATAGGTGGGGTGGATCGCCTTGCCCGCATCCTGCACCACGGTATAGCGCACCACGCTGGTCTTGCCGGTTTCCGGATCGACCTCGGCATCGACGATGTGGGTGGCAAAGCTGACCCCGGCACCTTCGGGCGTGGCCTCGAAATGGCCGACGATGGGGCCACCGGTCGCGCCCATGCGCTTGGTGATCTCGGCAATGGGCAGCGGGTCGAAATCTCCGGCATTGGGACCAGAGGGCACGGCACACCCGTTTTCCCATTTCACCGCGTCTTCGGGGATGCCCCATTTGGCGGCCGCGCGGCCGCAGAGCCTTTTTACAGCATCGCGCGCCGCCTCGATGGTGGCGAGACCGCTGGCATAGGTGACGCGGCTGCCGTGGCTGACCTCGTTGTAGCCAAGCGTCGCAGTGTCGGCGATGGTCACGCGGACGTTGTCATAGGGAATGCCAAGCTCTTCTGCCGCCATCAGCGCCATGGATGCGCGGCTGCCGCCGATGTCCGGGGTGCCGACCGCGAGCTGGGCGGTGCCATCTTCGGAAAGAGCGAGGGTCACGGCGGTTTCTCCGCCATGATTGAACCAGAAGCCACAGGAAATCCCACGGCCCTGACCGGCTTTAAGCGACGCGGTGTAGTGCGGGTGCGATTTCGCGGCCTCGAGCGTTTCGACCAGCCCGATCCGATCGAACATCGGCCCAAAGCTGGCTTTGGTGCCCTTCTTTGAGGCGTTCTTCAACCGGGTTTCGATCGGGTCGAGATCGAGTTGGTTGCAGAGTTCGTCGATCACTGATTCCACCGCAAAGGCCGCCATCGGCGAGCCGGGCGCGCGGTAGGCCGCCTGTTTCGGCCGGTTGGCGATCACGTCATAGCCGACCTGATGCACGTTCTTCAGCGCATAGGGGGCAAAGGCGCACATGGCCGTGAATTCCATCGGCGCGCCGGGAAAGGCCCCGCCTTGCAGGCGGAAGGTGCCTTCTGCGGCGGTGATGATACCATCCTTCTTCATGCCGATCTTGATATCCATCGACGTGGACGAGGTTGGCCCGGTGGCGCGGAACACCTCGGACCGGGTCATGACCAGCTTGACGGGTTTATTGGTCTTGCGGGCCAGCGCCAGCGCCACGGGTTCGATGAACACGGCGGTCTTGCCGCCAAAACCGCCACCGATTTCAGACGCCGTGACACGCAGGTTGGCGGTTTCCAGACCCAGCAGGGCGGCGCAGATTTTCTGCACATTCCAATGGCCCTGGGTGCAGCACCACAATTCGCCCTTGCCATCACCACCCAGCGTCGCGAGACAGGCGTGAGGTTCGATGTAGCCCTGATGGGTGGCCTCGGTCTTGAAATGATCCTTGATCACCAGATCGGCCTCGGCAAACCCGGCCTCGACATCGCCGTGACCACTCTCGTGATAGCGCACCACGTTGGGGTGCAAACCCTCGGGCACGGATTTGTCGGCGGCACCGGCACGGATCACCGGGGCGTCATCGGCCATTGCCTTGTCAACGTCGGTGACGTGGGGCAGGGCCTCGTATTCGACCTCGATCAGCCTGGCGGCGTCCCGCGCGATCAGGGCGCTCGTGGCGGCAACGGCGGCGACGGCGTGGCCGTCATAGAGCGCGGTGTCGCCCGCCATCACGTTTTCAAGGATGTTCCAGTTCTCTCCGGTCAGCCCGGTCGCGAAATCGCTGCGGGTGACGACACCTTTGACCCCGGCCAGTGCCGTGGCCTTCGAGGTGTCGATGTTCTTGATCCGGGCATGCGCGTGTGGACTGCGCACGATGGTCGCAAAGAGCATGCCGGGCGCGGTGGCGTCGGCACCAAAGCGTGCACGCCCGGTCACCTTGTCTATGCCATCGGGGCGGTTCGGACGTGTGCCGACCTGCGTGAAACCATTGGTTTTCTGAGCATCAAGTGCCATTACGACGCCTCCCGCATGTCTGCTGCCGTGTCCATCACGGCGCGAATGATCTTATCATAGCCAGTGCAGCGGCAGAGATTTCCCGCCAGCCAATAGCGCACTTCGGTTTCCGTGGGATTCGGGTTCTTTTTCAGCAACGCCTCGGTCGCGACCAGGATGCCGGGTGTACAGATGCCGCATTGAAGGGCGGCATACTCGATGAATTTCTGTTGCAACGGGTGCAGCTCTTCGCCGGTGGCCATGCCTTCGATGGTGGTGATGTCGTGGCCTTCCGCCTCCGCCCCGAGCACGAGGCAGGAACACACCAGCCGTCCGTCGAGCGTGACCGAACAGGCGCCGCAATCGCCGGTGCCGCAGCCTTCCTTGGCCCCGGTAAGACCGAGACGGTCGCGCAGCACATCCAGCAGGGTCTCGCGTGGATCACACAGGTATTCGACCTGATCGCCGTTGATGGTCGTGGTAACGTGTATCTTGCTCATGGTTCAGCTGTCCTTTTCGCCCTGGGCGCGGGCGTAGGCGATTTTCGCGGCGCGTTGGGCCAGCACGCCAGCCACATGGGTGCGGAACTTGACGGTGCCGCGTTTGTCATCAATCGGGGAACAGGCCGCGCTGGCCGCGGCTGCGAGGGCGGCCAGAGCCGCGTCGTCAAGCGTGGTGCCGATGATCGCCTCTGCGGCCTCGGGCACCAGCCGCACCGTGGGAGCAACCGCACCAAGCGCGACACGTGCCTCGGTGATCGTTTCTCCGTCAAGACGCAGGTTGATACCGCAGCCGACGACCGCAATATCCATTTCCGTGCGGGGGATGAACCGCAGATAGGCATCTCCGCCCTGTGATGCGCGCGGTGGCAGATGCACGGCGGTGATCATTTCGCCGGTGCCGAGACTGGTCTTGCCGGGACCGGTGGGGATGTCTTCGACCGCGACCTGACGCGTGCCGCCCGGGCCGGTCACGGTGACGCTGGCCCCGGCCGCGACCATGGCAGGCACCGCGTCGGCGGCGGGCGAGGCGTTGCAGAGATTGCCGACCATGGTGCACCGCCCCTGGATCTGGGTCGATCCGATCAGGTCGGTGGCCTCGACAACGCCGGGCCAGTCGCTGCCTAGATTGGGGTGTTCGCTCATTTCGGCGCCGGAGACGGCGATGCCAATCTGCCAGCCGCCATCGGACATGCGGGTGATGTCCTGGACGCCGCTGATCCCCTTGATGTTGATCAGGGTGTCAGGCGTCAGGATGTCGGCGCGCATCTGCACGAGCACGTCGGTTCCGCCCGCGAGAAAGCGCGTGGTGCCCGAGGCCTCTGCTGCGATCGCAATGGCGTCATCAAAACTGGTCGGAGTGTGGTAGTGCATGTGTCGGGCTCCCGCTGGACTTGCCACGCAACTGTTTCAGATCATGCAGCCAACGGCAACACCTGCCAGACTGTTTGCATCGCTGTTCGGGCTGCGCATAGGATCGGGAAAATTTAAAGGGGCAGGGTGATGACGGAAATGAACGGTGCAGAGAGTCTGGTGCGGTCCCTGATCGCAAGCGAGGTGGATACCTGTTTCACCAATCCGGGCACCTCAGAGATGCATTTTGTGGCGGCGCTGGACCAGGTGCCGGGCATGCGATCGGTTCTGGCGCTGTTTGAAGGTGTCGCGACCGGTGCGGCGGACGGGTTTTACCGGATGGCGGGGCGCCCGGCCTGTACGCTGCTGCATCTGGGGCCAGGGCTGGCAAACGGGCTTGCCAATCTGCATAACGCGAAAAAGGCCGGGTCCGGCGTGGTCAACATCGTCGGCGAACACGCGGCGAGCCATATCGAACTGGATGCGCCGCTGACCTCCGACATCGCGGGTATCGCACGCCCGGTCTCCCACTGGGTTCATGCGTCTGCGAGTGCCGCCGATGTCGGGGCGGATGCCGCACGCGCGGTCCAGGCCGCACGGACGCCGCCGGGGCAAGTCGCGACATTGATTCTGCCAAGTGATACGGCCTGGACGACAGGCGGGCAGGTGGCCGAACCCTGCGCTGTGCCCGAGCGCGGACATCTGGATACGACAGCGCTGGATCAGGCGATTGCCGCGTTGAAAGGGTCCGACAGCCTGCTGTTGCTGGGCGGCGGGGCACTGAGCGATGCAGCGCTGGATGCAGCCGGGCGGATCGCGGCGCAGACCGGATGTGCCTTGCTGTCGGAATGGTCCAACGCCCGGATGGAACGCGGCGCGGGCCGGGTCGCGGTTGGCAAGGTGCCTTACCCGATTGATCTGGCTCTGGACGCGCTCGGCGGGTACCGGCGTATCGTCTTGGTGGGCGCGCGCGCGCCGATCGGGTTCTTTGCCTATCCGGGCAAGCCAGCGGTTTTGACCCGCGACGATGCCGATATCATACCGCTCGCGGGCGCCGGCGATGATCTGGTCGGCACGCTAGAGGCGCTGTCGGACGCAGTTGGGGCGGCGGAACGGCTACCCGCCGGCATTGGAGCGCGACAGGACATCGGATTGCCGCAAGGCCCAGCCACCTCCGAAGCGATTGCCGCGGTATTGGCCCGTACGATTCCGGAAAACGGTATCGTGGTGGATGAATCGGTGACTACCGGTCGCGCTTTTTTCGGTCCAACGACAGGCGCATCGCCACACACATGGCTAAACAATTGCGGCGGGTCTATTGGCTACGGACTACCTGTGGCGATCGGGGCGGCGATTGCCTGTCCGGACCGCAAGGTTCTGGCGCTGATCGGCGATGGCAGCGCGATGTACACACCGCAGGCGCTGTGGACAATGGCCCGCGAGCAACTGGACGTGACCATCGTGATCTTTGCCAATCGCAGCTACCAGATCCTGCGCGGCGAGTTGACCAATGTGGGGGTGCAGAACCCGGGTCCGCGCGCGGTTGACATGTTGTCCCTGAACCGGCCTGATCTGGGTTGGATCGAGATGGCGCGCGGCATGGGGGTTGATGGGTGCCGCGCCGAGGATGCGCCGGGGCTGGAAGCGGCGATCAAGGCAGGCTTGTCCGTTTCCGGACCATATCTGATCGAACTGGCCTGCTGAGCGTCTGCCCGGTTGCGCCGCAATAAGGAGAAAACGAGATGGAAATATTTCCTGCGGGTAACCGCCCGTCACGGCGTGCCAGTTCGGACTGGTTCACCGGAACCGTCTGGCAAGACCCGATCGTCGAAGCGCCTGATCCGGCGCGGCTGCGTGCATTGCGGGTGAGTTTTGAACCTTCGGCGCGCACGGCCTGGCACACGCACCCGCTGGGCCAGACGTTGTATGTGACGGAGGGCGTCGGTCTGGTTGGCCTGCGGGGACAAGCGCCGCGTGTGATCCGCGCCGGAGACACGGTGTGGATACCTCCGCAAGAGGAGCATTGGCATGGCGCGGCACCTGACACCGGTATGGCCCATATTGCAATGCAAGAGGCACGGGACGGGTCGGTCGCCAACTGGCTGGAGCATGTTTGCGAAGACGATTACGGCGCCGCGCCCAAGGCGTGACGCTGTACGGGTCGGCGGCGCGTGGCCCGACGTCGATGCCGTTGGTTGGCGACTTGCCTCAGAACGGGATTTCGTCATCCATGTCGCGCGAGGATGGCGCGCTCTGACCGCCGCCTTGGCCACCACCACCCTGGCCGCCGCCAAAGCGATCGTCCTGCGGGCCGCTGTCATAGCCGCCGCCCTGACCACCGCCGTAGCCGCCGCCCTGACCGCCGCTGCCGCCATCACGACCATCGAGCATGGTCAAGGTACCGCCAAATCCTTGCAGAACAACTTCAGTCGAATAGCGATCCTGACCGGATTGATCCTGCCATTTGCGGGTCTGTAACTGACCTTCAACATAGACCTTACTGCCTTTGCGCAGGTATTGTTCGGCAATGCGAACAAGCCCATCGTTAAAGATGGCAACGGAATGCCATTCGGTACGTTCGCGCCGCTCGCCGGTGTTCTTGTCTTTCCAGTTTTCGCTTGTGGCGATACGCAAATTACACACTTTGCCGCCGTTCTGAAATGTTCGCACTTCGGGATCGCGGCCCAGGTTTCCGATGAGAATGACTTTGTTGACTGAGCCGGCCATGGCGCTTCCTGTTCCTGTAAGTTGTAGACTGCACCCGAATCCTGATGATCCGGTTTGCGCCAGACTATACGTCCGGGACAAATGTTTAAACAATGTAAACGCCACACGGACGCCGATGTCTGGCATTTCCGGATGAATTGGGTATAGTGCGCGCCGAGGAACAGTGAGCAGGAAGTGGGCCGGATGCGCAGGTTGGCGTTGACGATTGCGATCGCGGGCATAGGGCTGGCGCATGCCGCACATGCGGATATGTTCTCGACAAAGAACAAGCGGAACCTGTTTGCCTCGCAGACGCGGGTGCTCGATGGCCGCGCGTCCAAGCAGTACGCAAATTCAGCGCGGCTGAAACCGCCGACGATTCACGCGCCCAGCAAAGGCGGCACACAGTCCTATCGCGGCAAGTACCGGGGCAAGTACCTGAGCATGGCCAAGGAGGCGGCACGTCGGCACAATGTGCCCGAGGAGCTTTTCGCGCGACTGGTGCAACAGGAATCCGGCTGGAATCCGAATGCCCGTTCGCACAAGGGGGCGCTTGGGCTGGCGCAGCTGATGCCGGCGACCGCGCGGGCGCTTGGCGTCGATCCCAAGAATCCCTATGAGAATCTCGATGGCGGTGCACGGTATCTCGCACGGCAATTTCGCGCGTTTGGCTCGTGGCGGCTGGCCTTGGCGGCGTATAACGCCGGGCCGGATGCCGTCAAAAAGCACGGGGGCGTGCCGCCCTACAAGGAAACCAAGAACTACGTGAAGGTGATCTGGGGCAAGGGCTGATCCCTGACCAACCAGCTAGCGGGTTTTCGCCGCAATCCCGGGATGCCGGGAACTTTTTCAGGGCATGGACGTTCTCTCTTCAGCATCTGCCGCAGTGGCGGCGGAGACAGAAAAGGAGATCAAACATGCAAGTTCGTTCAAAATTCTTGATGCTGGGAGCGGCCTCGGTGATGTCGCTCTGCACGGCGCTGAGCGCCACTGCGGAAGATGCAAAGGTCAAGGAGGTGACCGTCGACGTCGCGATCGACGCGAGCGACGATTCCAACGTGCTCGAACTCTATCCGCAATTGCAGAACGATCTGGAAACCGCCGTGATTGAACGCGTGGCAACCGCCGACGATCCGGAGGGCTACATCGTTGACGTGACGCTTCAGGATGTCTCGCTGGACGGCGACTCATTGCTGCCTGACAGTATGGAATTCAACCAGATGGAAGGTGTCGTTGCGGTCACCAGCCCGCAAACCAACGCCACCCCGGTGACCCGCGCGATCAATCTGGTTGCCATGTCAGCCGATGGTTCAGCACCCGAAGGCTATGTGGTCATCGAACCGAGCAAGGCAGATTTCTACTTTGCCCTGATCAACGCTTTCGCGGACGAAGTCGCCGACAACCTGCCGGAATACATGCGTGAGGCAGCGCGCTGACCGAAGTATCTGAGCAAGACTGGAAATGGACTAGCAGGGACGCCCGCGGTTTCGTAAGCGGGCGTCTTTGTGAGCGGATTACTCCGCCGCTATCTGGATCACCGGTTCCATCTCGGCAAGTTTCTCGTCGCTGAGATGGCATTTGACCTGATGATCGCCAGCCAGCACCCGCACCGGGGGCACTTCTTTTTCGCAGAGATTGCCGGGCACTTCGGATTTCCAACGGCAGCGGGTCTGGAACGGGCAACCGCTCGGCGGGTTCATCGCGGACGGAATATCACCTTCCAGCACGATATGCTTCTTCTTCACCGACGTATCGGCAATGGGAACCGCCGAAAGCAGCGCCTCGGTATAGGGGTGATAGGGCGGCGAGAAAACCTGATCGGTGGTGCCCAGTTCGACCACGTGGCCGAGATACATGACCATGACCCGGTCCGACAGGTAGCGCACGATTGAAAGGTCGTGGCTGATGAAGAGCAGCGTGGTCTTTTCCTCGCGCTGGATCTCCATCAAGAGATCGGTGACAGCAGCCTGGACCGACACGTCGAGCGCCGAGACCGGCTCATCCGCGACGACGATGCGCGCGCCCCCGGCAAAGGCGCGCGCGATGCCGACGCGCTGTTTCTGCCCGCCGGAAAGCTGCCGGGGCATGCGTTCCGCAAAGGCGCGCGGGAGTTTCACCAGATCGAGCAGTTCCAGCATCCGCGCCTTGCGCTCGGCCTCGCTGTTGCCGATGCCGAAGATTTCGAGCGCCCGGATGATCTGGCGACCGACGGCCATCGACGGATTCAGCGTGTCAAACGGGTTCTGGAACACCATCTGCACGTCGCTGATGGTCTTGGTGTCTCGCTTTTCGATGGGGATATGTTCGATATTCTTGCCATCGAGCAGGATTTGGCCCTCGGTCGCCGTTTCCAGTCCCATCAGCACCTTGGCAAAGGTGGATTTGCCGCAACCGGATTCACCGACGATGGCGAGAGTTTCGGATTCGCGGGCCTCGAAGCTGAGGGTTTCGTTGGCCTTGACGACCTTCTTGCTGGCTCCGCCGAATATGGCATTTGCCGCAACCTCGTAGTATTTCTTGAGATTGTCCATCTTGAGGACGACTTCGCCGATCTCGCCCTTGACCTTGGTTTCCGCCAGTTCCATCGGCGCGTTCCAGTCGATTTCCTTGAACTTCAGACAGCGGGTGTGGTGGCGATCATTGCCTGGCACCGGCTCCATCATGATGTCGCCCTGATCACAGCGGCCTTCTTCGAAATAGTCGCATCGTGGACCGAAGTTGCACCCCTTGGGCCGCTCGTGGGGCAGGGGGAAATTGCCGGGGATCGCGACCAGTGGGCGGCTGTTCTTGTCGGCACCGGGCAGGGGGATCGAACGGAAGAGCGCCTGAGTATAGGGGTGCTGCATCTCGTCAAACACATCCTCGATGCTGCCGCGTTCGACGGCCTCGCCGGAATACATCACGCAGATCCGGTCGCAGGTTTCCAGTACCAGGCCAAGGTTGTGGCTGATGAACAGCATGGAGGTGCCATATTTGCGACCCAGATCCTTGACCAGTTCGACAATCGCGGCCTCGACCGTGACATCGAGCGCGGTGGTGGGCTCATCAAGGATCAGAAGCGCCGGTTCAGACATCAACGCCATCGCGATCACGATACGCTGTTGCTGACCACCCGAGAGTTGGTGCGGGAAGGAATTCAGGATACGTTTGGGGTCGGGCAGCTTGACGTCCGTCACCACCTGAAGGGCGCGCTCGAAGGCCTCTTTTTCCGATGCGCCCTGATGAATCATCGGCACTTCCATCAGCTGTTTGCCGATCTTCATTGCCGGGTTCAGCGAGGCCATGGGTTCCTGGTAGATCATCGCGATTTCGCTGCCCCGGATGTCGCGCAGTTCCTCTTCGCTCATCTCCGACAGATCGCGCCCCTTGAACTTGATCGAGCCGCCGACGACGCGCCCGTTTTTGCCGAGATCCTGCATCACCCCCAAGGCCACGGTGGATTTCCCACAGCCGGATTCACCGACAAGGCCAACCGCCTCACCGGGTCTGACGGTGACCGAGAAGTCCATGACCGCCGGGATTTCCCGCAACCGGGTGAAGAACGAGATCGACAGCTTGTCGATTTCAAGGATCGGTCCGTCGTAATCCAGTTTTGCCATGTCGTGTCCCCTGTTGCGGGTTGTTAGGAAAATGAGTGCCTTGCGGCACATTCTTGTTTCTTGTTTGTCGCCCATTGGTTGAGTGGGCGCCAACAATCGTCAGTGTGCGGCGCCTGCAAAAGACTGCGTCTTTCGCGCTGCGCCACCGCGCGTCAGAACATCCTCAATCCTTGAGGCTCTCCTCACGCAGTCCGTCTGCCAGCAGGTTAAGACCTAACACCAAAGAGAGCAGTGCAAACGCCGGAGGCAGGGCGGGGTGCAGGTAGATCGACAAGAGTTTGCGCCCTTCGTTGATTGTGCTGCCCCAGTCCGGGCTTTCGGGTGGCAGGCCGAGGCCAAAGAACCCGAGGGTGCCGAGCAGGATGGTGGTGTAGCCGATGCGCAGACAGAAATCGACGATCAGCGGGCCGCGCGCATTGGGCAGGATCTCCCACAACATGATGTACCACGGTCCTTCGCCACGTGTCTGCGCGGCAGCCACGTAGTCGCGGGTCTTGATGTCCATGGAAAGCCCGCGCACGATGCGGAACACCGTGGGTGAGTTCACGAAGACCACAGACACGAACACCACGAGAATGCCGCCTGGAATGTCGAAGATGTCAAGCACGCCGGGCAGGATAGAAACCTTGGTGCCGACCTCGGAGATCAGCGACAGGTAAAGCCAGAGCATCACGCCCAGCACGCCGATGAGGAGCGGGGTCCGGAAATTTGGCTGCGTGTAGTAGCGCGAGTTCAGAAGGACGCCGACAAAGACGATGGGAAAGACAAAGAGTACCGTCGCCATGTAGTTGGGCACGCCGGTCGCCACGATTTCCGGTGTGACCAGCAGGTAGAAGAGCAGGATCACCGGGAAGGCGAGGATGAGGTTGGCAAGAAACGACAGCAATGTGTCGAGCCGCCCGCCGTAGTATCCCGCCGGCAGGCCCAGCGTGATGCCGACCATGAAGGCGAACAGCGTCGCAAGCGGCGCGATCTGCACCACGACCCACGCCCCGCTGACCATGCGGCTGAACACGTCGCGCGCAAGGTTGTCGCCGCCGAGCAGGTACCACCCATACTGGCCCTCTTCGGGCGAGGCGAGCGGCGTACCGGGCACCTTGTTCTTCATACCGGAAATCTGTGCCAGCGGATCATGGGTCACGATCAGGTCGAGCGCGCCGAAGATACCGGTAAAAACCCAGAACATCACCAGGGCAAACCCGATCATGCCGATCGGACTGTCAAAGAGTTTGCCGTAAAGACCCAGCCTGCGCTTGAAGGCCACCGACACGGCAAACAGGATGATGAGCGCGATCCACACCGAGGTGAACTGATAGAGGACGCGGATGATGATATCGAATGTGCCGAGAGGTTCCATATTCTCTGCCCTCCCTTAAGATATGCGGATGCGCGGGTTGAGGTACACATAGCCGATATCCGATATCAGCTGGGTCACCAGAACCACGATCACAGAAACCACCGACACCGCGAGCAGCAGTTCGATGTCGTTGTTGCCCGCCGCCTGCACCAGCACCCAGCCAAAACCCTTGTAGTTGAACAGGGTCTCGACGATGACCACGCCGTTCAGAAGCCACGGGAATTGCAACATGATCACCGTGAACGGTGCAATCAGGGCGTTGCGCAGAGCGTGTTTCATCACGATGTTGGAGAATTTCACGCCCTTGAGCCGCGCGGTCCGGATGTATTGTGCTGTCATCACTTCAGTCATGCTCGCCCGTGTCATCCGCGCGATATAGCCCATGCCGTAAAGCGATATGGTCAGGACCGGTAGAAAGAAGTTTTCGAAATTGGCGCTCTCCATCGCCGAGGTGGCGGTGCCTTTGAACCATTTCAGGCCAACGGCGGAAGAGGCGAACACCGCGATGAAGATGACGCCGGAGACATACTCAGGCGTTGCCGTGGTGATGATCGAGAAGGTCGAAAGCGTGCGGTCGGTGGCGGACCCTTCGCGCATACCGGCGAGCACTCCGACGAGCAGGGCGGAGGGGATCATCAGCACCAGAACCCAGAACATCAACTTGCCCGTAAGACCGAGCCGCGTGGCGATGATGCCCGAGACCTCGTCCTTGAACACGGTGGAATACCCCCAGTCTCCCTGAAGGATGCCACAGAACGTTCTGGCGTCCGCGGCCTCATCCACCGTGGCGGTTCCCCGTATGCAGCGGCCAGTGATGCCGTCCTCGGTTTCAAGCGTCCAGCCGGGCAGAACACCCAGCCATTGACCATATTTGACGGGCAGGGGTTGCAAATATCCTTCCTTGGTCAGCCAGCTTGTGACCGCCTCGTCCGACATGCGGAAATTGCCCTGAGTCTTTGCGAGCTTTTCGAGGTTCGGGTAGAGATTGGTCAGAAAAAACACGATGAATGTGAGGCAAATCGCCGTTATTATCATCACGCCCGTTCTGCGCAGAATGAATAGTCCCATGATGTCCCCTGTCGGTCAGCTGCGGGATGGCCCGGTTGTGTCCGGTGTCTGTCTTGCAAGGGCGTTTGCGGCCCCGGTCCCGAGAGGTGCCCCGCCCCGGCGGACCGGGGCGGGAATGTGCGCTGGCTTAGGAGGCCAGGCCCCATTTGTATTGGTGATGCTCAAACGCAATGTGCTGATCTGTCCCGATCAGACCCTCGCGCATGTGGCGGTACAGCGCTCGCCAGTAGGGCTGAATGGTCACGCCCTCTTCCTGGATCAGCGCAGCCGCCTTGCCTGCAATCTCGCGGCGCCTGTCGGAGTCGGCAATCGCCAGAGCATCCGAGAGCAGCGCGTCGAACTCCGCATTCGCCCAGCCGAATTCGTTCCAGGCCTCGCCGGAGCGATAGGCAAGGGCCCAGATTTGCACACCCAGCGGGCGGTGGTTCCAATTGGTCGAACTGTAGGGATACTTGGTCCAGTCGTTCCAGAAGGTCGAGCCGGGCAGAACCGAGCGTTTGACCTGGAAGCCCGCGTCGCGCAGCTGTGCCGCGACGGCATCCGTGGTGTTCTTGCGCCAATCGTCATCGATGGACAGGATTTCATGCTCGAAATCCATCATCCCGGCCTCTTCCATCAGGGCCTTGGCCGCTTCCGGATCGTGCTTGGCCGCGCCGACATCAAAGTACTCTGGGTGCTTGGGCCCAAGATGGGTGTTGTTGGAGACTTCGCCACGCCCGCCATAGCCGAGTTCCAGAAGGACCGCGTTGTCGACTGCCATCGCCAGTGCCTGACGCACACGCTTGTCGGCATAGGGCTGGGCACCATCGACTTCGGCAAGCTGGTTGGGGCGGATCACGACGGTGGCCATGGTGACCACTTCGGATTTCACCAGACCCAAGCCGTCAAGCACGTCGATGAATTCGCCGACGCTTTCATGCAGCATGTCGACTTCTTCGGATTCAATCGCAGCCAGCCATGCCGCCGGATCGGTGCCGTAGTCGACATATTCCACGCGATCCAGATAGGGGCCGCCGTAAACATCGGTGCCCCACCAGGAATGGTCGGCGTTGCGCACGAGCGTGCACTTCACGCCGACTTCCAGCTCTTCGATCAGGAACGGGCCGGTACCGACATTGGCGGTAAAATCGTCAACCTGATAGGTCGAATGGGTGATGGCGGCAGGATAATCAGACATGCCCGCGATCAGCGAAATATCCGGTTGCGGCAGGTTGATCTTGATGGTGTGGTCATCGACCACCTCTATGCCGCCTTCGATGGCCATGCCGGTTTCTTCGTCGATCAGAGTGGCAAACCGACCCGCCATCGAATTGCCTTCGAGGTTCTTGTCACACCAGCCGGCAATGTTGCGCGCGACGTCTTCGGCAGTGAAGGGATCGCCGTTGTTCCATGTCACGCCCTGTCGTAGATTGAGCATGTACTGCGTCGCGTCGTCGTTGATCTCCCAGCTGTCGAGCAGCATGCCGCGGAAGGTACCGTCGGAATTGTATTCAACGAGGTATTCCAGAGTGCCGCGGGTCTGGTTACCCAATTCGCTCCAGTCATAGGTGCGCGGATCCTTCAGGGCACGCACGCTGGTCTGCACCCGGATGGTGCCGCCAGGCTGGGGTTCGCCCTGGGCCTGGGCCGGCATAGGCAGCCCGGCCATGGCATAGGCGGCCGCGGTTGCGACGCCGAATGTCGACGCGCGTGCCAGAAAATCGCGGCGGGTGATCTTGCCTTCGCGATATTCCTTTGCGTGCATCTCGGCAGCCCAATGGACCGGCTTGCCGTTGATTGTTTGCTGGGTCATGTAGCTCTCCCTGTGGATTGGATGATCGGATCGGAATGACATACCAGTTAGCCCCTGCCGGTTTGGCAGGGCCCTGCTTGGCTTATGATTGCTTTTGAGTTCATCCCCTACGGTCATTCGGCACGAGATTCGGCCATAGGTCAATGATCGCTTTCGACATTCTGGTAATATTTGCGACATGTTGGAGGTCAAGAAACGACATGACGGGATAGATGACGCAGGTTTCATGATCCGAAGGGTACGCGCTGTTTGATGGAAAAGTCGCGTGTCGCGTTCCGACGTCGCCGCTCAGATATCGGGATGAACCGGTGTCCAGCCTTGCATCCGTGCGCGAAACCACGTGCGTTGGCGTTTCGCGAATTGCCGGGTGGCAATCGTGGCGCGCTCCCGTGCGTCCTCAAGACTCAACTCGCCTTGCAGATGTGCGACCAGTTCGGGAACGCCGATGGCGCGACACGCGGGCAGGGACGGATCATAGCGGTCAAGCATTGCCCGGACTTCATCCAGTGCACCATTGTCCAGCATCTGGTCAAAGCGGCGCGCGATGCGCTGGTTCAGCCAGTCGCGCGGGGCGTCAAAGACCAGCGGAACCACGTCTTTCAAGGGCAGCGCGGGGGGCGGTGTGTCGGCCTTCCAGTCGGCCAGTGCGCGCCCGGTCGTGGCTTGCACTTCGTAAGCACGCTGAACCCGGGCGCGGTTCCGGGTGTCGAGACCGGCGAGGGTGCGTTCATCCACCGCGGAGATCAGCGCATCATGGCTCATGGCGTCGGCCTGCGCGCGAATCCCGGCGGGGGTCGGCGGAATGTCTGCGATGCCCTGGGTCAGTGCGGAAAAGTAGAGACCAGTCCCGCCCACGATGATCGGGCGGCGTGGCCCCGCGAGCAACGGCAGCACCTCGCGCAGCCAGTGCCCGGCGGAATAGGAATCGGTACACTGTACATGGCCGTAGAGCATATGGGGTGCACGCTCCTCTTCCTCTTCCGAGGGTCGTGCTGTCAGAATGCGCCAGCAGCGATAAACCTGGCTGGCATCCGCATTGATGATGACGCCGCCGTCGCGCTCGGCGATTTCCAGCGCCAGCGCGGATTTCCCCGAAGCGGTCGGACCGGCAATCAATACGGGTCTATTTTTTGGAATATCAGTAAATTGCATTCTTTTCTTCAACCCATCCCGTCGCGTATCGTGAGATTCTTTCGGATCATTGTGTGTGACCGCAGGATGGCGAGTTGTACCCGGACGCGATTTCCTTCATTTTGCGCGCAAATAAACCCGTCCTGCCGCGGAGCGCAACATGACCCCTTCCTCAAACCCCGACACCGCAACCGCGCAAGACGCGCAAACGAGCATCGCCTTTCGACGGGTGATGCTCAAGATATCGGGCGAGGCGTTGATGGGGGATCAGGGATATGGTCTGCATCCGCCCACGGTACAGCGGATTGCCCAGGAGGTGAAATCGGTTCACGATCTGGGCGTTGAGATTTGCATGGTGATTGGTGGGGGCAACATCTTTCGGGGGCTGCAAGGGTCCGCGCAGGGGATGGAGCGGACCACTGCGGACTACATGGGGATGCTGGCGACGGTGATGAATGCGCTGGCGATGCAATCTGCACTCGAGGGATTGAACATCCATACGCGCGTTATCAGCGCAATCACCATGAATGAGGTTGCGGAACCCTATATCCGCCGCCGCGCCGTGCGCCACCTCGAAAAACAGCGGGTCTGTATCTTTGCAGCCGGGACCGGCAACCCGTATTTCACCACCGACACGGCGGCAACGCTGCGCGCCAACGAGATGAAATGCGAGGCGATTTTCAAAGGCACAAAGGTCGATGGAGTCTATGACAAGGATCCGGCGAAACATGACGATGCCAAGCGGTATGATGTCGTATCCTACGATGATGTGCTGGCAAAGCGGCTGGGCGTGATGGATGCAAGTGCGATCGCACTGGCGCGCGACAACAACCTGCCAATCATCGTGTTTTCCCTGGACGAGCCCGGCGGTTTTCGCGGCATTCTCGCGGGCGAGGGCACTTATACCAAGGTTCAGGGGTAACGCTGCGCCGGGGCCAGGTCTGCACTTTTCGCGCAAAATCGATGCGACAAGTGCCGCTGGCGTTTCTCGGTTCTTCTGCTAATAACGTGGCGGAAGGCCAGCAGTGATACTGAACGGCACGAAACGGAACGCGCATTTCGGGAGAACAGAGCGATATGTCTGACGACTTCATGCTGGACACGGATGATCTTGAGCGGCGGATGGATGGCGCGATGGCCAACCTGCGCACGGAATTTGCATCGTTGCGGACCGGACGCGCAAGCGCGTCGATGCTGGAGCCGGTGATGGTCGATGCCTATGGCGCGCTGACGCCGATCAACCAGGTCGGCACCGTCAACGTACCCGAGCCGCGTATGGTTACGATCAACGTCTGGGACAAGGGATTGGTCGGCAAGGTGGAAAAGGCAATCCGTGAAAGCGGGCTGGGAATCAATCCGCAGCTCAATGGAACGATCATCATGCTGCCGATCCCCGAGCTGAACGAAGAGCGCCGCCGTGATCTGACAAAGGTGGCCGGGCAATATGCGGAACATGCGCGGGTGTCGATCCGCAATGTACGTCGTGACGGTATGGATCAGATCAAGAAGGCCAAGTCCGACGGGTCGGTTTCGGAAGACGATCAGAAATTCTGGGAAGAGACGGTGCAGGAACTGACCGACAAGCATATCGCTGGCGTGGATACTGCGCTGGAAACGAAACAAGCGGAAATCATGCAGGTTTGAAACAGGGCGGCACGACACCGGTTCCGGATACGGCGCCTCCGGGCGGACCACGTCATGTGGCAATCATCATGGATGGCAATGGGCGATGGGCGCAGGCGCGCGGTCGGCCGCGCCTGTTCGGGCATCACGCCGGGGCGCGCAGGGTGCGCGAAGTGGTCGAAGCCTGCCCGGAACTGGGCATCAAGTACTTGACGATATTTGCGTTTTCGACCGAGAACTGGAAACGGACTCAGGTCGAAGTGGCTGGCCTGATGAGCCTGTTTCGCCGCTATATCACCCGTGAGGCACGTGCATTGAAGGAGCGCGGTGTGCGGGTTCGCTTTATCGGCGACCGGCTGAGGCTTGATGAAAAACTGGTCCTGCTTATGGATCAGCTTGAGGAGATGACCTCAAACAACGATCTGGTCCATCTGACCATCGCCCTGAACTATGGAGGGCGCGACGAGGTGGCGCGCGCAACCAAACGGCTGGCGCAGGATGTCGCCGGTGGGCGGTTGAGCCCGGATGATGTCGATGAGGAAACCCTGCCGCGCTATCTCGATACCCATGTGTTGCCCGATCCGGATCTGGTGATCCGAACCAGTGGCGAGGCCCGCATCTCGAACTTTCTGCTGTGGCAGTCGGCTTACTCCGAATATGAATTCATCGATACGCTCTGGCCTGATTTCTCCGGTGAAGAATTGCGTCGCCTGTGCACGAGCTATGGGACACGCGACCGCAGATTCGGCGCCGTTCCCGCATGAGCGGTTCAGGACGCTGGGCGGATCTGGCACCACGCATTGGCTCTGCGATTGTCATGGTCACGATCGGGATACTGGCCGTCTGGGCCGGGGCCGATGTCTTTCACATCTTTGTCGCAGCCGTATGTGGCGCGATGATCTGGGAATTGTTGCGGATGCTGAACGGGCAATCCGGACCGCTGGTCATCGCGATTGCCTGCACGGCGGCCCTGTCGCTGATCCTCGCGATCCATTTGCCGTCGGTCTATGGCCTGCCAGTACTTGCGGTGCCGGTACTGCTTGGGGTTGTGACCTTGCGCCAACATCGTCTGGTCTGTGGCGCGTTCATGGGGCTTGTCCTGCTGGCCGGGCTCGAAATGGCGATTGTGCGCGATGATTTCGGTCTGGTCTGGATCATCTGGCTGATCGTGATCGTGATCGTGTCGGACGTTGCAGGCTATTTTGCCGGTCGTACATTGGGTGGCCCGAAGTTCTGGCCAAAGGTCAGCCCGAAGAAAACCTGGTCCGGTACGGTGGCCGGGTGGCTCGGTGCTGCGGTTGTGGGACTGGTCTTTGCCATGCTGCAGGACACGAGCCTGTTGCTGGTGCCATATTCCGTCCTCGTCGCGTTTGCGGCGCAGATGGGTGACATTGCCGAGAGCGCGGTCAAGCGCATGGTCGGCGTCAAGGATTCCAGCACCCTGATCCCCGGTCACGGCGGATTTCTCGACCGGTTTGATGGCATGCTGGGGGCATCGTTCTTTGTTCTCGTGATCGCGGGCCTATGCGGATTGCCGCCGGGAGCGGTGTGATGCGACGGGTGTCGATCTTTGGCGCGACCGGGTCAATCGGACAGAATACCATCGACCTGATCCGGAACGCGCAAGCGGAGTATGACGTGGTTGTGCTGACGGGTGGGCGCAACATCGCGCAACTGGCCAAGGATGCGCGTGCGTTGAATGCCGACGTGGCGGTGACGGCCTTTTCGGACCTGCTTGAAGACTTGCGTGCCGCGCTGGCGGGCAGTGGCGTTGAAGCGTCCGCCGGGCCGGAGGCCCTGGTCGAGGCCGCGTCCCGGCCCGCCGATTGGGTGATGTCGGCAATTGTTGGTGCCGCGGGTCTGAAACCGGGACTGGCGGCGTTGGAGCAGGGCGCGACACTGGCCTTGGCCAACAAGGAATCGCTGGTCTGTGCCGGGGCGCTGGTGCTTGAGACGGCAAGGACCGCCGGCGCACGATTGCTGCCCGTGGACAGCGAGCATTCGGCGGTGTTTCAGGCGCTGATCGGGGAAGAACTGGACACGGTCGAGCGGATCATCATAACCGCCAGTGGCGGAGCATTCCGTGATTGGCGGCTGGAGGATCTGAAAGATGCAACGCTGGCCCAAGCGTCAAGCCATCCAAACTGGGATATGGGCCAGCGCATCACCATCGACAGCGCGTCCATGTTCAACAAGGCGCTGGAACTCATAGAAACCAAAGAGTTTTTCGGAGTTTCTCCTGAGATGATCGAAGTCGTTGTCCACCCTGAATCGTTGATTCATGCGATGGTCGGCTTTAACGACGGGGCGCTGATGGCGCATGTGGGTCCGCCTGACATGCGCCATGCGATCGGTTTTGCCCTGAACTGGCCGAAACGGCGCACCCTGCCGGTCGAAAGGCTGGATTTGGCGACGGTCGGCGAGATGACGTTTCGTGCACCCGAAGAAGCGCGTTACCCCGCCTTGCGTCTGGGGCGGGCGGTGATGAATCGCGGCGGTCTGTCAGGGGCGGTGTTCAACGGGGCCAAGGAGCGGGCGTTGGACGCCTTCCTTGCCGGCCGCATCGGATTTGTGGATATGGCGGAGATCGTCGAAGATGTCCTGACCCGGTTTGAAGCCGAACCCGGACTAGTAGATGAGACGATGACCCTTGAAACCGTGATGCAAACGGACCATCTCGCCAGAGTATGGGCAGACTCCGCAATGGAAAAACGAGCAGGATAAGAGTTTGGATCTAGTTTCGCTGATTCCGCAATTCGGCGGACTTCTTTACACGTTGCTCGCGTTTGTCGTGGCACTCTCTGTGATCGTGGCCGTGCATGAATATGGCCACTACATCGTCGGGCGCTGGTCCGGTATCCATGCCGAGGTGTTTTCGCTGGGCTTTGGGCCGGTGCTCTACAGCCGCATGGACAAGCGTGGTACACGCTGGCAGATCGCGGCTCTGCCCTTTGGCGGGTATGTGAAATTCCTTGGCGATGCCAACGCGGCGTCAGGCAAGGATTCCGAGGCGATGGAAACCGCAGAAGGCGACCCGGCGGAATTGCGGCGCACGATGCATGGCGCACCGCTCTGGGCTCGCACGGCCACCGTTGCAGCGGGGCCGATCTTTAATTTCGTGATGTCCATTCTGGTGTTTTCGGCCATCGTTCTGACCCGCGGCGTTGTGAGCGAGCCATTGACCGTCGGTGAGGTTCAGGACTTGCCTTCCGGCTTTCATCAACTGACCGAAGGCGATGAGATCATCGAGATCGCCGGCACCATGGCACCGTCGTTTGACGATGCTGTCGCCTGGTCCGGGTTCACCCGCGACATCCCGGTCGAGCCGGGCCTTGACTACACGGTGCGGCGGGACGGGCAAGAGCGCGTGGTGCAAGGCCCGTACCTGTTTCCACCCTATGTTTCGCAAGTGGCCCCGCGCAGTGCCGCGATGGATATCGGGCTTCAATCGGGTGATGTGATCACCGCCATTGATGGCGCGCCGATATTTGCCTTTGATCAGCTGAAAACTGCGGTTGAATCCTCGGATGGCCGGGTGTTGTTACTGGATGTGTGGCGGAACGGTGAAACCCTGGAATTCGCGCTGGCACCACGCCGCACGGACGAGCCGCAGGCAGATGGCGGGTTTGTCACCCATTGGCGTATCGGCATTGCAGGGGGGATGGCCTTTGTACCCGCGACCGAGGCCGCAGGGCTGGGTGAGGCCGTGGTTGGCGGAACCGTGCAGACCATGGCGGTGATCTCCAGTTCGCTGTCGGGTCTATGGCACATGATCACGGGGGCAATCAGCACCTGCAACATGTCCGGCCCGATTGGTATTGCGGAAACATCCGGAGCGATGGCATCGCAAGGCGCGCAGAGCTTCATCTGGTTCATTGCAGTGTTGTCGACGGCGGTCGGGCTCTTGAACCTGTTTCCAATTCCCGCGCTGGATGGCGGGCACCTGGTGTTTTACGCCTACGAAGCCGTGGCGGGCAAACCGCCCAGCGACGGGGCGTTGCGCATTCTGATGGCGATTGGGCTGGGTCTGATCCTGTCGCTGATGGTGTTCGCCCTTGGCAACGATCTGTTCTGCTAGTACCGGTCAGTCAGCGCGAGACTGTTGCTTTTTGGGGTCCAAATCCCACGGTCTCGCCGAGCAAGGGACTACGGCGAATGAGTGATGCATTTCTCCGAAAGTATTGAATTTGTTCAACCCTAGAGAGTTTCTCTTCAGTCGTGGCCTCGCAGTGACGCTTTGACGGCACAAGTTTGCCCCAGTCTTGCCACATTCTGCCTATAGTTGTCTTCGCGTCCGCCAGAACAGGTCGGAAGCCAAGGGAATAGGGTCATGCACGCATTGCATAGAACATATCGCGGTCTCAGCCTGATGGTCGAGCTGAACGCGGACCGTCTGTTGTTCCTTTTGGCGATTGCAACCGCGTTGGTTGCCAGCGGGTATCTGGCCGGTCTGTAACGCCCGCTGAACCTGTTTCCGTCCGACGCCGCACCACTCAGAACAGTGCCCCGAACAGCCCGCATGCCATGTGGTTTTGACATCATCTTCCAATCCCGATAATCACAATCCCAAAGCTGTGATGAACGGGGTTAAGACTGATGGGTTTGGGCTGGGCTGTGGGTATATCTCGTGATCGCGCATTAAGATGCGTCAACATATTGTATCGAGGGGTGATCCCGTTTTTCCTTGTCTTTGCAACGGTTTCGTTGTTCTCGGCAGGGCTTGCAGCGGCGCAATCCTATACCTTCAACTCGATTCAGGTCGAAGGCAACAAACGGATCCAGACATCGACGATTGCCGCTTACACGGGAATCAATCCCGGTAAAGCAGTCAGTGCGGGTGAACTGAACGCCGCGTATCAGAGAATCGTCGACAGCGGCGTCTTTGAGAGCGTGGACCTTGAACCTCGGGGCAGTACCTTGCGGATCATCGTCAAGGAACGGCCGACGATCAACCGGATCAGCATCGAGGGAAACCGCCGGCTCAAGGATGAAGACCTTGAAGAGTTCATCGATTCCAAATCGCGGCAGGTGTTCAACCCGACCATTGCCGAAGCCGACGCCGCAATCATCGCCGAAGCCTACTCGCAACAGGGCAGGATTGCCGCCACGGTCACGCCGCGCATCATTCGGCGGAGCGAAAACCGGGTCGATCTGATCTTTGAAATTGCCGAAGGTGAAACGATCGAGGTCGAACGCGTCAGCTTTGTCGGCAACCGGGTGTTTTCCGATCGACGGTTGCGCCGTATCCTGGAGACCAAGCAGGCGGGCATTCTGCGGGCCTTCATCAGATCAGACACGCTGATCGAGGAGCGGATCGAATTCGACAAGCAGGTCTTGCGCGATTTCTACCTGTCGCGCGGCTATGTCGATTTTCGGGTTCTGGGGAGCAATGTCGAACTGACCCAGGAGCGCGACGGTTTCTACCTCGTGATGAATGTGCAGGAAGGCCAGCAGTTCAAGTTTGGGCAGATTTCTACCGTCAGCGAGATCACCGGAGTCAACGCGGCCGAGTTTCAAAATGCACTCAAGCTGCGCCCCGGTGTGGTGTATTCGCCATCCCTGGTCGAGAACTCGATTGCCCGGATGGAGCGGCTTGGAATCAAGGAAGGGATTGATTTCCTGCGGGTCGAGCCGAGGATCACACGCAATGACCGGGACCTGACACTTGATGTGGAGTTCGCCTTGGTAAAGGGGCCGCGCATTTTCGTCGAACGGATCGACGTCGAAGGCAACACCACCACTCTGGACAGGGTCGTGCGCCAGCAGTTCCGCATTGTGGAGGGCGATCCCTTCAATCCGCGCGAAATACGTGAAAGCGCAGAACGCATCCGCGCTCTCGGCTTCTTTGGGACCGCCGACGTGGAAACGCGCGAAGGCTCGACCCCCGCGCAAGTCATTGTCGATGTAGATGTCGAAGAACAACCGACCGGTTCACTTAACCTTGGTGGTTCCTATTCGGTGGTCGACGGGTTTGGTATTGCCATCGGTCTGACAGAGAACAACTTCTTGGGCCGCGGCCAGCGGCTTTCGTTCAGCATTTCGACAGCGCAGGAATCAGATGCCTATGTTCTGGGGTTCACCGAACCCTACCTTCTTGGGCGTGACTTGCAGTTCAATATCGACCTTGGCGTTGCCTCGAGTTCCTCCAGTTTTGCGAGCTATGATATCGATCGCGCCTTCTTCGCTCCATCACTGACCTTCCCGATCAGCGAAAACGGCCGGATTCAGATGCGTTACAGCTTTAGCGACAGCGAAATGGAAGCACGCGGCACGCCCGCTGAGGATTTTAGTGGCGCCGTCATCTTGCGCGAGATCGAACAGGGGCGTCGGTCGAGCAGTGCATTCGGTCTCAGCTATATCTATGATAGCCGTCTGACGGGCCTCAACCCAAGCGCCGGCGTACTGTTCCAGATTGGCGCCGATTTTGCCGGTCTTGGCGGTGACGACAAATATGTCAAAACCTCAGCCAAGGTGATCGCTCAGAAAATGATCCTGAACGAGGAGGTGGTGCTCAGGGCATCCTTTGAAGCAGGTGCGTTGAGCTGGCGCTCGGAAACGCCAAGCCGCTCCATCGACCGGTATATTCTGACACCCACCATCCTGCGCGGTTTCGAGCCCGCCGGTATCGGGCCCCGTGACCAATCCAACGGGTTTGATGACGCGATCGGCGGCAACTATTATGCCGTCGCCCGGTTCGAGGCAGAGTTCCCGCTGGGACTGCCCGAGGAATTGGGGCTGCGTGGCGGCGTTTTCTATGACATCGGCAATCTTTGGGGCACCCAAAATGTGGATACCGCCGGCGCGATGTGTGGTGGTGTTGCCGGGGTTTGTGGTGCGGATGGATCATGGCGCTCCGCGATCGGGGTCTCGCTGCTCTGGACAACCGGTTTTGGTCCGCTGCGATTCAACTTCAGCAAGGCACTGCAAAAAGAGATCTTTGACAAGGAACAGAGCTTTGATCTGACGATCCAGGCGCGGTTCTAACTGCGGATGATGCCTCTCGCGGCACGCCTGCGGTCCGCTCTGACCAGTCTGGCCCGGGTGGTCGCGCTGCTCTTGGTCCTTCCGGCCGGAGCGTTCGCGCAGCAGCTTGGATTGCCAGACAGCGTCATCCTGACGATCTCCTCGGAGCGGCTCTTCAGCGATTCCGCGTTCGGAAAACGTGTGGCGCGCGAGTTTGAGGCCGCAAGCGGCGAGCTTGCCCGAGAAAATCGGCGGATCGAACAGGAGCTTACCCTGGAGGAACAGGAGCTGACCGACCGGCGCCCCAACATGGAACCGGCGGCATTCCGCGAACTGGCCGATGCCTTCGACGCGAAGGTCAAGGAGTTCCGCCGGACACAGGACGCCAAGGCCCGTGCGTTGGTTCAGAAGAACGAGGAAGAACAGGTCAAGTTCATCCAGGCCGCGCGCCCGATTCTCACGGATCTGATGCAGGAGGCCGGCGCAGGCGTGGTGCTGGAACGCTCCAGCGTGTTCCTGAGCGTCACGGCGATTGACGTGACAGAAGTGGCAATCAACCGATTGAATGCAACGATCAGGGATGGTGTCACGCCATCTGATGACCCCGCCGACAGGAACTAGCGCTATTGGTCATTGACGTCTGCGTTACGGTTCGCCCGGATCGGGCGTTCGGAACGCCATTTGGTCAGGTCGAAATACGCTCGTGCAACTTGCCCAAGCGTGACCGGGTTGCTAGTCAGGTTCCTGCAGTCCCAATTTCAGGAACATGTTTAATGCCAGACGACTTGAAACGCGCAGACATTCATCTGATCCAGCGAATCCTGCCACATCGCTATCCATTCCTGCTGGTGGACAAGGTTGAAGAGATCAACGGCACGATCTCGGCGCGGGGCTACAAAAACGTCACGATGAACGAACCGCACTTTCAGGGGCATTTCCCGGGCGCGCCGGTGATGCCCGGTGTCACCATCGTCGAAGCGATGGCGCAGACGGCGGGCGTGATGATCGGTGTCGGTGCCGATGTGGTGGATCAGGATTTGCTGATCTATTTCATGTCGATCGACAAATGCAAGTTCCGCCGCAAGGTGATCCCCGGAGATGTCCTGATCATGGAGCTTGAGACCCTGCGCGGCAAACCCGGTGGCAAGGTCTGGAAATTCGGAGGCAAGGCAACCGTGGACGGTGAACTGGCCGCCGAGGCGGAGTTTACCGCCATGATCGACCTTCCCAAGGGTTGACGGCATGGCGCAGGTGCACCCCACTGCGGTGATCGAGGACGGCGCGCGGTTCGGACAGGACTGTGTCATCGGTCCGCTTTGCGTGGTGGGCGCAGACGTGGTGCTGGGTGACCGGGTCGAGTTGAAAAGCCATGTGGTCGTTACCGGCAAGACAGAAATTGGCGACGACACCGTGATCTTTCCCTTTGCCGTCATCGGTGAGATTCCGCAGGATCTGAAGTTCAAGGGCGAGGACAGCCGGTTGATCGTCGGTGCCCGCAACCGCATTCGCGAGCATGTGACGATGAATGCCGGCACCGATGGCGGTGGCGGCGTGACCCGCGTCGGTGACGACGGGCTGTTCATGGCGGGCTGCCACATTGCCCATGACGCGCAGGTCGGAAATCGGGTGATCGTGGTCAATTCGGCCGCCGTCGCCGGGCATTGCGTGCTGGAGGACGACGTGATCATCGGCGGACTGGCGGGTATCCATCAATGGGTTCGGATCGGCCGCGGGGCCATTATCGGAGCGGTGACCATGGTGACAAATGACGTGATCCCCTACGGGCTTGTGCAGGCCCCACGCGGCGAGTTGCACGGGCTGAACCTCGTCGGACTGAAGAGGCGCGGGGTGGCAAGGTCAGACATCACGGCGTTGCGGGCGGCGTTTCAAATGCTGGCACAGGGCGAGGGAACCTTTCACGAGCGCGTCGAGCGTCTGGGCAAGGAAAGCGATAGTCAACAGGTTCACGAGATGGTGGATTTTGTACTCGGCCATACCGACCGGTCCTTTTTGGTCCCGGGGCGCTGACCCATGGGATTGGCCCTGATCGCGGGCGCAGGCGGGTTGCCTCACGCCCTTGTCCGACAGCTTGAAACGCGCCCGGTCGTCTGTGCGCTGGCCGGGTTTGAGCCGGACAACCTACAGGTGGACGAGACCTTCCGACTGGAAACGCTTGGCTCGCTTCTGGCAGGCCTGAAGACAAGGGCCGTGCGCGAGATTTGTCTTGCCGGGTCCATCAACCGTCCCGTTATTGATCCGTCAGCCATTGATACGGCAACGATGCCGTTGGTACCGCTGCTCCAACAGGCGCTGACGCGGGGCGATGACGGGGCATTGCGGGCGGTGATTTCGGTGTTTGAGCAGGCTGGTTTCGCGGTTCGGTCGGCACATGAGATCGCGCCGGGGCTACTGCCCGCGGCGGGATGCATGACAGATTGTGAGCCGGACGATCGCGCGCGTGCGGACGCCGCGCGCGCCGAGGAGATCGTTAACGCGATGTCGGCGGTGGACGTGGGGCAATGTTGCGTTGTGCAAGCCGGACAGGCCTTGGCGATCGAGACTGTCTATGGAACCGACTGGATGTTGCAGAGCCTTTCCGCGCGGCCGGAAGCCGAGCCGAGAGGTGGCCTGCTCTTCAAGGCGCCGAAACGGAATCAGGACATGCGCGCGGATATGCCAACCATCGGTGTCGATACCATCGCCGCCGCCGCCGCAGTCGGATTGCAAGGCGTGGTGATCGAAACCGACGGGGTGATGGTGCTGGATCAGGCAGAGGTCGGGACGGCATGTGATCGTGCTGGTCTGTTCCTCTGGGTGCGGGACCGGAGCCACTGATGCGTGTCTTTCTGATTGCGGGAGAGCCATCGGGTGACCGCTTGGGTGGCGCCTTGATGGAAGGTTTGCGCAGCCTTGTACCGGACGTGCATTTTGAGGGCGTGGGCGGCGCGCAGATGCAGGCGCAAGGGCTGAACAGCCGGTTTCCCATGGAAGAGCTGAGTGTCATGGGCATTGCCGAAGTGTTGCCGAAGTACATGCATCTGAAGCGACGGATATCCGAGACCGTGCGGGCGGTGATCGAGGCCCGACCGGATGTATTGATCACGATCGACAGTCCGGATTTCTGTCTGCGTGTGGCCAGTCAGGTTAAGGCCGCCGCGCCGATCCGCACAGTGCATTACGTGGCGCCGACGGTCTGGGCGTGGCGACCGGGGCGGGCAAGGAAGATGGCGCAGATGATCGACCAGGTGCTGGCACTGTTCCCGTTCGAGCCTCCGTACATGGAAGCAGCCGGAATGCAGTGTGACTTTGTCGGGCACCCAGTCGTCGGCGAACCGCAGGCAACGCCGGAAGAGGTGGCGGCGTTTCGCTCGGTCTTTGACCTTGGCGATGAGCGCTTTGTGCTGGTGCTTCCGGGATCGCGTCATGGCGAGGTGTCGCGCTTGACGCCGGTGTTCGGTCGCGCGCTGTCACGGTTGGCGCAAACGCATCCGGACCTGCGGATCGTCGTTCCGGCGGCGGCCCCGGTTGCAGATCTGGTGCGCGAGCGCGTGGCGGACTGGCCCGTGGGGACGGTGGTGATCGACCCGCGGGAATTTGCGGCGCAGGACGCGCAGGCGCACAAGAGAGCGGCGTTTCGCGCAGCAGATGTAGCGCTCGCGGCATCAGGCACGGTATCCTTGGAACTGGCGGCGGCGCAGACGGCGATGGTTGTGGCCTATACGTTCAACTGGCTGAGCTGGCAGATCATCAGCCGCATGGCCCTGATCGACACCGTGACTTTGGTCAACCTGGTGAGCGACACCCGCGTCGTGCCGGAATGTCTGGGGCCTGACTGCCAGCCTGACCAGATCGCCACCGCATTGGACGACGTCCTGACAGACCCGACCGCGCAGGCGCAGGCGATGGAGGTCACGATGCATCGCCTCGGGCGGGGCGAGGCCTCGCCAGGGCTGCGCGCTGCCCGAGCTGTTGTGGATCGGCTCTAGAAATGGCGCGCCTTTGGCGCGACTTGGTTTCTTGGCACCGCTGCGCGGTGCGGCCTCCGGCGGGAGTATTTGTCCAAAGCTGAAAAGAGTTGCTCAATTCGAGACCAATTTGGTTCAGATCCTGACCCTGGCCCTGGACCTTCAAAACAGTTGATCGGTTTCTCCGCAAACGCCGGAATGCCCTAGCCGCGCCAGATCCAGCCGCCACCGAAGATTCGGCTGCCACCGGTTTCGTAGAACACGCAAGCCTGACCCGGAGAGACACCTTCCTCGGGATCAAACAGTTCAACCGTCGCGGTCGTCTCGGTCAACGGCCGCAAGATCGCGTCGCGTGGCGGACGGGTGGAGCGCACCTTGACCGAAATGTGCCATTCTAAGCGACTGGTCAGCGGGACATCGCCAAGCCAGTTGATTTCTCGTATCGGGATCGTTCGCGTGGCAAGCAGCTCCTTTGGGCCAACGATGACCTGACGTTTGTCGACATCGAGCCGCACAACGTAGAGCGGATCGGATAAGCCACCAATGCCCAGACCGCGACGCTGGCCGATGGTGTAGTGGATGATACCGTCATGCTGGCCCAGCACCCGGCCATCCGCGTGAACGATTTCACCTGGTTCGGCGGCATCCGGGCGCAATTTTTCGATCACGGCCGCGTAGTTGCCATTGGGCACAAAGCAGATGTCCTGACTGTCGGGTTTGTCGGCGACGCTGAGCCCGTATTTTGCGGCAAGCGCACGGGTTTCGGCCTTGGACGGCAGATGTCCGAGCGGGAAGCGCAGAAAATCGAGCTGTTCGGGGGTGGTAGAGAACAGGAAATATGATTGATCGCGCGCGTGATCTTCGGCGCAGTGCAACTCTGCTCCTCGGGTTCCGACCTTGCGCTGGATGTAGTGGCCGGTGGCCATGCAGTCGGCCTCGAGATCGCGGGCGGTTTCAAGCAGATCCTTGAATTTGACCCGTTCATTGCAGCGGATACAGGGTACCGGTGTCGCGCCGGCGAGATAGCTGTCGGCAAATTCGTCGATGACCGCATCCTTGAAGATATTCTCGTAATCCAGAACATAATGTGGAAAGCCGCGTTCTTCGGCGACGCGGCGAGCATCATGAATATCGAGCCCGGCACAGCAGGCGCCTTTCTTGGCCAGCGCGGCACCGTGATCATAAAGTTGAAGGGTTACACCGACCACGTCATATCCATGGTCGGCCAGAACCGCTGCGACCACGGAACTGTCGACGCCGCCCGACATGGCCACGACAACCCGCGTTTCAGCCGGGGATTTGGCGAAGCCAAGTGAATTGAGCGGGGTGTCTGTATCCAGCGCCATGTCGGCGTCTCCTGCACGATTGGGAAGGCCTCGCAGAATATAGGAAAATCGTAGAGACTCACAAGGGGCGGTTTCATGCCTCGTTAAGCCTGCTGGGTCACATTCGGGTGGGTGATGTAGAGGAATGGCAGATGTTTCTGAAAAAGGTGGAGGGTCCGCGCGCGGTGACGCTTCCGGATGGGGCAATCATGACGCGGGCCGATTTACCCCCGGCCAATACACGACGCTGGGTCGCGTCCCGCAAGGCGGCGGTGGTGCGCGGGGTGCTGTATGGTTTGATGACACAATCAGATGCGCTTCGAACGTACGGGCTGAGCGATGAAGAGTTCAAGAGCTGGATCGCCGCGGTCGCGGACCATGGCGAAGATGCCCTGAAAGCGACTGCACTCAAAAAGTATCGACAACCATAAGTTGCAATGTCATAATCAATTTTGACGGTAACGCACGGTTAACTTTTCTTGTTCAAGGTTAATGCGGAACGGGAAAACGATTGAGGCGGAGAACTTGGAATGCGCGTATTACTGGTTGAGGATGACCCAACGACGTCAAAAAGCATCGAATTGATGCTGACACATGCCAATCTGAATGTCTATGCAACCGATCTTGGTGAAGAGGGCATCGATCTTGCAAAGCTCTATGACTATGACCTGATCCTTCTGGACCTGAATCTGCCTGACATGCATGGCCACGATGTCCTGCGGCAATTGCGTCTGGCCAGGGTGGAAACGCCGATCCTTATCCTGTCGGGCGCTGATGATACGGAGAACAAGATCAAGGGATTTGGGTTCGGTGCGGATGACTATTTGACCAAACCATTTCACCGTGAAGAACTCGTAGCACGAATTCACGCCATTATTCGAAGATCAAAGGGACATTCGCAGTCGATTATTCATACTGGCAAGATTGCGGTCAACCTGGACGCGAAAACCGTCAGTGCCGGGGATCAACCGGTGCATCTCACTGGCAAAGAGTATCAGATGCTCGAGTTGTTGAGTTTGCGCAAGGGGACGACGCTGACAAAGGAAATGTTCCTCAATCATCTTTACGGCGGAATGGACGAGCCGGAACTCAAGATCATCGACGTTTTCATCTGCAAGCTGCGCAAGAAACTCAGCATTGCCACGGATGGCGAGAACTATATCGAAACTGTCTGGGGGCGCGGCTATGTTCTGCGCGACCCGCAAGGCGACCAAATAGAAAGCCCGCGTCTCGCTGTTGGCGCCTGACCGCGCACAGAACGAAATCGCATACCCTGACCGGGTCGGGCCGGGGTTGGTACCACCACTCACAACGATTGCGATCTGGACCTGACCCATGCTGCGCCCTATCACTGGTCTGAAAACCGGTGTGGGGCGGAGTTTTGACAGAGCATAAGAACATAGAGCAGATGACTGCCGACGAGGCCAGGGCGGAACTGTCCCGTCTCGCGGCACTGCTTGAGTCGGCAAACGCTGCCTACTACATTTCTGATGCGCCTGAATTGTCGGACGCAGATTACGACGCTCTGCGACGTCGCAATGCCGAAATCGAGGCGCGCTTCCCTGATCTCAAGCGTGAAGACAGCCCGTCAGAGCAAGTCGGTGCCCGCGTTGGCGACGGCTTTGCCAAGGTTGCCCACAGGGTGCGGATGCTGTCGCTGGGCAATGCGTTCGATGCGGGCGAGGTCACGGCATTTGATAGCAGCATTCGCAAATATCTGGGGATGTCCGCGTCCGATCCGCTCGCCTATACGGCAGAACCCAAGATCGACGGTTTGTCCTTGTCCTTGCGGTATGAAAACGGTGTGCTGCTGGAGGCCGCAACGCGCGGAGATGGTTCGGTCGGCGAAAACGTGACCGCCAATGCTCGCACCATTGATGATATCCCCGATAAACTGAGCGGCGCGCCCGCGGTTCTTGAGGTGCGCGGCGAGGTCTATATGTCGCATCCGGATTTTGCGGCCCTGAATGCGCGGCAAGACCACAGTGGCGGCAAGCGGTTTGCCAATCCACGCAACGCGGCTGCGGGGTCACTGCGTCAGCTGGATGCCGGCATTACAAAGTCACGGCCATTGCGGTTTTTTGCCTATAGCTGGGGTGAATTCTCCAAGCCCTTGGCAGAGACCCAGATGGGCGCAATGACACGTTTGGCGAAGATGGGATTTGCCACCAATCCCTTGACCAAACTCTGCGCCGGACCCGAAGAGATGATCGGGCATTACGCCGAGATCGAAGCACAACGCGCGACATTGGGCTATGACATCGACGGGGTGGTCTACAAGGTCAATGATCTGGCGCTGCAGGGGCGGCTTGGGTTCCGGTCCACAACACCTCGCTGGGCGATTGCGCACAAATTTCCCGCAGAGCTTGCCTGGACCCGGCTGGAAGCGATCGACGTTCAGGTCGGACGGACCGGTGCTCTCAGCCCGGTGGCGCGGTTGATGCCTGTCACCGTGGGCGGAGTCGTGGTGTCCAACGCGACCTTGCACAACGAAGACTATATCGCCGGTCGGGATGCGCGAGGCCAGGAGATCCGGGGCGGCAAGGACATTCGTGTCGGTGATTGGGTGCAGGTCTATCGGGCCGGCGATGTGATTCCCAAAGTTGCCGATCTCGATCTGAACAAGCGCCCGGCAGAGACGCAGCCCTACCAGTTTCCGACGCTTTGCCCGGAATGCGGCAGCGAAGCGATTCGCGAAGAGGGTGATGCGGTGCGACGCTGTTCCGGTGGAATGATCTGCCCTGCGCAGGCTGTTGAAAAGCTGAAACATTTCGTGTCGCGCGCCGCCTTCGATATCGAGGGGCTTGGCGCCAAGCAGGTCGAACAGTTCTATCTGGACGGATGGGTCAAGGAACCGGCCGACATCTTCACGCTGCGCGATCGATATGGCAGCGGTATGCAGCAACTCAGGAACCGTGAAGGATGGGGCGAGAAATCCGCAGCGAACCTCTTTGAAGCGATTGAGGACAAGCGCAGCATTCCTCTTGGGCGGCTGATCTTTGCTCTGGGGCTTCGTCATGTGGGTGAGGCGGCGTCGAACCTCTTGGCGACGCATTTTGGCACGTGGAGCGCGTTTGAGACCGCGATGACCCGCGCCGGCCCGAAAGAGGGGCCCGACTGGGACGATCTATTGTCCATTGACGGCGTTGGCGTGGTCATGGCGACATCGCTGGTGACGGCATTCGCGCAGGAAAACGAACGGGCGTCCATCGACCGGCTGGTGGCGCATCTGACCGTCAAGGAAGCGAAACGGCCCGATACATCCGGCAGCCCGGTGGCGGGCAAGACCGTTGTGTTCACGGGAACGCTGGAAAAGATGACCCGCGCCGAGGCCAAGGCACGCGCCGAGGCATTGGGGGCAAAGGTGTCCGGATCGGTGAGTGCCAAGACCGATCTTCTGGTCGCCGGTCCGGGCGCAGGCTCCAAGGCCAAGAAGGCAATTGAACTGGGGATTGAGACGCTGGATGAAGACGGTTGGCTACAGTTGATCGGCGCGGCATGAGCGGACGACCGGAGCCGCTTTTTCCGCTGTTTGCGGATCTGGAAACATTGCCGGGCGTCGGCCGGAAAACGGCGCAACAATTCGGACAACTTGGATTTGAAACGCCTCGCGACCTGCTGTTTTCATTGCCTTATGCGGTTGTGGATCGGCGTCGTCGGAACACGATCAAAGGGGTGGATTTACCCTGCACGCTGACGGTCGAAGTGACGGTTGGCGCGCATCGACCGTCCTCGGGGCGTGGCGGGGCGTATCGGGTTCATGTCGAGGATGCCGAGGCGGATTTTCAATTGGTGTTTTTTCATGCGCGCGGCGATTTCCTGAAACGGCAATTGCCCGAAGGCGCGCGGCGGGTGGTATCAGGCAAGCTCGAACTGTTCGATGGCATGGCGCAGATGGTGCACCCTGACCATATGTTTCCCCCGGATGAGGCCGGGGAGATCCCGGAGTTTGAACCCGTGTATCACCTGACCCAAGGTGTAACGCAAAAGACCGTCTACAAGGCTGTGCAAGGGGCGCTGACGCGGCTGCCAGAGTTGGCGGAATGGATTGATGCCGATCAGGCAGAGCGCCAGGGCTGGCCCGATTGGGCCACGGCGATACGCGCAGTCCATGCACCTGCGGGCCTGGATGATGTCCTGGCCACCACGCCCGCGCGTGCGCGCCTGGCTTATGACGAATTGATGGCGCATCAATTGACGTTGGCGCTGGCTCGGCAGAGGGAACGAAAGGCGCGGGGTATCGTAACCCGAGGCACCGGAGATTTGCAAGGCAAAGTATTGCAATCATTGCCCTATCGCCCAACCTCTGCGCAATCCAGGGCATTCGAGGAGATCGCTGCCGACATGGCGGCGCCTCAGCGGATGAACCGGCTGTTGCAGGGGGATGTGGGGGCAGGCAAAACGCTTGTGGCGTTCATTGCTTTGCTGGTCGCGGTCGAGGCCGGCGGGCAGGGTGTGATGATGGCCCCGACCGAAATCCTCGCACGCCAGCACCTGCAAGCGCTGCGACCTCTGGCGGAGGACGCCGGTGTCGTGCTGGAAATCCTGACCGGCCGCGACAAGGGAGGCGAACGCAGGGCCAAGCTGGCGGCGCTTTCGGAGGGCAAGATACAGATCCTGGTGGGAACCCACGCCGTGTTTCAACCGGATGTGACGTTTTGCGATCTGCGGCTGGCGATTATTGACGAGCAGCATCGGTTCGGTGTGCGACAGCGGCTGGAACTCGCAGAGAAGGGTGTGGCTGCGGATGCGCTGGTGATGACCGCAACGCCGATTCCGCGCAGCCTCGCGTTGGCGCAGTATGGCGACATGGACGTATCGGTGCTGGATGAAAAGCCTCCGGGGCGCAAGCCGATCAAGACCGCCGTTGTCAGCACCGAACGCATGGATGAAGTGACCGGACACCTGCGCGGTGCGATTGAGGACGGACGGCAATGCTATTGGGTCTGTCCGCTTGTCGAAGAGTCCGAAATCGTGGATCTGACTTCTGCCGAGGATAGGTTCAAGCGGTTGCGCGCCGTGCTGGGCGACGGGGTCGTGGGGTTGGTGCACGGCCAGATGCCCCCTGCGGACAAGGATGCCGCGATGGCGGCTTTTCAAGCTGGCGAAACCAAGGTTCTGGTCGCAACCACGGTGATAGAAGTCGGGGTGAACGTGCTGAACGCGACAATCATGGTGATCGAGCGGGCAGAGACCTTTGGGTTGGCACAGTTGCACCAGCTTCGCGGCCGAGTTGGACGAGGCTCGGCGCAATCCACCTGTTTGCTGATGTATCAGCCGCCCTTGTCCGAGGGCGGGCGCAAGCGCTTGGAGGTGCTGCGCGAAACCGAGGATGGGTTCGTCATCGCCGAAACCGATTTGGCCCTGCGCGGGGCCGGCGATGTCATCGGCACCGCACAGTCTGGGCTGCCACGCTTTCAGATTGCCGACCTGGAACGACAGGCGAGCCTGATGGCCGTGGCCCAAAGCGATGCCCGGGCATTGCTGGCCAAAGACCCTGATCTGAGTTCCCAGCGGGGGCGTGCGGCGCGGGTGTTATTGTGGCTGATGCGGCAGGATCGCGCGATCCGTTTGATTTCAGTGGGTTAGCCACGGAATGCCAAAAAGTTCGCAAATGTTCTTAAAAAGTTCTTTACAATAGCACCTCAAAATGAGAACAAAAGGTCAACAAATGCTTAACGACTGACCAAGAGAGCAAATGCCATGATGAGCCAGATCAAGATCGTCCTTCACCGCACGCAGGACACGCTGTTGCAGGACGCAATCGGGGCCGGGGCGTTGGTTGTCATGTTGGTGGTCGCGCTGCATCTGCCCGGACTTTACTGATACGAGTTCCTCTGTTTCTGCCTGCAATCTCATGCCGGACGACCTGCATCACGTCCCATATCGATGCAAAGGGGTCCTGTCCTGTTCCCCTCGGATCCATGCCTCTTGGGTCCACCGGTCGCTCCGGATCCCGCATGAGAGAGCTTTGACTGCCGCCGCCATCCGCCCGGGATGCGCGGCGGCTTTTTTTGGGGGATCAGGCGCAGTTGGCCTGTTCGGCCTGTTCGATGGCCTCGGCGGTTGCCTCAAGCGCCAGAAGGATCGAAGCGTGGCGGTTCTTGTAGTCGCGCGCAGGGATCAGCACTTCGAGACCGTCAAACGGCGCGTCAGGGACCGGACCATCCTGTTTGAGCATCGCCTTGAGCTGATCGCGCGCGGTTTCAATCTGCGCGCGCGTCGTGCCGATGATGGCACTCCCGACAACAGACGCAGAGGCCTGTCCAAGCGCGCAGGCCTTCACGTCTTGTCCGAAATCCGTGATCCGCCCGTTAGCGACGCAGACATCAACCGTAACAGTCGACCCGCAGAGCGGCGACCGCTTCTTTACCGTGGCGTCAGGGGAATCGAGCCGATCAAGATGCGGAATGTCGGCGGCCAGCGCGAGAATGCGGGCCGAGTAGAGCTTGATCAGGTCGGTGTCGCCGGACATGTCTTTCCCTCTTGCTGTCTTCCCCCTACATAAGGCCGCAAATCCGTGATGCAAAAGGTTTTCCGCCATGCCGTTTGAACCCGATACCTTGGTCTATAATGATGCCGGGTTAATTCCGGCGATCGCACAGGATTGTGAAACCGGCGAAGTCCTGATGATGGCCTGGATGAATGCCGAGTCTGTTCAAAGGACGCTGGCGACAGGGCGGGTGACCTATTGGTCCCGGTCGCGGCAAGCCTTCTGGGTCAAAGGTGAAAGCTCTGGGCACGTGCAGGCGCTTGTCGAGTTTCGGTTTGATTGCGACCGCGATTGCGTGTTGGTGACGGTTCGCCAGACCGGTCCCGCCTGTCATACAAACCGGCGGAGTTGTTTTTATACTGCGGTGCGGGACGGGAGCGAGTTTGAACTGATGGCGCCGGAAGGCTGAAGAGTCCCTTGTCGGATGAGGGGCGCTGCCCCTCAAACTCCCCGGAGTATTTATTGCAAAGATGAAGGGGCCAAGGTCGCTCGGAGTCCAACCATGGCGCGGATGTCAGCGGGGGTGGCCCCTTCAGCACGGAATTTTGAGATGGCGCGCGCGTCATCGCGTTTGGCCAGACGCTTTCCCGCCGCGTCGCGGATCAGGCGGTGGTGGTGATAGACCGGAGTTGGCAGGTCGAGAAGGTGCTGCAGAAGGACGTGGATTTGTGTGGCCTCAAACAGATCCTGCCCCCGCACCACGTGGGTGATACGCTGGGCGGCGTCGTCCAGCACGACAGACAAATGATAAGATGTACCCATGTCGCGACGCAGCAGCACCACGTCACCGACGGTGGTCAGAAGGTCCGTTCCCGGAATGTGAATGGCACCGTGCTCGCCATCGGATCCCGCTCCGGTTTCTGTGAAATGAAGCGGATTTTGTGCCACAGCGGCCAGCGCGCGGCTGATGTCGAGGCGCAGCGCGGAGTTTTTCGGGTAAGGCAGCGTTGTGTCAGGCGTTTGCGGCCTGCAGGTGCCGGGGTAAATCAGACCATCCGGACCATGAATGGGCGCGCCTTCCTGCGGTGCGGAGGCGGCGGTTTCGATATCACGGCGTGAGCATGTGCAGGGATAGAGCAACCCCCATGCCCAAAGTTGGTTCAGTGCGTCTGTATAGGCCTCACCGCGCTCTGACTGACGTAGCACGGGGCTGGGCCAATTCAGACCGAGCCAGTGGAGATCATCGTAGATTGCCGTTTCCCATTCCGGGCGGGAGCGAGATTGATCGATATCTTCGATCCGCAACAGGAATTGCCCGCCTCTGGCGGTTGCCATGTCATGGGCGAGGAACGCGGAATAGGCATGGCCAAGATGCAGGGGTCCGGTCGGGGATGGAGCAAATCTTGTGATGAAATTCACAATTTTTCAACAACATAGACGTTGCACTTGAGGTTGATGCCAGGCAAGTGGTCGCCATACTCTCTGAACAGTAGCCGGGCTGCACCGCAGTCGAGGTATTCATTCAGCCTGCCTTCGTTTGCAGGATCCTGAAGCGCGTGGTCATTGAAGGAGAACACGAGCAAGCCACCGGTTGCCAGCCCCGCCATCATCGTGTCGAAGGCTGAAATTGGGGCTGCTCCCGCGCCGATGACCCCGATGGCCGCAATCGCCGCATAATCGCCCGGCGTATTGGGCAGGGGCGCATCGGCCGCGATCTGTTCGAGGTTGCGGTAGAGCTTCTTAGTACGGGCCTGTTCCAGCATTTCGGCAGAGAGGTCGACGCCGTCAATGCTGCTGAAGCCTTGCAGCTTGAGCGCCAGTCCTGAAAGCCCGGTGCCGCAACCGAAATCGAGTATCGGCTGGTGCGGATCCTTGCTTTGGGCCCGCAGTGCGGCGGCGCAGCGGCCCGGCGTGGCATAGCCGTTTTTGCCGATTTCCGCCTCGTAGCTGGCGGCCCAGTCATCATAAAGCTTTCGGGTGCTGGCGGCATCGCGCGCGCCATAGGCCTTGTCGAGGAATCCGTTGGTCATATCGCAAGAGTAGGGGGCAAGTTCAGGCCGCGTCCAGTGCTGTTTGCCCCAGCCACGCGTGCCAATGCTCCTTGGCCCGGTCGGTGTAGGCCTTGTAGCGATCCTTGCGCCCCCGACGACCGCCCTTCATCCCCTCGACCGGGGGGAACAGGCCGAAATTCACGTTCATCGGCTGAAACGTCTTGGCATCGGCACCCCCGGTGATATGGGTGATCAAGGCGCCCGTGGCGGTCATTGGCGACGGTGGGGCGATGCTTTGACCCAGCAACTCGGCCGCGACCATGCGTCCTGCAAGCAGACCCATTGCTGCGCTTTCCACATAGCCTTCAACCCCGGTGATCTGTCCGGCAAAGCGGATATTCGGGCGCGATTTCAGGCGCATGCGGTCATCCAGCAGGCGGGGCGAATTCAGGAAGGTATTGCGATGAATGCCGCCAAGGCGGGCGAATATGGCATCTTCCAGACCGGGGATCATGCGCAGCACCTCGGTCTGTGCACCATATTTCATCTTGGTCTGGAAGCCGACGATATTGTAGAGCGTTCCGAGCGCGTTGTCGCGACGCAGTTGGACCACGGCGTGGGCCTTGATCTCGGGTTGATGCGGGTTGGTCAGGCCGACGGGCTTCATCGGGCCGTGGCGCGGGGTTTCACGACCGCGTTCAGCCATGACTTCGATCGGCAGACACCCGTCAAAATAGCCCGCAGTTTCACCGTCGTGAAACTCGGTCTTTTCCGCGGCGAGCAACGCGTCGATGAACGCTTCGTATTGCGCCTTGTCCATTGGACAGTTGAGATAGGCTGTGCGCTCTTGCTCGGTCTCGCCCTTGTCATAGCGCGACTGCATCCAGGCCTTGGACATGTCGATACTGTCGAAATAGACGATCGGGGCAATGGCGTCGAAGAACGCCAGTGCTTCGCGTCCTGTCTCTGCCTGAATGGCGGCACCCAGCCCGGCAGATGTCAGCGGGCCGGTTGCAACGATCCAGCTTCCTGCCTCGGGCAGGGTGGTGATTTCCTCATAGGACACCGTGACACGCGGGTGCGCCATGAGCCGGGCGGTTACGGATTGTGCAAAGATGTCGCGATCCACGGCGAGCGCACCACCGGCGGGCAGGCGATGGGCATCGGCGGCCGACATGATCAAACCGCCAGCGGCGCGCATTTCCCAATGCAGTAGTCCGACCGCATTCTGTTCGGAATCGTCCGAACGGAACGAGTTGGAGCACACCATCTCGGCCAAATTGCCGGTCTTGTGGGCAAAGGTCCCGACCTTGGGCCGCATCTCGTGAATGATCACGTCCACGCCCATTTGTGCCGCCTGCCAGGCCGCCTCGGAGCCGGCCATGCCACCGCCGACGATATGTAGAACTGCTGTCATGACAGGCCATGTAGGGCAGGTGCCCGCACAGCGCAACTGGTACGTGGGAAATGCCGGCAGGGCCGGGAAACGGCGACGGTCGCCGCTGAAAACCATCGAACTGGTGAGAGAACCAGTCTGGAGGGACTTTCATTCAGCGGCGACCGATTTTCGCAAGGGCCTAACCCTTAGATAAAATTTGACACAGTCCCGGCCCTTTTGAAAGCCCTGGGTTAACGAAAGGTAAACGGCATGAACTACGGCTATAATTTTGCGGGTCTACTGATCCCAATCGGGCATCCGCTTGTCGATGAAAGCCGCGATTCCCTCCTCGGTGTCGCGAATCATCATGTTCTGCACCATCACGTCACCACAATAGGCATAGGCTTGCTCCAGAGGCTGCTCAAGCTGCTCATAGAACGCGTGTTTGCCGATCTTGACCGCTGCGCCAAGTTTGGTCGCCAACGTGTTGGCAAGATCGGCCGTTTCGCTGGCCAGCCGGTCGGCAGGCACCGATCGGTTGATCAGGCCGAGGGTCTCGGCACGCGGGGCGTCGATGAATTGGCCAGTGGTCAGCATCTCAAAAGCCTGTTTTCGCGGAATATTTCGTGACAATGCCACCATCGGTGTCGAGCAGAACAGGCCGATATTGACCCCATTGACACCAAAACGCGTGTCTTCTGCCGCAACCGCCAGATCGCAGGAGGCCACCAATTGGCATCCCGCAGCGGTCGCGATCCCGTGCGCTTGCGCGATCACCGGCTGGGGCAGGGACCGGATACTCAGCATCATCGCGGCGCAGCGGTTGAACAGGTCGCCGAAATAGGCACGCCCGCCGTCCTCGCTCTGGCGTCCGGCGGTCATCTGCTTGAGATCGTGGCCTGCGCAAAACGCCTTGCCCGCGCCCGAGATCACCACCGCCCGAACGCTATTGTCTTCTCTCAGCACGTCAAATTCGGCCTGGAAGGCGGCGATCATCTCATCAGACAGCGCGTTGAGGCGCTCGGGCGCGTTCATCTTCAGGTGCGCCACGGCCCCGGTGTCGCTACGTTCCAATATTGTCATCTTGCCCTCACTCATATTTGCGGTGACGTTATGCGCCAAACGCATCGGAGGAAAGCATGCAGCCCAAATTCACGCCATCCGAGATGATGGAATTCCTCAACGAGGTATTTCCGCAGGTCAGAGGCGATTATGCCATTGATCATTTGGACGGTGAAACCGTGACCATGCGGCTTTTTACGGCTGATCATCATTTGCGCCCCGGTGGCACTGTGTCTGGCCCGTCGATGTTCGCACTTGCGGATATCACCGCTTATGTGGCGACCATGGCGCCGATCGGGAAAGAGGCGCTGGCGGTGACCACCAACATTTCGATGGATTTCATGCGCAAGCCCGAAGCCGGACGTGATCTGATTGCGAAAGGCACCCTTCTCAAGCTGGGGCGGGCGCTCGCTGTCACTGATGTACTGATCTATTCCGAAGGGACGGACAAACCCGTTGCGCGGGCGAGCCTGACCTATTCGATCCCGCCGTCGCGCTAGCCCGAGGTCAGAGTGGCTCGGGCGCGCCGAAAAAGTCGATGATCTGTGCCAGCTTGCCCTCTGCGTCCGGGGTTCCGAAATCGATCCCGGTGATGGCGACCTTTCCCTCTGCCGTGACCATTTGCCAAGTGAAGTAAACATGATCATTGTGTGTCAGCAGTTTGCTGGTCAGTTCAATCCGTGCGCCATCCGAACCCGCCTGAAATCCTGCGATCAGTGCGTCCAATTCCTGTCATCCGTTCGTCGTGTTCTGCGGACCTTGTATGTTCCGCTTTCCGCCCACGCCCGGGCCAGAAGCGTTGCGCGCCTGTCCGGATCGGTTTCGAGCCACGCGACGCCATAGGTGGCACCGGTTTCCTCGATGGTTTGGGTCATGCGACTGTCCTGTGACAATGCAACGCTGCGATCATACCGGCGCTGCCGCACATAAAGAAGGGTCTTATTGCAGGTTGTGGTTGGGGTAAAATGATACCCAATTTATAAGGTGTTGAAAAAGCGGAATAAAGTGATGATGGTGGCTCTTGACTGTGGTCTGGTCTGGACGTAAACCCCGTCCATCGAATTCAGGTGGGTGCGCGTTGCGCCCGCTTTTCACGTCAAACAGGAAACCCCTGCCATGAAAACCTTTTCTGCCACACCAGCAGATATCGACAAGAAATGGATCCTGATCGACGCCGAAGGCGTTGTTCTGGGTCGTCTTGCGTCGATTGTTGCCACGCGTCTGCGCGGCAAGCACAAAGCGTCCTTCACTCCGCATATGGATATGGGCGACAATGTCATCATCATCAACGCCGAAAAAGTGCAGATGACCGGCAAGAAGCGCGACGAGAACTTCTATTGGCACACCGGCCACCCCGGCGGGATCAAGAGCCGCACCAAGCAGCAGATCCTCGAAGGTGCCCACCCTGAGCGCGTTGTCACGCAGGCCGTCAAGCGGATGCTGCCCGGCAACCGTCTGAGCCGCCAGGTCATGACCAACCTGCGCGTCTATGCAGGCACCGATCACCCCCACGAGGCGCAAAGCCCCGAAGTTCTGGATGTCAAATCCATGAACAAGAAAAACACCCGGAGCTGATGAGTCATGTCTGAAGAAATCAACACACTCGAAGACCTGAACCAGGTCGCCGGTCTCGAAACGGCTCCGGCCGTGGAAACCATTGCGCGCGAGCCCGTTCGCGACAATCTGGGTCGGTCCTATGCCACCGGCAAGCGGAAAGACGCGGTTGCCCGTGTCTGGATCAAGCCGGGTTCCGGCAAGGTCACCGTCAATGGCAAGGAACTGAAGACCTATTTCGCACGCCCGGTGCTGCAGATGATCTTGCGCCAACCCTTCACGATTGCCGGCGTCGAAGATCAGTTCGACGTCAGTGCAACCGTCAAGGGCGGCGGCCTCTCCGGTCAGGCCGGTGCGGTCAAGCACGGCATTTCCAAGGCGCTGCAGCTTTATGATCCCAGCTTGCGTGGCGCCCTGAAAGCGGCCGGCTTCCTTACACGTGACAGCCGCGTCGTGGAACGCAAGAAATACGGCAAGGCCAAGGCACGCAAGAGCTTCCAGTTCTCCAAGCGCTAGACGCATATCGCATTCAGACTCGAAAGGTCGCGCAAATTGCGCGGCCTTTTTTTGTATCGAAGCAAGAGAGACGGCACGGCCAGAGAGCGATTTCTCTGAAATGCCTGAATGTGGCACGATATCAGCCATGCCGCGGGAACATTTGCGAAGTACAGACGGAGATTGCCTGTCTCAATCGCATTTCAAATTCATGGCGGGTTCAAGACTGTCAACCGCATCCTGATTACACTCTACGAATTTGTGCGGGACCTTTCAGGCGCGAGCGCGAAACGGCGATAGAGTAGGGGTTTGCGCCTGCGATAGGGCCGCTGACGGTGTCATTCAACACAATGCGTCACGTTTTTTTGACACTGTCCCGATTTGTGTCAGCTTCGCCAAGCAATGCACGTAAAGGGACAAGGCGGCTCTAAATATGGTAGGACGCCCTTCATGGGTGCCGATATGTGGGAAATCTATCGATCGAAAAACCTGTGAATCATGAACAGATGTGAACATCTGGCCGGCAAAACCCAAAAAAGGCTTTACGAATCATGGGCACGTCCCGCATCCTGAGCCTGTTTTGAATGAGTGATTTTTTTGACCGGAGGCAGCGGTGCAAGTCGCATATGCCATCATTTTTTTTATATTCGTCGGGGTGTCAGAGACCCTTCGGCATGGCGTGTTCGGGCTAAACTCATCTGATACACCCATCACTATCTACGGCGCGCTTACTCTTTGCGCCCTGCTTCTTCTGCGAAGTGACTTAATAACGACTATGCACTGCCCCAAAGACCCCCTCTACGGAAGCGAACGGTTGAACTGGTCATGGCCCCGGACCGCATTGGGGGTGTTTCTTGGGCCGTTGCTCTGGATTGTGCCGGTCGCCTATGGCTTTGCCTTGATCCAGATCAATGTGAACCCGATTGTCGTCGATTCGCTCATTCAGACAATTTTTGCGCAGGTGCTTTTGGTTGTTGTTGCCGAGGGTTTGTTCTTTCGCGAGGTTGTGATCAAGGCATTTGGCCGCGATATTCTGCCAGTCTATGTCATCTCGATACTAGCCTTGTTCATTTTCTATGTGCCAGCCGGCGTGCCCGAGGCCCTGATCGTGGCAGGGTCAGGAATCTATTACCTGACGTTACGCCTGATAGGGACTAACATCTGGATCGTGGCCGCGCTGCATGGAGCAACTTTGATCCTGTTTGGCGAGGTCTTGTCGCTTGGACTGGCCCAGAGCCAGCTCTGGTCCTATTCGATCTATTTTTTCTCGGCATCGGCAGCCTTGTCGCTATTGGTTTTCATGCTCTTTGCCACGTCCTCAAGGGAGGCACGTTATGCCTGACGGCCAATTCCAGAACGAAACTCCGCAGGACGCGACGACGCAAATCAAACCGTCGCGATACACCATCCTGATCCCTCTGATGGGGGACCGGCATCTGGCGTACAACACGGTTTCGCAATCCTTCTCGATCTGGGATTCCGAGGACATGGCGCTGTGGAAAGACCTGGCCATCTCCGGCACCATGGCATTCTCGCCGGTCTATCGCAGCTTTGTGCAGGGCGGCTATGTGCTCAATGCGGATGCCGACGAATTGGAAGTTGTGCGCGCCAGCTATGACCGTGTGCGTCACAATGACGGACACATGATGCTGACCATTGCGCCGACACTGTCCTGCAATTTTGGCTGTCACTACTGTTTTCAGGGGCTCGACAAACCACTCACCAAGATGACTCCAAAGGTGCGGACGGCGACCAAGGCGTTTGTTCTGGATCGGTTGCAGGGCAAGAAGAGCTTTCACATGACCTGGTATGGCGGCGAGCCGTTGATGGATCAGGAAGCGATCTGGGACATTTCTGCCGAAGCGATCAGGCATTGTGACGAGAACGGCATCAAATACAGTTCGATGATGATCTCGAACGGCTACAAGATGACGGTGCCGGTGGCGGAAAAGCTGCAAAAAGCGCGGGTGACGCGGGTCCAGATCACCATTGACGGGGATGAAGCAGCACATGACAGCCGCCGTCACCTGACCAGCGGGCGCGGCACGTTCCAGAAGATCATCGACAACATCAAGGCTGTCACTGCGCGCAAGCTGCTGAAGGTGTCTGTGCGGGTGAACATCGACGGTCAGAATGAAGGCGAGGCCCGCGCGGTTCTCGACGTGCTGAACCAGAACGGGCTGAGCCTCAAAACCGGGGTATCGGTTTATTTTGCACCGGTCGAAAGCGTTGCGGAAAATTCCAGTGGTTGCGACAGTTGCCTGTCCAAGACCGATTACGCGGACGTGGAAAACCGCCTTCAGGCGCTGGCGTTTGAAAAAGGGCTGATGGCGATGCCCAGGATGCCGCGGTTCCTTGGGATGTGCACGGCGGTCAAGCCCAACAGCTATGTGATCGTCCCGAATGGTGACCTGCATAAATGCTGGGACACAGTGATGGACTCGAATTTGCGCGTCGGCAGTGTCATGGGGAATACCCGCAAGAAAGACGCCGGGACCGAGGCGATGTGGAACAACTGGTCCCCGTTTGAAAACGAAGTTTGCGGAAGCTGCAAGTTGCTGCCCTCCTGCGGCGGCGCCTGCGCGTTCAAGTTTGTACACAATGACTATGCGTCGGGGGAGGCAGGCAAGCTGCCTTGCCCGAGTTTGAAATTCAATATGGCCGAGCAACTGTTTCTTCGCGCGAAAGCGCGGGGGTTCGTCACAGATGACGACTGGCATCAGAAAAACAGTCCAACGGTCACCGATGATGGATTGCTGACGGGCAACCGGCACACGCTGGATTCCGTGGGCGCTGTCCATCACGCGCTGAGGGCGAACGCCTGAGGCGCCACCAAAAGAGGCGCCGGACCAATTTTCGGTCTGGCGAATGGGGAGCGGCCCTTGGGTTGTCTCATTTTTTGAACTTGGAGATCTAGACTATGACACTTTTCGCAATCCTGCGTTCTACGACGGCCGTCACTGATGCCGAGGCTGAAGACATCAACGAACTGACATCCAAAGAAGCGTGCGCGATCACCGGCGGCATGCCGATCCCGGATCCGGAGCAATCCGAGAATTCCGGTAACGAAGGTGACGAAGCGGACGAGGGGAACGAAGACGACGAAGGCGACGAAAACGACGAGGGCAACGAAGACGACGAGGCCGACGAGGGGAACGAAGACGACGAAGGCGATGAAAACGACGAAAACGACGAAGGCGATGAAAACGACGAATTCAACGAAGGCAACGAAGACGACGAGGCCGACGAAAACGACGAAGGCGACGAAGGCGACGAAAACAACGAAAACGACGAAAACGACGAAGGCAACGAAAACGACGAAAACGACGAGGGTGACGAAAACGACGAAAACAACGAGGGCGACGAAGACGACGAAGGCAACGAAGGTAATGAAAACGAAGCCACAACCGTGTTCGACCAGTTTGCTGACGACGAAGGCGACGAAGGCAACGAAGGCACCGAAGGCGACGAAGAAACCGTAGTGTTCGACGAAGACGACGAAGGCAACGAAGACGACGAGGGCAACGAAGGCAACGAAGGCGACGAGGCCGACGAGAACAACGAAGGCAACGAAGACAACGAAGGCAACGAAAGCAACGAAAACGACGAAGGTGACGAAGGCGACGAAGACAACGAAGGCAACGAAAGCCTCTTCGACTTCGAGGATGAAGGCGACGAAGACGACGAGGGCGACGAAGGCAACGAAGGCGGCGAAGGCGACGAAGGCGACGAAAACGACGAGGGCTTTGAGAGCGACGAGAACAACGAAAACAACGAAGGTGACGAAGGCGACGAGAACGACGAAAACAACGACGGCGACGAAGGCAACGAAAACAACGAAGGCAACGAAGGCAACGAAAACGCCGAAGGTGATGAAGGCGACGAAGACAACGAGAACGACGAAGGCAACGAAAATATCGGAGTCTTCCAGGAAAACGACGAGGATGACGAGGGCAACGAGGAAGACGAAGGCGACGAAAACGACGAAGGCGACGAAAACAACGAGAACGACGAAGGCGACGAAAACGACGAGAACAACGAAAACGACGAAAATGACGAGAATGATGAAAACGACGAAGGCAACGAGGGGAACGAAACCCTTGTAGTCGACGACCTCGTTGGCAACGGCTTTGAGGGTGACGAGGGCGACGAAGGCAACGAAGGCAACGAAGATAACGAAAGCAACGAAGGCAACGAAAACGACGAAGGCAACGAAGGCGACGAAGACAACGAAGGCAATGAGAGCCTGTTGGATTTCGAGGATGAAGGTAACGAAGACGACGAGGGCGATGAAGGCAATGAAGGCGGCGAAGGCGACGAAGGCAACGAAAACAACGAGAACATCGAAAACGACGAAGGCGACGAAGGCGACGAGGGCAATGAATTCAACGAGGTGCTCGTAGATCCGGATGTCTACAACAACGAAAACGAAGGCAACGAAGGCAACGAAGACGGAACCGGCGGCCTTCAGGAAGGCAACGAAAACGACGAAGGCGACGAAGGCGACGAAAACGACGAAGCCAACGAGAACAATGAAGAAGACGAAGGCGACGAAAACGACGAAGGCAACGAAAACAACGAAGGCAATGAAGGCGACGAAGGCGTGTTCACCGGCAATGAAGGGGACGAATCCGACGAGGGCAACGAAGGCAACGAGGGCGACGAAGACAACCAGGGCGACGAAGACGACGAAGGCAACGAGCCTGCGATCCCTGGCCTGAATGACGAAGGCGACGAAGGCAACGAAGGCAACGAGGATATCGGGCCCCTGCAAGAGGGTAACGAATCCGACGAGGGTGATGAAGGCAACGAGAATTTCGGTGGCCTTCAGGAAGGCAACGAGAACGACGAGGGCGATGAAGGCGACGAGTTCGACGAGTTCGACGAGAACAACGAGGACAATGAGAACAACGAAGGCGACGAGAACAACGAAGGTGATGAAGGCAACGAAGACGACGAAAACGACGAAGGTAACGAGGACGACGAAGGCAACGAAGATGACGAACAGGATGAAGGCGACGAAGGCGACGAAGCCGACGAGAACAACGAAGGCGACGAAGGTAACGAGGATGCGACGCCGAATGATGAAGGCGACGAAGGCAACGAAAACGTCATGGACGACGAAGGCAACGAAGGCAACGAAGGCAACGAAGGTGACGAGGGCATCGGTGCCGGCCAGGATGAAGGCAACGAAGGCAACGAAGGCAACGAAGGCGACGAAGGCAACGAATCCGGTGCCGATGAAGGCAACGAAGGCAACGAAGGCAACGAAGGCGACGAAGGTGACGAGTCCGGTGCCGACGAGGGCAACGAGGGCAACGAAGGCAACGAAGGCGATGAAGGCAACGAGACAGGTGCCGATGAAGGCAACGAGGGCGATGAAGACGGCAACCCCGATGATGAAGGCGACGAAGGCAACGAAGGCAACGAAGGGGACGAGGGCGATGAGACTGGCGCCGACGAAGGCAATGAAGGCGACGAAGGCAACGAAGGCGACGAAGGTGACGAGCCTGGCGCAGACGAAGGCAACGAAGGCAATGAAGGCAACGAGGGCGACGAAGGGGATGAGTCCGGTGCCGATGAAGGCAACGAAGGCAACGAAGGCAACGAAAATGACGAAGGCAACGAGTCCGGTGCTGACGAAGGCAACGAAGGAGACGAGTTCACGCCGAACGATGAAGGCGACGAGGGCGACGAAGGTGTGCCTGCTGCAGCCGGGTTCGCATGTGGTGCCGATGGAGGCAGCGACGAAACCGATGCCTGCGGAACGGATGCCTGTGCGGTTGATGCCGGTGGCGCGTCGGGAGGTGATGATGCAGATGACCTCTTTGGTGCCGACCTTGCCGGTGGTCTGGATGACCTCGACGCAGGTGTCTGAGAGACCGTTTAGCTAACGGGGCGCAGGGCGGTGTTCTTTGCAAAGACATCCATCGCCCTGCGTCACCAGACGCAGACGCTCTCATGCCCCTCGGATCTGTTCCCTGCGAGCAGTTCCGCTCTGGTCGGACCCGCCTGAACGGCGACCCCGGCCCACGATGCAGGACCGGCAATGGCCCTGCATTTTTCGTTCCAGCCCTGGAGTTCCGGGTATTGGGACGCATGATTTTTTTGGCAACGCAACGCATGCAAAGACGAAGGCACGGTTATGCAGTTCATCGATCAAGCATCAGGTTTCGCGGTAAAATCCATGTCGCTGAACACGGCGATCGTGGCCGGACGGGCCACTTTGCAAATGGAACCGGATGGAGCCCGGATTGCGGCCTGCTTTCGCCCGACTTTGGAAGCCGCCAACAGCTTTGACCGAGAGATCAACGAGAGGCTGAAGTTCAACGCATTGACGACTCCGGAAAAGCTTGACCTGATGATTGCAGAGTTGCTTCCTCGTTTCTTTTATGCAGACAATTTCGCAAAGACGGGCCGCGACATCTGGCATGTGGCGTTCCTGGTGGATGGGCGGCATCGGCGCTCGCTGCTGATCGATGCAGATGGCGTGCGCGCCGTGGATGATCCGACCATTCCTCCGGCCGTCGAGATCGAAACCGACATCATGACGCTGATGGCAATTCTGCGCTCGGTGATTGCCGAGTATCACACCAAGAAGCTCGATCCGGAGGCGTTGTGATGGCTCAGTCCGCACCCAGTGCATGTGCTGCGATTGAGGTGATTGGCAGGCCCGCGTCTTGTCAACGCATTAGGATGAGGTGTTAAGCCCATGAAACTCTTTTCTGTTTCCGTCGGACTTCTGTTGGCCGCCCTGGGCGTTTTTTATGTCCCGGTCTCATTCTCGGTCGACGGGTTTGGTCTGGTCGTAAACCCGGGCGGCGTGCGGACCATTCGGGCAACTGAACCGGGCGTAGTGGTGCATTACCCATCGCAGGATGGGCGCTTCCTGCCGGGCCAGATCGTGACGGCCGTTGTTGATCGGACGGCGGTGGCGAATAACGGGTTGCTGGAAGGAACCATGCGCCGCGAACTTGCCAAGATCGAGAGCGATCATCTGGAGCGGGTCTCCAAACTTCAGGTCGAATTGGGACGTGATCGCGCAAAACTGGCCGCGACGACGGAACGTCTGGCGGCCCGCACCGACCTCAAGGACAACACCGCGGCAGTCCTCGCAGCCTTGCAATCCTTCAATGCAGACAACGTATCCGACATCGATGAGCTGAACGAAGCGCGCCTGGAGCAGATCGCCCGCCTTGAGGACCTTGTCAAACGCTCGGGCGAGGTGTCCGCGTTGCCTGCGCAGAAGCTGGCGTCGATGATGGACGATATTCAGGGTGATCGCCTGGCCGTGATTACGAGCAAAGGCACCAAGTTCTCATCAGACAAGATGGTTCTGGACATGGTCAAGACCTTGAATGATTTGAGATATGACAACTCCATCGACGCTGCAGAAGTCGAAATTCTGACCGAGCGGCTCGACAATCTGAAGATGCAGATGAAGGAGCTGGAAACGTTGCGCCAGACGACCCGCTCGGAGGCCGCTGCACGCTATCTCGCAAAGGCCGTCGTGCCGCAGGTGGCGATTTCCGATGGGATATCGCTCGATATGCGCACACTCCAGGGAAGCCGCGCGGATGTGGACAAGAGCGATGCCTTGCGCCTGCTCGCCACCGGCAAGGAAGTCTCTGGCCTGTTCATGCTGATTTATGGCACGCCCGAAACCGGATCGATTCAGCTGCGCTATGATGGCCGCGAGATCATCTTGCCGCTTCCGGCAGATCAGACCCGGTTCAAGGACGTCCTGACTGATGCAGGGCTTGCGATCCGCGATGTGCGCATTGACCGGCAGACCGCCGGGTCTTTTGAGCTTATCTCGGTGTTTGCCGAGTTTGCTGAACCACTAAAGGCGCGTCTGACGGTGTCGTCGACCATGGCCCGCACCGAGAATGATCTGCCCGTGCTGGTGACGACAATCATCAACCTGCCCAAGGCGGCCGATCCTGCGGCTGACGGGGCCGAAGCGCATGAGATCGTTGGGTTCCTCGAAAACCGACATGCGGTTGTGTTGCGCCCGGGTCAGGCCGTGCGTGGCTCGATCAGCGATACGCGGACAGGGTCGGACATCCTGTTTGATGCAATTCTGCTCGATCGGGATTTCTCGACCGTTGACACCAAGGAGCTTGGGATCCGGCTTGGGAATGCCTCGCTTGCGACCAAGATCATCAAACGCGGTGTGCTCTCGCAGGTCGTTGTCGGTGTCAGCGAAAGCTCGGCCCAGCAGATCGACCATCTGCCCGGCGCGGTGGTGCATCTCAGCTTCCCGCTGGCGCGGCAATCCCTCTTCAGTTTCCTGTTGGCCCGAAATGCTGCAATCTAGCCTCTTCTGGATCGCCTCTGTCTGGACCCTCCTGACCAGACGCCGCGCCTTTGTCCTGCAGACCGGACGCACCGATTGCGGCGTGGCCAGCGCACTCACGCTGCTGAATCTGTTTCGGCGTCCGGCGAATGCGGTACAGGCTGTCGAAGACATGGATTCCGACCGCACCGGTACCAGCCTGGAAGCCCTGCGCCTTTACTTTCAGGATCGTCACGGCTTTGTCGCCAAAGCGCTGAAGGTGCCCGCAACAAGCCTTCGCAAGATCAAGGGCAAGGCGATCCTGCATATGCGTCAGCAGCATTATGTGGTGCTGCTTCGGGCAAGCGCAGAGGGCGTTCTGGTCTTTGATCCGGCAATGGGTCCGGTGTATTACCCGACGGCCGATTTCGCGAGCCTCTATTCCGGCAGCCTTCTTGAAGTTCAAAAACCGTCGGATGCCCGGACTCTTCCGGCACGACAGGAGCATTCGAAGCCGGTTGGTGCGGCAAGGCGGCGGAGCGTCGAACCCGTGGCCCTGTTCATCGTCGGCTTTGCGACCCGGTTGCTGGAGTGTGCGATCCTGCTTTGCCTGGTCGCGGTGCTCTATCTCGTGTTGAACCAGGCCAGTTTCCCGTCACTGTTGATGGCCTTTGGGCTGATCGGCGTCTGCGGTGTATTGCTGCTGGTGGCGCATCAGGTCAAATTCGAGGGCGAGGATGGATGGATCCGTCGCAATCAGAACCGCCTGTGGAGCGGCGTTCTGCGCACGGCGGTGCGGGGCAGGGATCTCAGCGGCTTTCGGGGCCGCCCCGAACACGAAGTGTCAGGCGCGTTGCGGCGTGGCCTCAGCGTCGCAATACCGCAACGGTCCCAGGTTCCGGCAGCCCTTGGTTCCTTTGTCGCCGTGCCGGCACTGCTTTGTTTTCTCAGCCCGTATGTCGCCGTTGCGCACCTCGTGCTGTTCGGCATCCTGCTCGTCGTCGTTCAGCTCGATGACGTCAATGTCTGCCGCCGTTCGGTGCGCAAGGGTATTGGCCGCTACAGCAAGCTGGGTCTGGGTGTCGACATGCTCAACTCCTTGTCGGCCCCCGATCTCTTTGGCGAGATTGCGAAATGGATGGTGATCGGTGTCGCCGGGTTGGCCGTTCTTGTCGGGGCCCTGCCACCGGTGGCGTTGATGTTCTGGATCCTCGCCGCGATGCAGATCGTGCCACTCGATTTCCGGCGGGTGATGACCATCGCGCCGGGTCTCGCCGCGCGCAAACCGGTGTCCGAACTCACCGCCAGCGAGGTCCCGCTGCGCCGTCAGCGAGTGATGGGACCGGTTGATCTCAAGGTGAAACATGCCTCCGGCCTGACCCGGATCGAAGGCATTACGCCCCTGACACGCGGCCTGCAACAGCCGGATCTTACCGTGCGCGAACAACGTTTGATCATGGCCGATGTCGTTCGTCAGGCGCTTGAAAACCTGCCTGCGGACGAACGCCCCGACCATATCGGTGTGGTGCGCATCTTTGGCCCGGGACAAGACGCAACGCTGGCCGATTTCGAACATCTGATGATCGCGCGGGAGTCCCGTCCCGGCACCATGCTTCCTGTGCCCAAGGATACCCGCGCAATTCTCGACAAGGGGCTCGAAGATACCTTGTTGCGTGACCTGCACAGCTGTGCCCCCGGTGATTTTCCGGTGTTCTGGGATTTCCGGGAACGGCTTGTGCTCAAGGATTTGCAAGCCCGGCTGAAGGATTCCGGGGTGCACTGTGCCGGACATCTGACAATGCGGAAACTGACACTGGTGGAGGCGGCCTGAGACATGAGCATGAGCTATCCGATCCTTGGTGATATCTGGCCTTACCGTGAAGCGACGGTTCCGCCCGAACTGGCGCCACTGCCTATGGACGTGTTTTTTTCCGATCCCAAGGGCAGCAGCATCACTGCAGCGCAATGGTCTGTGACCGATGATCCCGACGAAGCACCGCGCGCCGGCTATGCGCTCCGTTTTCTGCAACGGGATGGCCAGGGAGAGCTGGCGCGCTGGCACCCGGCGTCCGGCGAATGGCGGACAGTGCGGCGTTTTCCGGTTCCGGTTCGCGACACCGCCTGCGCCATCATCGAATTGCGCGGCGTGGTCCTGGGTAACATCTCTGACGTTCCGAGCCTGACAAAGCGGCTGAACGCGCTGTTGCAGAGCGAACAGCGCGAGATGAAGGCCTATAGGCTGATCTCGAAGGTTCTGTCCGTCATGTCGATCATCGTGCTGTTCTATGCGGTGCGGCGCGGCGTGGAGATTCGCGCGATCGAACCGTTTGCCCTGATCTTTGCGCTGGCTGCGGGAATCGGGCTGATTGCCGTGGGGCTGCGCGCCCGCTGCAAGACACTCAGCGAAGAGGGGTTGATCCGGGTTCGCGAACAGTTTCAATTCGAGTATCGCGCGGCGCAACACGCGCCTCTGACGGTTAACAACCTGACCTCGATCCTGCGCGAGAACGATCGCAAGCGCGAGGAAGAGGCTGTCATTTTCGGCTTTCTGCTCTTGCTGTGTTTCGTCTATTTCATCTCGCCTCTGGTCGTGATCGGGGTGATCGTGGCGTTGATCATCGTGACATTGACCATCGGGGATCGTGGCATCCTGCGGGCACTTGGCATGGCCTATGACCGTGCAGAGACCCGGCTCGAAAAGACTTTCCTGTCGTTTCGGGCGTCCAACGATCACCTTGCGCCCGTTGCGCTCAGGACCGCCAAGAAGGAGGTCCTGCGTGACAGGTTGCGTCGCTATGGAGATATGCAGGGCAAAGTGCGTGAAACCCATGCACGGTTTCGTCTGACACAGGATCTGGGCATGGGTATCGCGTTTCTGATCATCTTTGCCTCATACGCCTTTCCGATTGCGGCCGGCTTTCAGAAAATGTCGATCACGCTGTCAGACTCCCTGGTCTCGACATCGCTGTTCTCTGTCGCGCCTGTGGTGGTTCTGCTCAGCATTGCCAAATCCACCGTCGCCTTGTCGCAGATCGCCAACAGACGGTTGATGGCATCGGCGAAGTAACAACACCCGCGATCACAACGGAATGCCACCACAAGAAAACGGCCCCGGATCACGCCGGGGCCGTTTTGCCGTTCTTGAATTGGTCTATTTCTTGGTGGGCTTCTTGAACTGGTTGATGTTGAAGCTGATGATAATCCGCTCGGCCTCGGGACCATCGCCTTGCGCCAGGTTCGGATCGACGGCGTGATACAGCCAGCTTGGGAAGAACAACATCTTGCCGGGCACGGGCTTGACCTTGACCTTGCTCCAGCACTCGGTCTTGCGGCGCTTCTTCGGGATGTACGTCGGCGCGTTCATGATCGTCACCACGCGGGGATCAACAAAATCGATCGCGCCGGCGCCTTCGGGCGCCTGGACATAATAGACACCGCTCCACAAAGCGCCGGGATGAATGTGGGCGCGGTTGGAGCTGAGAGGCGGGTTGGTGATTGACCACATCGTGGAAACCTTCAGATCGCGCCCGGTGTCATAGCCGAGATTGTCGCCGATGCCCGCCAGCATGGCGTTGATCCGCTTGGTCAGGCGGCTGAATTTGGGATCCTTGTGCAGATTGTTGTGGCTGTGCCAGCCCCCGAGCGACCGGTAATTGGACCGTTCGATCCCTTTTGAATCCTTTTCGCGTTCGGCGAGGATCGCGGCCAGGATTTCCTTGTTCATCGTCTCCGCGTCGTGCAGCTTGGTGGAATAGACCAATGTCGGAAAATAGTCATCGCGGCGCAGTTCGTCCTGCGCACCCTGTGATCCAATCTGTGCTATTGTTCGGGTCATGTTCGTCTCCTCAAAATTTGGAATTGGCAAACAACGTCAACCGTTTGAGTGCCACATTTGGTTGAATACATTTCTTCAAGTTGGGCTCCGGGTCACTCGCATCCTTCGGGCGGAGGCATTGGCGGTGAAACCTGGGGTGTGGTATTCAGAATCGTCTCTACGACGGCAATACGTGCGGGCACGAGGCGCGCAATGTCGGCACTGTCGACCGGCGGGATACGTCCGGGATGACGCAAAAGGGAATACGCGAACAGCGCCGTTTCCGCCAAATCCTCGCGGTCCGGACGGCTGGCGGCATAGCGGGTCAGGAACCGGCCGTCCTGCTCTTGTGCCGCGATCCACTCTGGCGACAACCGATATTGATCATCCAGCGTCGCGTGCACGCCTTCATGCAGCAGCGATTCCTCCAGATGGTTTTCCGAGATGCGCCGGTCGGACATCTCGGAATAGACAAACACCTTGCCGGTGCCCGCATGAAATCCCTGATCGCCCTTGTGAACGCCAAGCTGGCGGATGCCATGACGGAACACCAGTGGCACCCGACCCAAACGGTGGGTGTATTTCTCCGCCTCTTCACGGGCGGCCTCTGGGGTTTCGAACTCCGGGTTCAGGATGATATCCATCGCAGGCATGTCGCTGAAATGGGCCGTGAAGAGGAATACTTCGAGATCGAATTCATTGTCTTGCCGCTTGTCCCACATCTGGCGTGTCGTGCGACCTTCATAGGCCAGGCACACGAACGTCGATGGATCGCTGTCCTGAATGATGTCAAAGACGGTATCCGCAGTTGCATCAAAAGGATAATCGTCTGCCGCCCAAGTGGTTTGCGGGATCGCGGTCAAGGACAATGTCAGGGCCAACACGCTGCCTGCGCTGTACAACGCCGGGGTCGGCAAGATTTTTTCTGCGAAGCGCGTGAACATACCCTATCACCTTGGAGTCTGGTGGCGTTCCCACCGAAAGCCTTAAAATTCATATACTTGTAAAAAACGCTGCCGCTTTGAGCGGCACACGATCATATTGAACAAGAAAGAGACTAGCGAAGCGGGCAGGCTCGCGCAACGTAGTGTTTTCCTTACCTGTCGCCGTTTGCGCAACGGCATATCGCCGTGTCTGGCATGCCATGGATCTCTCCAATGATCGCAGGTGATTTGGTCGATGCACGGCGGTGGCCGATCTGGCAAGATCACGATCAGATTGCAAAACGGGGCAGGGAACCATGCTGAACGGTATTCGAGTTGTCGAGATTGAAGGGCTTGGTCCGGGGCCATTTGCCGGGATGCTGTTGGCAGACCTGGGGGCAGATGTCATCGTGGTGCATCGTGCGGCCGGCGAACCGGCCCCGGGAATGCCGGAGCGGCCCATTCTGGATCGCGGCAAACGCTCGATCACGCTTGATCTCAAGTCGCCACAGGACCGCAAGACCGCCCTTCGGCTGATTGCAACGGCGGACGCCTTGATCGAAGGCTTTCGTCCCGGGGTGATGGAGCGTCTTGGGTTGGGACCAGAACCGTGCCACGCACTCAACCCGGCGTTGGTTTATGGTCGGATGACCGGGTGGGGGCAGGATGGCCCGCTGTCGGATCGGGCCGGGCATGACATGAACTATATCGGACTTGCCGGTGCCCTCTGGCACGCCTCGCCAATCGGGCAACCGCCGATCGCGCCGCCGACCCTGATCGGGGATATCGGCGGCGGCGCGCTTTATCTCGTGGTCGGTATCCTTGCCGGTATCCTGAACGCGCGCGCCACCGGACGCGGAACGGTTGTCGATGCCGCAATCTACGATGGGGCCGCGAACATGATGAACCTGTTGATGAGCCTTGCGCAATCCGGCGGGTTCTCTTCTGAGCGGGGGCAAAGCCTGCTGGATGGCCCGCATTGGAGCCGCACCTACGCAACTTCGGATGGCGGGTTCATGAGCGTTCAGTGCCTGGAACCCAAATTCTATGCGATGTTCCTCGATCTGCTTGGGCTGGCTGACGATACGGATTTCGCAGACCAGTTTGATCGCAGGAAATGGCCCGTCTTGTCCAAGCGTCTGGAATCCTTGTTCGCAGGTCGATCGCTGGGCGAATGGCAGGCGGTGTTCGAAGGCACCGATGCCTGTGTAGCGCCGGTGCTGACGCCCGAACAGTCTTTGCATCATCCGATCAACAAAGCCCGCCAGACCTGGCATGACACGGGCGGGACACTTCAGGCCGCGCCCGCGCCGCGGTTTGCCGGTGCCGCAGCCTGGTCTCCGCGTCCGGTGCCCGCGCGCGGAGAGCACAGCGATGAGATTATTGCCGAACTTGACGAAAACGGAGGTTGAGGTGGCGCACTGAAATGGCGCGACCGGCCCGTTTTCCATGCCGTGCGGGTGTCGGTTGAGACTCCCTGTTGTCCTGCCTGTGCAGCAGACTTGACAACGCAGGCCACCGGTGGAACCCTCCGAGACTTCGGGAGGGGTGATGAGGCACCATTTAAATAGCTGATAGTTTGAGAAAATCGGGCCGGCGTATCGCCGCCGGAATATGGAGCCGTCAACCCCTCTACCTTCGTCTGACCAAGAATTTGACACGGGAGAATCTGGATGAAATATCAATCAAAGCTGACGCTGGGTGCGTTGGTCACAGCGGCATTCATGGCACCGGCAGCCATGGCCGAAGAGTTTATCACCATCGGCACCGGCGGCGTGACCGGGGTCTACTATCCGACAGGCGGTGCCATCTGCCGCCTTGTGAACAAGGGCCGCAAAGAGCATGGCATTCGTTGCTCGGTCGAATCGACCGGTGGATCGGTCTACAACATCAAGACAATCCGCGCGGGCGAGCTGGAATTCGGCGTCGCGCAATCTGACTGGCAGTACCATGCCTTTAACGGCACCTCCGAGAATTTCGAGGCCGATGGCCCGATGGAGGATCTGCGCGCGGTGTTCTCGGTGCATCCGGAACCCTTTACCGTGGTGGCCCGCGCCGATGCCGGGATTTCGAGCTTCGAGGATCTCAAGGGCAAACGGGTCAATATCGGCAACCCGGGCTCGGGTGCACGCGGTACAACCGAAGTCGTGCTGGGCGCGATGGGCTGGAGCATTGACGATCTTGCACTGGCGACCGAGCTCAAGGCAGCGGAACAGGCCGCGGCTCTTTGCGACAACCAGATCGACGCCATGATCTATACGGTCGGCCACCCGTCTGGCTCGATCCAGGAGGCCTCGACCGCCTGTGACAGTGTGCTCGTGAATGTCACCGGCGAAGCCATCGACAAGCTGATCGCTGACAACAGCTACTACCGGACAGCCACCATTCCCGGCGGGATGTATCGTGGCACTGACGAAGATGTCACCACATTCGGTGTCGGCGCGACCTTCGTGACCTCCGCGAATGTCTCTGACGAAGCTGTTTACGCGGTTGTTGCCTCGGTCTTCGACAATTTCGACGACTTCAAGAAGCTGCACCCGGCCTTTGCCAACCTCACACCCGAGGAGATGGCCACCGCAGGTCTGTCGGCGCCGCTGCACCCCGGAGCGGCCAAGTACTACAAGGAAAAGGGCTGGATCGAATAAACCAGCTTTGCCGGGGGCGGTACGCTGCCCCCGGTTGTCTTGTAACTGAACAACAAGAAAATCGCACGAATGCGATGATCAGGGAGAGTGAATGATGGCCCAAGATACGCCGGGCAAAGGCCCTCTAAGCGAAGAAGAACTGCAGGAACTGGTCTCGTCCAGCGATGCAGGCGCGCGCAATCCCGCCGGTGCTGTCGGCACGTTCCTCGCCATTGTCGCGGTCGTCTGGTCGGTGTTTCAGGTGCTTCTGGCCTCGCCCATTTCCAACCTCGTGCTGCCGGGTGCGGTCATCAACAACGACCGCTCGATCCATCTGGCCTTTGGTCTGTTTCTGGCGTTCATGGCCTATCCCGCGCTGAAATCATCGCCCCGACATTACATCCCGATCCAGGACTGGATCATGGGCGTCCTCGGTGCGTTCATCGCCATGTATGGCTTCTTCTTCTACGAAAAGATTGTGAAATCCGGCGGCCTTGCGGATGACACCGACAAGTGGTTCGCACTGCTCGGCCTGCTGCTGCTGTTTGAAGGCGCGCGCCGCGCACTTGGCCCCGCCATGGCAATTATCGCCACGATTTTCCTTCTCTACGTCTTTTTTGGCGCATCACCGTGGGTGCCCGATGTCATCCGCTGGAAAGGGGCCAGCCTGCAAAAGGCGATGAGCCACATGTGGATCACGTCCGAGGGCGTGTTCGGCATCGCGCTTGGGGTTTCAACCAAGTTTGTCTTCCTGTTTGTGCTGTTCGGTGCCTTGTTGGACAAGGCCGGCGCGGGCAATTACTTTATCAAGATGGCCTTTGGCGCGCTTGGCCACCTGAAGGGTGGCCCGGCCAAGGCGGCCGTTGTCGGCTCTGCCGCGACCGGACTGATTTCCGGCTCGTCCATCGCCAACGTCGTGACCACCGGTACATTCACAATTCCGCTGATGAAACGAGTCGGCTTTTCAAGCGAAAAGGCCGGCGCCGTGGAAGTGGCAAGTTCGGTCAATGGTCAGATCATGCCACCGGTCATGGGTGCCGCCGCGTTCCTGATGGTCGAATATGTCGGCATTTCCTATGTCGAGGTCATCACCCACGCCTTTTTGCCGGCCGCGATTTCCTATGTTGCGCTGGTCTATATCGTGCATCTTGAGGCGGTCAAAACCAACATGCCCACCCTGGGCGATCGGGCTGTGTCGATGGGAAAGACCATCGGCGGCATGGCTCTGTTCTTCGTGGGCTTCGCACTGCTTTGCTATGGTGTGCAATATCCGGTCAAGGCGATCATCGCCCTGATGCCGGGTGCCTCCGGTCTGACCCTTTCGGCGCTTGTCGTCGCGGCCTATGTCGCGCTGCTCTGGCTTGCTGCGGGGACCGACGACCTGGTGCCCGATGATCCCAATGCCGAAGTGGTCGAACTTCCCGTTGTGAGCGAGATTTATCGTGCCGGTCTCTACTACCTGCTGCCGATCATCGTGCTGGTCTACTTCCTGATGATCGAACAGAAATCACCCGGCCTGTCCGCCTTCTGGGCGACCACACTCCTGTTCGTGATCCTGCTGACCCAGAAACCGCTCAAGGCGATCTTCCGGGGTCAGACCAACATGACGGAAACCTTCATGAACGGCGTTGCCGATCTGTGGCAAGGCCTGATTGACGGGGCGCGCAACATGATTGGTATCGCGCTCGCAACCGCAACGGCGGGCGTGATCGTCGGCACCGTCACTCTGACCGGGGTCGGGCAGGTGATGGCCGATCTGGTCGAATTCCTGTCGGGGGGCAACCTGATCCTTATGTTGGTGATGGTCGGACTTCTCTCGTTGATCCTTGGTATGGGGCTGCCGACCACGGCGAACTATATCGTGGTCAGTTCGCTGATGGCGGGCGTCGTGGTGGAACTGGGTGCGCAATCGGGACTGATTGTGCCGCTGATCGCGGTGCATCTGTTCGTGTTCTATTTCGGGATCATGGCGGATGTCACGCCACCTGTGGGTCTTGCCAGCTTTGCTGCTGCTGCGGTGTCTGGAGGGGATGCCATCAAGACCGGGTTCGTGGCCTTCTTTTACAGCCTGCGGACCGTGGCGTTGCCGTTTGTGTTCATCTTCAACACCGATTTGCTGCTGATTGACGTCGGGTGGGCGCAAGGCATCCTTGTCGCCATAACAGCGACCATCGCGATTCTTGTGTTCACCGCTGGCACCATGGGCTGGTTCCTGACCAAGAACCGCATCTATGAAAGCGTCGTATTGATCCTGATCGCCTTTGCGCTCTTCCGGCCTGACTTCTTCATGAACCGGATCCAGCCCCCGTATCAGCAGATTGAACCGACCACATTGGTCGAGCGTCTGGACACCGCACCGACAGGTCGGGAATTGCGCGTCGTGGTCAGCGGACCTGATTTCGATACAGGCGAGCCCAAGGAAACCACCATGCTGCTGACCGTTGGCCCTGAAACCAGCGGACAGGAAAGGCTGGACGCTCTGGGGCTGATCGTCATGGAAGAGGACGGCATCGCCAAGCTGGATGAGCCGATGTTCGGGACGCCGGCTTCCGGCGATCTGGGCAGCTTTGATTTCTATGGCGATGAACCCGTGCAACTGGCGATTGTTCAGGTGCCGGCGGATCAAATGCCCAAGGAACTGGTCTTTATCCCGGCGCTGATCCTGCTCGGATTGCTCGCCTTCCTTCAGCGCGCGCGCGCGTCCCGACAAGGAGATCCCGCATGACAAAATCCGTTCTCTGTGCCGTTGATGTGAGCGACGGCGATGTCGATAGTCCGGTCCTGAAAGAGGCCGTGCAATTGGCCGATATGCACGGGGCCCAGCTTGATGTGATCACGGTGCTGCCCGATTTCGGCAACAGCCTGGTCTCGGGTTTCTTCAAGCCCGATTTTCACAAGCATGCGGAGGAAGAAGCCGCCAAGCACCTGCAGGCACTTTGCCTGGCGACCCTCGGCGAAGAACGCAACAAATCCGTGCGCCACGTGGTTGCAACCGGACCCGCCTACAAGGAAATCCTGACCGTCGCGGAAAACGCGGGCACCGATCTGATCGTGATCGGTGCGCACAAACCCGACATGAAGGATTTTCTGCTGGGTCCCAACGCCGCGCGGATCATCAACCATTCGCAGTGCTCGGTCTACGTGGTCCGCTGATCCCACGCGGTTGGACGCGGGACGCATCCTAGTCCTGGGGCTGCAGCAGCACGATGTAAAAGGCGGTGCCCTTGTACCGCGCGGCGCTGACCGTCGCATGATACTGGCCGATCCGCTGGTGCTTGATATGGCGGCAGGTGCAGGTCTGCGTGATGCCATGGGCCAGGATGTCTTCAGGTCGTTCTCGGATCTGGAGATCAAGTGCCGCATAATCGAACATCGTACGCGACCACGGCCCGTAGTTGCCCGCATCAAAGGATTGCCGCGCAATCTTGTTGGCATAGCGCACCACATGATCCGCATCCACGATCAGCACCGAGGCGGGCAAAATCTCGAGCCCTGCGCGCAGTTCGTTTTCAGGGTTGTTTGACGTCAGTATTTGCGTGACGTTTCCAGCAGTGTCGACAACGGGCACCAACAAGCGCCGCCATGTAGTGATAAATACCCGATCGGGCGGTTGATGCACGGTCAGCACGCGCTCTTTGCGCCGCCGGACTTCACCAAAAATTTCGGTGTAGAATTTGCTGATGTGTGCGGGAAAATCAGCGGTTGTCCTCTTGGTCATGTCGCGGCCATAGAACCGTGTGATCCCCTGTCCGAAATGGGCATAGCGATACGCGTGCCCATCCTCGGCCAATTCCACGATGGCGAGCCAGTCCTTCATCGCCCCGAAACAGGACAGGTCGAGCTGGTCCTCGGAAATTGCATCCTGACCACCGGTAAGCCGATCACAGGCCATATGGAACGCGGTGGTCGACCGGCATTCGACCATTTCGGCATGAGGTCGCCACATCACGAACGGTGGTGGTGCTCCTGCAGCGGCAAAGGCGTCTGCAATACCGTCGCCGTCATAGCAGGGCACTGACTGCAGAGGTTTGCCCAAGGACCGAGGGGCAGGGGGCGTTGTCGACGGCATCCAGGACAATCCAAATCAGGAAACAATTTGCAACAATATGTGATTATTGTGCTGCCAATCCTTTCGAATTGGTTAACGCGGCATGGCGCGCACGTCCCGCCATCCGCTATTGGCTAACTGAAACGTAGCGGCGACTTCTTCAGCACCGGCCACTGAGTTGGGCAATGCCCGTAGATGACAACTGCGTCCTGTTGGGTCGCCAAGGTCATGAGCCGCTCTCCATTGGCATGGGCCAGGGAGGCATCCCAAGCCCCTGCAAAGCCCCCGGCCATTTCCTCGGGTCGCGAGATCGCATCCGACGTCAGCAAAACAGACCCGGTCTCTGGCAGGCGCAGGAGCACGGCCAATTGTCCTGGCGTGTGTCCCGGCACCAAGAGGATCTGCAGGCCGGGCGCGATCTCGGTGTCGGTCTCGATCAACACATAATCCCGCGCGGGCCAGTCCATGGGCTGCGCAGCTCCCCAGTAGAGCGGTTTTGGCAATCTGCGTTCGGCCCTCGCCATCACGATCGGAGCCTGCGGGCAGGCGTCGAGCCCGCCGACATGATCAATATGCGTGTGGGTCTGGATCATCAGATCTATTTGATCCAGCGACGTGCCTGCCAGTTTCAACTGTGCAGCCGGAAGATTTTCCGGCCCGCAGTGCAGCACGGTGCCAAACACCTCCAGCCCATCCTCGGCTGTCGCCGCCACAGCGTCGCGGACGTATTTCGCGGGAAAGCCGGTATCTACCAAGAGTTGCTCCCCAGCACTGGTGCGGATGAGGAAGCCGCAGATCCCGATGACCCGCCGGTTGGCGTTAACCCGAAACAGCCCGTAGTCCAGAATCCAGAGCGCCACAGGATGACCGAGCAACAGATGCTCGCGAGCCATCGGCTGATTCAAGTTTTCTGGTTCCATTCCAACGCTCCTGTCCCTAGCGTTCTAGCACATCGTCGGAACAGAAAAACGGGGCAGACCATGAAACGGCTCGATGAAACTGCGCGGGGTGTCTTTACCATCGCCGTGACGCCCTTCAAACCCGATGGCGCGCTTGATCTGCACAGCATCGACCAGATGGTGGACTATTACGCCGAGAAGGGCGCGACCGGTCTGACAATCCTTGGGATCATGGGCGAGGCGGGCAAGCTGTCGGCCGATGAATCCAGGTCCGTTATTCGCCGCGTGGTGGCGCGCAGCGATTTGCCCGTGATCGTCGGCGTTTCGGCACCCGGTCTGGCAGCGATTCGTTCGCTGGCGGACACCGCGTTGGAGATCGGTGCGGTCGGAGTCATGGTTGCGCCACCCTGGACGCTCAGGACCGATACGCAAATCCTTGGGTATTATCGCGACGTGTCCGAAACCCTCGGCGACATCCCGTTCGTCTTGCAGGATTTTCCGTTGGTCACGAATGTTGTCATTTCTGCCGAAACCATTCTGAAAATCGTAGCGGACTGTCCCAATTGCGTGATGCTCAAGCACGAGGACTGGCCGGGCCTGGACAAGATCACGACTTTGCGTGCGGCATCTGACGCGGGGGCGCGGCGCATCTCGATCCTGTGTGGCAATGGCGGCCAATTCCTGCCCGAAGAACTGCGGCGTGGCGCGGACGGGGCGATGACGGGCTTCGCTTATCCGGAAATGATGGCCAGGGTTGTTGCCGCGCATGATGCGGGCGATGTCGACCATGCACAGGAGGTCTTTGACGCTTACCTTCCGGTTGTTCGCTATGAATCCCAACCCGGTCTGGGGCTTGCGGTGCGGAAGTACATCCTCGCAAGACGGGGCGCGATTGCACATGATACTGTAAGAAAGCCGGGCAAACCCTTGTCTGAAAATACTATTCGAGATCTCGAATTTCTTGTCACGCGGCTGGAAAAGCGGCTCGCCACGGTTCACTCATAACCCGTCATCTCAAGATACCCGCGGCCAGCGTGGCTCCCCATGACGGTCACGGGGCCTTCCCAATAGGGGAATGACGTTCCCATCCAGCTTTGCGGGTTAAGGGCCGTCACCGTGATGTTCAGGTCCTGTGCAGGCAGGGCGACCTGCCAGACGGTGGGAATGCGTCGATCCTCTACAACGGCTGTCTCAATGGGCTCGATTTCAAGAGCACCGTTTGGCAGGGAAACGCTTGACCCATCGGGGTGAATCCAGGTTGCCGACGTGTAGCCATCACCGCTGTCGCGCAATCGAAAACCCATCATGCGCGCTCCGCTGTCAAAGGAAAGCGAGAACCAGTCCCACCCGGTTTGATCTTCGGACAAGGGCTGTGATGACCACTCGCGATCCAGCCAGCCCTGGCCCGTGACATTGACCGGCCCATCGGGCAACTGCAGCGTTCCGGTGACCGAATAGGCCGGTTGCGAATAGTAATAGCTCGCCTTGCCATCTTCGGTTTTGGTCGAATATCCGGCCTCTCCATGCAAAACCAGGGGCGTATCAGCGTTCAGCAGCAACTCATACTGAAAGGCTTCGCCGCGCGCCGTCAGTTTGAGTTCGGACAACCCCTTTTTTGGCTGTCCGGTCATTTGCCAATCGTCGATCCATGCGGAAAAAGGCTCTGCGATCACACCCGCCTGACCAATCCCCCCACGTGCGATGCGCTCGTCAAACTGATGGGTGGTTTCGCTGGTGAGCGCCGCGTGACCCATCCACAACTGCGGCGACTGCCATCCGGCATCCTCATACGGTTTCAGGGCGGACCGGAACAGTGTCCACTGAACACCGTAGGAGTGACCGTCATCGCCTGTCAGTGTCGAGGTGAGATACCACCATTCGATCCGAAACGCCGGGTGCGCGCCATGATCGGCGGGAAAATCGAGGGGCTGGCCCGGTTGCGGAATTGCAAACCCCTCGGCATCCGTTCCAAGCCCCGCAAACCCCTGCGCGTTCGCAGGTTGCGAGATGCATAACATTAACAGAACTATGCAAGCCCTAGCGTTCATTGCTGAATACTCTCAACATATCTGCCGGTGGTGTGGTCCGCAGGCGTCTGGCCGGGATCACGGCGGCGATCCCCCCTGCGATCAATGCGAGAACAGCAAGACGCGCCCAGTCCAAGGGGAACAGGTGCATCGGCAATCGCCAGCCAAAGGCTTCGACATTGATGACATCCAGCAGAACCCAGGCCAGAGCCAATCCAAGTGGCAAGGCAAGACAGGCGGTCAGGGCGGTGAGCGCAACACTGCGGAGCACTTCCAGCCAGGCAAGCCGTTTGCGTGTCAGGCCGAGCGCCCAGACCGGGGCAAGCTGCGGCAGGCGCAGGGTCCACAGGGTAAGAAGGCTGGTCAGGATTGCAAAGCTGGCAGCACCCAGGGTCAGGACATTCAGGGCACCGGTGACGACAAATGTCTTTTCGAACACGCCAAGGGAACGTGCCTTGATCGCGGCCTGATCAACGATCGCCGAGGTGGGGAGGCCGAAGGTGCTGCGCAATTCATCGACGAGGCGCACGGATAGATCCGGGGCGATGCGGACACCGAATTGTCGATTGGGCACGCTGGGAACGTGCAACAAGAGGGCAGGCAATGACACGATGGCCTGAGCGTTGGGATTGCCATAGTCCGAATAGACCCCGACGATTTCGACGGTCCAGCCTGATCGCAATGCGATCTCATCCCCCGGCCACAGATCGGTGCGCCGCGCCAATTGCTCGTTGATCAGCACGGTGCGCTCGGTGTGGAGCCGGTCCCAGACGCCGGGCAGGGCCTCGATCAGCGGCCAGTGATCGCGATATGTGGCGTGATCGGCGATGCCATAGACTCGCCCGGGCTGATCCGCGAGGCGGAGTTCGCCATAGCGGATCGGCAAGACCGCATCGCTGCGCGAAAGCAGCCAGTCGCGGATTGCGGCGCCTTCGTCATCGGAGCGGGCCGTGACATAGAGTTCTGAGGCAAGGCGTTGATCGAGCCAACCGGTGAACGTCAGCCGAAAGCTCGATACCATGGTGCCGACGCCGATGTTCGTTGCAAGCGCCAGCAGGAGCGCCATCAGCGCCAACGACAGTCCGGGCATGTGGCTGCGCAGATCGGCCCAGACCCATTGTGCCACAGGATCCCGGGCGCGGGCACTGATCCAGCCGAGGACCTGCCCGAGAATCGGTGGCAGCAACAGTGCGGCCCCCAGCATCAAACCGGCCAGCAAGGCAAAGCCCGCGATCAGCCCCTGTGCGAGCCCCTGAACGAGAAAACCTCCAACGACCAACCCGACGCCGGTCAGTGCCTGAGTCCGGTCGCGGGAGGCCGAGCCAAGCCGCCAGCTTTGCAGGCCCGGGGCGGCCAGGATGGGCAGGCGGTGCAGATGCCAGACGCCTTGTCCGCCAGCAATCAAGGCACCGAGCAGGGCAATCGCGAGACCACTTGCGATCCACGCAGGGCGCAGTGTGAGGGTGCCTGTGACCGGTGCACCATACAACCCGCGCAGGCTTGCCGCGACGTCGGGCAAGAGTGCTGCGGCGACAAGATAGCCGATGATCAGCCCCAGAAATCCCGCCAGCAAAGCCAATGCCAACAGCTCGAAAAGTAACAGTTCCGTCAAGACGCCCAAAGGCACCCCAAGGGCCCGCAGGGATCGGAACATGCCGCGCCGCTGATGAAAGGCAAGGCCAACCGTTCCGTTCACGATGAAGAGGCCGACGGCAAAGGAGAGTAGGCCAAAGGCCGTGAGGTTGAGGTGAAAGCTGTCGGTGAGCCGGGCAATATCCGCGTCACCGTTGGGCTCGGAGAGGACGAGATCGGGGGCGATGTCAGATAACGGCACAAGCCCGGCGGGCTGATCGGGCAGCACCAGGATCCGGCTGATCTCGCCCGATCTTTCCAACAGGCTTTCAGCTATGGCGATATCGGTGAGAACGATGCCGACAGGCAAGTGATCGGTCACGATCAAGGGCGCGGGCAACGCGGCGACAGCCAGTTTGTCCGCGGTTTCGGGATGGGCGAAAAGGCGTCCGGGCGCAGTCAGGATATCTGCGGGGTCAAGCGTCTCTTGATCGGACGCTGGGGCAGGCGGAACCGGATAGCTGAGCGAGTCGACGCCAAGCAGGGAAATCGTAGTGCTATTCAACCTGACACGCCCTTCAAGAATGGGGCTGAGTTGCCAGCCCGCACGGCGCAGTTGCACGTATTGCGCGACGGGGATTGAACCGTTTGGTGCGGTGAGGCCTAGCAAGCGGTTCGCGCCCAGTTGTTCGGCGGCCTGGGCATAGCTCGCCCGCGCCTGCCCGTTGATTGCCTGGACGGCCGACCATAGTCCGGTGGCGAGGGCAAGCCCGAGCACGAGCGTGACGAGTTGCAGTGGCTGCCTGCGCCAATGCGACAGCAGGGCAGCAAGGCCGGTGCGTCTCATGCGATGCGGCCGCAACTGAGGAGCAGATGCCGGTCAAGCCGGTCCGCTATTCTGCGGGAATGGGTGACGAGAAACAATGCGGTTCCCGACTGTTTGACCAACTCGATCATCAGGTCAAATACAAGATCGCCGGTGCGCTCATCCAGGTTTCCAGTCGGCTCGTCCGCCAGCAGAAGCTTGGGCCGCACGGCTAGGGCGCGGCCAATGGCAACCCGCTGCATCTGTCCGCCCGACAGGTGTTCGGGATAGCGATGGGTGTGGTCGTGCAATTCGAGCCGCTCGGCCAGAAATGCGATGTGGTCGGGATCTTCCTGGCCGGCAAGACGGGCATGAAAGGCCAGGTTCTGGGCAACGGTCAATGATGGGATCAGGTTGAACTGCTGAAACACCAGGGCGACCGTGCCACGCCGCAACGCGGCGCGCGCGGCGTCATCCAGTCCCGACAAGGCCTTTCCATCAAGATGAATTTCGCCGCTGTCAAACCCGTCCAGAGCGCCGACAAGATGCAACAGCGTACTCTTGCCGCAACCGCTCTCACCGGTCAGGGCGAGCGTTTCGCCCGTGTCCAGTTCGAGCGAGACATCGTTTAGAATCGGCAGGTCCGGATCGCTTCCGGGGTATCGTTTGGTGATGTTCTGGACACTCAACAACACGCATCACTTCCTTTGCTTGCCAACTGGATGATGGCGCGGATTGCACCGGTGTCCACCACCGACCACAAATGCGGCCAAGATGTCGCGTTGGCAATGGATTCGGGTGCCCGGCATTGACATGACTGATCGCACATCGGCGAAATGAACCGCAACGCACAAGCGTCGACACGGAAACCGAAACCGGGAAATGCAGCCATGACAGTTGTCCAACAGGTACTCTGGGGAAGCGCTGTGCTCGGGCTATGCCTGATCATCCATGTGAGTTGTCTCGCGGTATGCGCACGGGTGTTGGAATCGATTTCGCAACGGGTGCGTCACCGCAAGCTCGCCATGCAGATCGCGATCATGTTGATGCTGGCCCTCGGCATCCTGATCGTTGCACTCACGATCGAGGTCTGGATCTGGTCAACGATCTGGATCCTATTCGGGATCTTTTCTGATTGGAATGAATCGGTCTATTTTTCTCTGGTGACCTTTACGGCGCTTGGCTACGGCGATCTTGTGGTTGGACCCGAGGCGCGGATTTTTGCAACCTTTGCCGCGGTGACGGGTCTGCTGAGTTTCGGGCTGAGCACTGCGTTTCTTGTGGCTGTGACCAATCGGCTCCTTGTGGCGGACCGGGAAGACCATCATTCGCGAACCCTCCGGCGTCATTGACCCTGTCTTGTGATCGAATTACGACCTATCGCGCCGGGGCGGCCGGACCAGACGCATGTTCGGCGGCCAGTCTGACCCTCAGATGGTTCACCCTTGTTCGTATTTCATCGCGAACCGCGCCATCTCTGCTTGGGTCCCGCAAGGTTTCGATCCAGTGAGCTGGCGGCTGAAAACCCGTCTTTCGGTTCCATTTCAGCGGTGAAAGAACGGCACGCGCTTTGGTTGGCAGGATGTCGGGGATGTCATAACCTGCCAGTGTCGCCCAGACACCGGTCCAGCATCGTGCGACGGACCACGGGTTGTAGCCGCCACCGCCAAGCACCAGGAACCGGTCACAAAGACGGCGCAAGGCGGCGACGGTTTTCCAATGGCTGGAGTTGGACAGCGCAAGGCGCGACAATGGGTCTTCCAGCAGGGCATCCGCTCCGCATTGCAGGATCAGGGCGTCGGGGCGAAATCGCTCCACCGCGGGCAAAATGAACCGGTCCAGGATCAGATCGTATTCGGTGTCATTGAGATCTCGCGGAACCGGCAGATTGAAGGAAGTTCCTCCGGCCGTGTCTTCAAGCGCTCCGGTGAACGGCCAGCGGTTTTCCTCGTGCACGGAGACCAGGCGGACTCCGTCCGCATCCTGAAACGCCGCCTCTACGCCATCGCAATGGTGCGCATCAATATCCACGTAGGCGACGCGCCGGAGGCCTTGCCGCTGCAGCGACAGGATTGCCAGAACCGGGTCGTTGAAATAGCAAAAACCGCTGGCGCGATCGGGCATTCCGTGATGGGTGCCGCCGCCCGGGACATAGGCGATCCCGCCATCAGCGATCAACGCGGTACCGAACATGACGCCACCGACAGATGTTGCGGGACGGCGAAACATGTGCGGGTGAACGGGGTTGGACAATGTTCCAAGTCCGTGACGTCTGCGGGTCTCTTCGCTGACCTTCTGGCTGTCTTCGGCGGTTTGCAGGGCGGTGACATAGCCGCTGGTGTGAAACGCCTGCAAGGCGCTCGGTTTGGCGCGCGGACTGGAGCGGTATTGGTGTTCTGGCAACCAGCCCATGGCGCAGCAGAGGTCCGTCACCGTCGGCACCCGTGGAATCGCCAGTGGGTGCGCACCGCCATAGCTGGAGGCGCGATAGACCCGTGCGCCGATAAAGATCGGGTCTGATTTCATGCCGCGCTCCGATTTCATCCCGGGTCGTGCCTTCCCGTACCGGTTTCGGGCGCGGTGGCGGCGGTCGCGAGGTGCCCATCCTTGGACATCAGGATCGCCAGAGGGCGCATGGCCGGGATCTGCGCGAACACGATCAGGATGCAGACGGTTAGAGGGACACTCATGAATGCTCCGAGCAGTCCCCAGATCGCGGACCAGAACGTCAGCGCCAGGATCACCATGAAGGTCGAGAGGTTCAAGGATCGACCAGTGAGCGCCGGATCGAGAATGTTGCCGACGAGAAACTGAACCGAACCGCAGCCAAGCGTGATCAACAGAAATGGCGAAATCGTTTCGAACTGAATCAGCGCGACCAGCGCTGGCAGAATTACGGCGAGTACGGAGCCGATCGAAGGGATGAAATTCAGCGCGAACGTCAAAACCGCCCAGGTTTCCGCGAACTCCAGCCCCAGAAGGCGAAACACCGCATAGCTGAACAGCGCTGTCAGGGCGCTGACAAACGATTTGACGCTGACATAGCGTTGCAGGCTCCTGGATATTGCGTCGGAAATACTGCGGATTTCGTTTCTCAGCTTTTGATCCCTTGCGGCAAGCTCGAACTTGGTGCCCAAGACCGCGCGTTCGCCGATCATGAAGACCACGTAGAGGCAGATCAGAAAAAAGGTGCTCAGAAAGGTTCCAGCGCTGCCAAGGGCGCTGACGGCGATGCGGGACATGTCGATCTGGATGATGTTGGTGCGGATGAACGCAACGACGTCTTCGCCGAGCAGGGCTGCGATGCGGGTCAGCGCGGTATCCACCTGCGACTCATAGTAGGGCAGAGCCCGTGCAAATTGTGACGCCTGGTTGGCCAGGATATATGTCACCGCAAACAAGCCCACAAAGGCCGCCGCCGTTCCCAGAAGATAGCTCAGCCATTGTGGCGGGTGCCAACCTCCGACTTGCGATCTCGCGATTTTGTCGCTGAGTGCTGTGATGAGCACAAAGATCAGCGCCGCCAGCGTCAGCGGAATCAGAAATCCCGCACCCGCATAGAGGCCGCTGATGATCAGCGTTGCGATCAACAATATGTCGCGCCAAAGCGCCAGTGCAGATTTCCCGGGCGTGTCGTTTGCCACGATTTCATCGCCTTGCGGTATCACCCTGCCACCTCTTCGCCCAAACCGGAGCAGGGCGAACGAAACGGTACACCCTGACCCGTGTCTGCAGTCTTGTTGGTTAGCTCACCGCTTTAGCGGCGATGGTTCAAAGTCACGCAGTGATGTTGCATCCCCCGCCGCAGTTGTGCAACCTTTCGGCGACTTCCTCCACGTTCCAGCGTGCGAGACAGGCAGGCATGTAGACTTCATTGAGTTACCCGGATCAGGAAAAATTGTGAACAATCCCGTTCTCTCTCAAGCCATTCTGATGGCTAGCGCCCTCAAGGACGCGGCGGTGCGCTTTAACGCCAAGGGTGGTTGGGTGATGAGCAGCCATGTGGCGATGTCGCTGATGATGGCGCTGTTTCCGTTTGTCCTGTTTGTCGTGGCACTGGCGGCGACGCTGTCGCAGGAAATTGATGTCGACAATCTGATCGAACTGATCTTTGGATCGTGGCCGGATGAGATCGCGCAACCGATCACCTCCGAGGTTCGTTCGGTTCTGGCCTCCGCCAATTCCGGTCTTTTGACGGTCGGTGGCGTTCTGGCGATCTACTTTGCCTCAAATGGAGTCGATGCGGTGCGCCAGGCCATGATTCAGGCCTATCGGGACATCGAATCGCGCCCGTATTGGAAGGCGCGATTGATTTGCCTGACATTCGTCGCCGTCGGCGGGGCGATATTGATGATTGCCGCAACGATTGGCCTCGCGGTGCCGCTGTACCTGCGTTTCGTTTCCAACGTTGTGCCATCTGATGTGATGGGCTGGCTGGCCAGTGACACCTTTGCAACCCTGATCGCGGTTTTCCTGCTTGGGGCAGGTGTCGCGGCCTGTCACATCTGGCTGCCTGGCCGTTCGCACTCTCTGTCTGAGATTCTTCCCGGTGTGATCCTGACGATCCTGCTGTGGGGTTTGGCCGGGGCTGGCTTTTCCTACTATCTCACCCGGTTTGCCAGCTACAGCGCCACGTATGCCGGGTTGGCCGGGGTCATGGTGGCCTTGATTTTCTTGTATCTGATGTCGGCGTTGCTGATCCTGGGGGCGGAATTCAACGGAGCGCTCGCAAAGCGTGCCTTGCAGGACAAGGGTGCTGTCAGCCCCTGAACCCGGTGGCCACCACGAATTTTTCCGAACTGTCCGAACGCGACGCGGGTGGCTTGACGTTCATGACCTTGGTGAATTTCTGCTTGAGCAATTTCTGCAATTCGCCCTCGGTTCCGCCCGCGAGCACCTTGGCGACAAAGGTTCCACCGTCTTCGAGCACGTCAAAGGCAAAGTAGGCCGCGGCCTCGCAGAGCGCGATGATGCGCAGGTGATCTGTCTGCTTGTGCCCGGATGACGATGCCGCCATGTCCGACATCACAACATCGGCCTTGCCGCCGAGCCATTCCTTGACCTGGGTGTCGGCATCATCGGCCATGAAGTCGAGTTGATGGATTTCCGCGCCGGCCACCGGTTCGACATCTTGCAGGTCAATACCAAGGATGCGGCCCACTGCCTTGTCCGTTCTTTCACCCATCGCGTTGATGCGTTTGACCGCCACCTGCAACCAGCCACCAGGGGCGCAACCGAGATCCACCACGCGCGCGCCCGGCACCAGGAACCGGAATTTTTCGTCGAGTTCCAGGATCTTGAACGCCGCCCGCCCGCGGTACCCCTCGGCCTGGGCCCGCTTGACATAGGGGTCGTTCAACTGCCTTTGCAACCAGCGGGTCGAACTCAGCGTGCGGCCGCGCGCCGACTTGACCTTGACCTTGAGGTCGCGTTGGCCGCGTCCGGACGTGTTTTTTCCTGTTGGCGTCTTGCCCATGGTGATCACCCAGTTCGTATCGCTTTGGTCTCTACTGCCACCGGCCCCTCACCGCAAGGCGGGCAGGGGCGCCTAGAACGGCCCGTCCTCGAGCACACCATCCGCGCTCATCTGCGCATAGAGCAGACCCTCGCGCAGCCCGCGATCCGCCACCGACAACCGGTCCGTCGGCCAGCATCGCAGCAGCGCCTGCAGGATCGCCGATCCTGACATGATCAGGGCCTGCCGGTCCTCGCCAATCCGCGGATCCTTGCGCCGTCCGACCGGGCCTAGGTCCAGATAGTTGCGGATCACCTTGTCGATCTGATCGCTGGTCATGCGCAACCCATCCACCTTGGTCCGATCATATCGTTTCAACCCAAGATGACTGGCCGCAACGGTTGTAACGGTGCCGGAGGTGCCGATGATCTGAAACCCTTCGCGCGCCTGAATGTCCTTATAGGGTGCGAACTCGGCCAGGTTCTCTTCAAAGAACCAGCTCATCAGCGCAAACCGGGCCGAGTCATCGTCGACATCGCTGAACTGATCACGCAGGGTGGCGACGCCGAGCGGTACACTGATCCAATCCACCACCTTTGCCGCCGGAAACGGGCTTTCGGGCGGGTGGAACCCGGCATGCAGCCGCATGATCGCTTTGGGACGGTCACGGCGCGGAACCGAACTGATGTCGATCCAGACCAGCTCTGTCGAGCCGCCCCCGATATCGACCACCAACAACTGCTCGGTCTTGGTGCTGACAAGGGGGGCGCATGAGATCACCGCGAGGCGGGCCTCTTCCTCGGGCTGTATCACCTCCAGCGATAATCCTGTTTCGCGCCGCACCTGTCGTATGAACTCGCGCGAATTCTTGGCCCGTCTGCAGGCCTCGGTGGTGACCAGCCGCATGCGCAGTACCTTGTTGCGCTTGAGTTTTTGCTGGCAGATGCGCAGCGCCTGAACGGTGCGCGCCATCGACGACCGGGACAGACGCCCCGTCCGCTCCAGACCCGAGCCGAGTTGCACGGATTTGGAAAAGCTGTCCACCACATGAAATCCGCTGCCCTTGGGTTGGGCAACGAGCATGCGGCAGCTGTTTGTACCCAGATCCAGAGCCGCATAGAGCTCTGCCGGATCGGGCGGTTTCGGCGCAGGGCTTTCGACCGCTATAGGGAACGCGCCCGCACCATTGGGACGCTTGGGCGCCATTTGACACGCCCTCCGATTTCAAGTTGGCCTCACGATAGGCGCGCATTTGAATTATCGCAAGATGCCGTGATTGAACGCGCATTCAATATTGTCATGAAGATTTTGGGGGCTTGCTGCGGTGGCCTAACGATTGCCACTGGTTTAGGGATTGCTGCGCAGGTCGCTGTCACCGCGTGTTCTGTCGAAAACAGGCGTCGTCCGACCCAGGTGGTGCATTAGACAGGGCGCACGAAGAGGAAGGAATCAGTCATGCCAGACGTCACCGTAGTGTTTTGGCGCGACATCCCCGCCCAGGTCATCGTGGGCAAGGGCCGTCGCGGCGCAAAACGGCAACTGGAAGAGCGCTTTGAACAAGCGATTGACCGGGCGGCGATGAAGGTCAACGCCAAGGATACGGATGCCTATCTTGCAGAATGGCGCAAAGCCGCGCCCTATGTGGTAGAAGGTGAACCGACCGAGGTGGCCGAAGCCGAGGCAGTAAGACTGGAAACTGAATACGACCGGGACCGGATCAAGGCCCTTATCGACAACGATGGATGGGCATGAGCCTGACATCATTCTGGGAGGCCACCATGGCTTTGTTGAATTTCAAGAAACGTGACACCCCGGTTTCTGGTCCGGTCAATGAACAGGTCGAGGCCTTTTTGAAGGGCTATTCGATCGAAGTGATGCCGCGGACTGCCGAAAAGGTCGATGACTTTCGCGATTTGCTTCCCGAAGGCACGCGGGTCTACGTCGCCCATATCGAGGGCACGCCGATCGAAGACATGGTCGCAACCGCAGCGCGGCTCGCCCGCGATGGTTACCCTGTCATGCCGCATTTTCCGGCCCGGATCATCCGGGACAAGGCGACACTTGCCGACTGGATCGCCCGCTATCAGGGCGAAGCCGGAGTTGAGCAGGCCCTGCTCTTGGCTGGCGGCGTGGCAAAGCCCGCCGGTGAATTCGACAGTTCCATGCAACTGATGGAAAGCGAGCTTTTTGACAAGGCAGGCTTCAAACGTTTGCATGTCGCCGGCCACCCCGAGGGAAACCGGGATATCGACCCCGATGGTAGCATGAAGAACGTCGAGCAAGCACTTACCTGGAAACAGAAGTTTGCAGAACGGACCGATGCCGAAATGGCGCTGGCCACGCAGTTTGCGTTTGACGCGAAACCGATCATCGCCTGGGCGGAGCAGCTGCGCGAGGCGGGTATCGACTTGCCGGTGCACATCGGGATCGCCGGCCCGGCGAAGCTTCAGACCCTGATCAAGTTCGCGATCGCCTGCGGCGTCGGCCCCTCTCTGAAGGTGCTGCAGAAGCGGGCGATGGATGTCAGCAAGCTGCTCTTGCCATATGAACCGACCGATGTGCTTGCGCAGTTGGCGGCCCACAAGGCGGCGCACCCGGATTTCAACATCACCAACGTGCATTTCTTCCCGCTTGGCGGGATCAAGACCAATGCAAGCTGGGCTATCTCTCATGGCGGCGCTTCTGGCCGCCCCGCAAACCAGTCCTGAAAGGCCACCCATGACCCGGACCATCGTCGAAAGCAAAACCAAGACGGCCATCATTGGCTTTGATCAACCCTTCTGTGTAATCGGCGAGCGGATCAACCCGACCGGGCGCAAGAAGCTTGCGGCAGAACTGGAAGCCGGGGATTTTTCGACCGTTGAAAAGGATGCGCTGGCGCAGGTTGCGGCGGGGGCGACCGTTCTCGATATCAACGCGGGTGTAGTCTACAATTCAAACCCCAACCCGAACGAAACAGAACCTCCGTTGATGACGAAAATCATTCAGATGGTTCAAGGGCTTGTGGAGGTACCTCTGTGTATCGACAGTTCGGTTCCCGGCGCGCTTGAGGCCGGGTTGGCGGTAGCTGAGGGGCGTCCGTTGCTCAACTCGGTGACCGGCGAGGAAGACCGGCTCGAACTGGTCCTGCCACTGGTCAAGAAATACAATGTGCCGGTGGTCGCGATTTCGAACGATGATACCGGCATTTCCGAAGACCCTGACGTGCGCTTTGCGGTTGCCAAGAAAATTGTCGAACGGGCCGCCGATTTCGGCATTCCGGCGCATGACATCGTGGTCGATCCGCTGGTGATGCCGATTGGCGCGATGGGAACGGCCGGCCTGCAGGTTTTCACGCTGGTCCGCCGCCTGCGCGAGGAACTGGGGGTGAACACGACATGCGGTGCGTCAAACATCAGTTTTGGCCTGCCCAACCGGCACGGGATCAACAACGCGTTTTTGCCGATGGCCATGGGCGCCGGCATGACCAGCGCAATCATGAACCCTGTTGCATTGCCGGTGCCGGCATCCAAGATCGCCGCGAAACGCGCCGAAGTGGCAGCGGCGGGGGTTGTCCTGCCTGACGACCTGGATGACCAAACCTTTGTGGAACTCTTCGGCATGGGCTCGACCAAGACGCTGGCCGGCTCTGAGATGGAAGCGATCCGCGCCGCGAACTTCCTGACCAACAACGACCCGCATGGTGGCGAATGGATCCGCACCAACAAGCAGCCGGTCAAGGCCGGTGACGAGGGCCGGGGGCGGGCTGGCCGCACGGGCGGACGTCGTCGCAGGGCCTGACACAACCCGCATCGGGCGTGTTCGCCTCGCCGGAACGGACAACAGGTTCGCCGGCCTTCTCAGGCAATCTTGACCTTGGCTGGCACCGGTGCCGGTTTACCGGGGTCCGGTTGCCAGGCGAGGTAAGGGAAAGCAGACTTGCGAAAGCCGAAATCGCCGGCATAGATTGAACGGGCACCGGTGCAAAGGGCACGCATCGGCGCAATTCATCGTGGCAAGGGGCAAGGCATGGGCCACCCCGGATCAGGCACCAAAGGAGACAAGGCATGACCGACACGGCAAAGGATCTGGCAGAGACCATTCGCGAAATAGAAGAGGTCGATACCTGTATCACCGACCTCGAGGCTGATGCCCGGCGCGACCCCAAGACAAATGCGGCGCGGCACAATAAATTCGCCTGCAAGACCATGCGGCGATATCGTGTTCGTCTGGTGGATGAGCGGGACAAATTGCTCGCAGGGCTGACCGGCGACGAATAGTGCCCTTGCCGATCCGGCGAATCCTGACATAGCTGTTCTGGGAGCGATCGCGTCGAACCGGGCCGCTCACCATACAGTGGAGGCGCGTAAATTGCCGGAAAATCCAAAATTCTCGGACCGCGTGGCAGTTGTCACCGGTGGGGCGCAGGGTATCGGGCTGGCGGTCGTCAAGGCCTTGCTCGCCGAGGGCGCCCAGGTTGCGGTGTGGGACATGAACCCGGACGCGGCGCAGTCGGCGCTGGACGGGCAGGCGGTTCTTGTCGTTGGCTGTGATATTGCAGACTGGGAGAGTGTTCAGAGCGCGACCAGGGAAACCGAAGCGCACTACGGGCGCATCGACGTATTGGTCAACAGCGCCGGGATTGCGGGACCGAACACAACGGTCGAGGACTATGACAACAACGCCTGGCAGCAGATCATCCAGATCAACCTGACCGGCACCTATTTCACCAACAAGTCCGTCATAACCGGCATGAAGGCGCGTGGCTACGGGCGCATCGTCAACATCGCGTCGATTGCCGGAAAGGAAGGCAATCCCAACGCCTGCGCCTATTCCGCCTCCAAGGCCGGGGTCATCGGGTTCACCAAGTCGCTTGGCAAGGAACTTGCCGGGTTTGATATCGGGGTTAACTGTGTCACGCCGGCGGCGGCGCGGACTCCGATCTTTGACCAGATGAGCCAGGAACATATCGACTACATGCTGTCCAAGATCCCCCGAAACCGATTTCTTGAGGTCGATGAGGCCGCCCGCATGATTGTCTGGCTGGCAAGTGCGGAGAATTCGTTTTCGACGGGCGCGGTCTTTGATCTTTCCGGTGGTCGGGCCACCTATTAACGCCGACAGTTGCAACGAAGGACTTCAGATGAAAACCATAGCTGGATTCGATCGCATCGGCGAAGAAAACGCATTTGCGGTTCTGGCCCGTGCCGGGGCGTTGGCGGCAGAGGGCATGGACGTGATCAACCTCGGCATCGGCCAGCCCGATTTCCGAACCCCGGACCATATCGTCGAGGCCGCGATCAAGGCGCTGCGGGACGGGCATCACGGCTATACGCCCGCGACAGGCATCCCGGAACTGCGCGCTGCGGTTTCGGGCGATCTGCACCGCCGGTTCGCGGTCGAGGTCAACCCGGACAACGTGCTGATTGTTCCCGGCGGCAAGGTCACCATGTTCAGCGCGATCATGATGTTCGGTGAACCGGGTGCGGATATTCTCTATCCTGACCCCGGATTTCCGATCTATCGTTCGATGATCGAGTTCACCGGCGCGCGTCCGATCCCTGTCCCGATCCGCGAAGAGAATGGATTTGCCTTTTCCGCCGACGAGCTGCTGTCTCTGATCACTCCGCAGACACGCTTGATCATCGTGAATTCGCCTGCCAACCCCTGTGGTGGCGTGACACCCAGGGGTGAGATTGACGCGCTCGTCGCCGGGCTGGCCGACCGTCCGGACATCGCCATCATGTCCGACGAAATCTACGACCAGATGCTCTATGACGGTGAAGAGCATGTCAGCCTGCTGAGCTATCCTGAAATCCGTGACCGGCTGATCCTGCTGAATGGCTGGTCCAAGACCTATGCGATGACCGGCTGGCGGCTGGGCTATTCGGTCTGGCCCGATGACCTCTATAACAAGGCCCGCAAGCTGGCGGTCAACGCCTGGTCGTGCGTCAATGCGCCTGCGCAATATGCGGCACTTGCGGCGTTGACCGGGCCGCAGGATGCGGTCAACAAGATGCTGCTGGAGTTCGATGCACGGCGAAAACTCGTCGTGGACCTGCTCAACGGGTTGCCCAATGTCAGCTGCATCCCACCCAAGGGCGCGTTCTATGCCTTTCCCAACATCTCGGCGACGGGTCTCAAGGCCAAGGCACTTGCCTCGGACCTTCTTGAAAAGACCGGCGTGGCGACCATTGGCGGGCCCGATTTCGGGGTGTTGGGCGAGGGCTACATCCGACTCAGCTATGCAAACTCGCAAGACAATATCCGGCGGGCTGTAGCGCGAATGGGCGACTATCTGGCCGACAGCCAAAACAGGACGGATCGGCCTGTGATATTGTAGCATCGGATTGATCAACAGATCGGCACTTCCGGCATCTCGGCGCTGATTGCCGCTGCGGCGCTCTTGCATATGACTGAAATCCGGGCAAGACAGGCAGACCATGTGCTGATCACTCTGATCGCTGCACAGACGGAGACTTGTTGAATGACCCCCTTTGCTATCGCTGGCCTGCAGATGCACGTTTCAGCGCTTCAATCCAACGTCGAAGGCATGATCCATCGCCTGGATATCCTTATGGCGCGCTTTCCCTGGACCCAGATGGTTCTGTTCAGTGAACTGGCCCCTTATGGCCCGCTCCACCGATACACGCAGCCCAGGCAGAACGAGGCGGTATCCCAGTTCTGCGAAGCGGCGCGTCGACACAAGGTCTGGCTGATTCCGGGATCCATGTTCATCAGGGGCGAAGACGGGCTGATCAGAAACACATCATTCGTCATCAACCCCGATGGCGATGTGGTGACAAGCTATGACAAGATGTTCCCGTTCCGTCCTTACGAGGTGGATGTCGAAGCAGGCACGGAATTCTGCGTCTTTGATGTGCCGGATGTCGGGCGGTTCGGCCTGTCGATCTGTTATGACATGTGGTTTCCCGAAACCACGCGACAGCTGACGGCGCAGGGCGTCGAGGTTCTGCTCCACCCTGTCCTGACCGGAACGACCGATCGCGACGCCGAACTTGCGATCGCGCGCGCCACTGCCGCACAATTTCAGTGCTACGTCTTTGACGTGAATGGTCTTGGCGCGGGTGGTGTCGGCAAATCATGTGTTGTTGATCCCACGTCCATGGTCCTGCACCAGTCCGCCGGGCAAGAGGACATGTTCCCGATCGAAATCGATCTCGACATGGTGCGGCGTCAGCGCGAAGTCGGCATGAAGGGGCTGGGCCAGGTGCTCAAGAGCTTTCGTGACCGCTCCACCGATTTTTCCGTCTATGACAGAAACAGCGGCACCGATGCCTACCTCAAGACACTTGGACCTCTGGAGATGCAAACGCAGGGAACCCGGGCGGGTCTTCACGTAGATGTGCCGGCCGAACCCGCTCAAACAGGGATGGAGCAGGAATCCGATGCAATTTCGGGCAGAGCTGCACCCGTGACCTTTCCTTTTGCAGGCAAGACTTCGAACGGCTGAGCGATTGGTTAAACTAACCTGTTGATATTTTTCTGAAACAGTCAGATGCTTGTCCTTCGGGAGGACTTTTGATGCATTCTGTTTCTGACTATTATTCAGCGATCCAACTTCGGGCGGATCGCTGGAGCGCACTTCGAGACGCAACCAGCGCGCTGACAGAGGAGAATTCCTCGAAGAGGCTGGAATCACTACGAAAGAAGACCGACGACCTCTTCAATTCACTTTCCCTGATCGAACCCTATTGGGCGTTTCCGGGTATGGCGGCGTTCGAGCATATGCGACGCCAGTTCGGCCACGGGAACTATGACGATCTCGCATTTTCCGTCGGGCGTGTGACTCGCGCCCTTGCAACCGGAGCCTACAGGCGGCGTCACATCCCGCTCGAACGCGACAGCATGGACAGCGAAGAGCATGATGACGAGTCGCAGCTGTCGCCAGAGGCCCGCGCGCTCAGCAAGCCATATTTCGAAGTTCTGATCGTCGACAATGTGAGCGAAGATCAGGAACGCTGGCTGCGCTCCAACATGGCACGTATGCGGCGTCCCGAAGATCAGTTTGCCTATCAGGCGCTTGTGGTGCCCAGCCTCGAAGATGCGTTGATCGCGGTTCTGTTCAACTACAATATTCAGGCCATTGTGGTCCGTCCGGGTTTGACATTGCGGTCCAAGATGGATCAGCCGATCCTGCACAAGTATCTGGACCGGGCCGGCGGGGTCGAGCAGTTTGATGAGATGCAGCCGGAGGCCTATGGCCCCGAACTGTGCCGCCTGATCGCACGGGCCCGACCCGAGTTGGATGCCTACCTGATCACCGAGAGATCCGTGGAAGATATCGCGGGGCTGGATCTGGGGATCTGTCGGCGGGTTTTCTACAATCAGGAGGACTTTCTCGAACTGCACCTCAATATCCTGCGTGGCGTGCAGTCGCGTTTCAAGACACCGTTTTTCACGGCGCTTGTCGAGTACTCCAAGCAGCCCACCGGCGTCTTTCACGCGATGCCGATCAGTCGCGGCAAATCAATCAGCCGCAGCCACTGGATTCAGGACATGGGCGCGTTCTATGGCCCCAACATCTTTCTCGCGGAAACCTCTGCGACATCCGGAGGGCTGGATTCTCTGCTGGAACCGCACGGGCCGATCAAGCGTGCGCAGGAACTCGCAAGCCGCGCGTTCGGATCGAAACAGACCTTCTTTGCGACCAACGGCACGTCGACCTGCAACAAGATCGTTGTTCAGGCGCTGGTCAGCCCGGGCGATATCGTGCTGGTCGACCGGGATTGCCATAAATCGCACCACTACGGCATGGTGCTCGCCGGTGCGCAGGTGGTCTATCTCGACAGCTATCCGCTCAACGAATACTCGATGTATGGAGCGGTGCCCCTCAGGGAGATCAAGCATCAACTCTTGGAACTCAAGGCGGCGGGCAAGCTTGATCGCGTGCGAATGCTGCTGCTGACCAACTGCACATTCGATGGCGTTGTCTATAACGTCGAACGCGTCATGGAAGAATGCCTGGCGATCAAGCCCGATCTGATCTTTCTCTGGGACGAAGCCTGGTTCGCGTTCGCGAGGTTCAACCCGACCTATCGCCAACGCACAGCGATGCACGCCGCCACCGAACTGCGTGCGCGCTTCAAGACCGACAAACATGTGGCTGCCTATGAAAAGCAGCAGGAAGAACTTGCCGATGCTGATGACGAAACGTTACTGAATACACGGTTGATACCGCCGCCGCATGCGCGGGTGCGGGCCTATGCAACGCAATCCACCCACAAGACGCTGACCTCTCTGCGTCAGGGTTCCATGATCCACGTCAACGATCAGGACTTCAAGGGCGAGGTGGAACAATCGTTTCACGAAGCCTACATGACCCATACGTCAACGTCGCCGAACTATCAGATTATCGCCAGTCTCGACGTTGGCCGCCGGCAGGTCGAACTGGAAGGGTTTGAATTCGTTCAGCGGCAGGTCGAGGCCGCGATGTCGATGCGCCGTTCGATCGCCACGCATCCGTTGCTCAAGAAGTACTTTCGGGTGCTGACTGCGGGCGACATGATCCCAGAAACCCATCGCGAGAGCGGCGTCACCAGCTATTTTGACGCCGAGCAGGGCTGGACCGATATGTGGGACTGCTGGCAGCATGACGAATTCGCGCTTGATCCCACCCGGGTGACTCTTGCCGTCGGCGGCACCGGATGGGATGGCGATACATTCAAGACCGAGATCCTGATGGATCGCTATGGTATCCAGATCAACAAGACGTCGCGCAACACCGTGTTGTTCATGACAAATATCGGCACGACCCGGTCCAGCGTCGCCTATCTGATCGAGGTGCTGGTTGAAATCGCAAAGGGATTGGACGACCTTCTGGATGACGCCAGCCGGATGGAAAAACTCGGCTTTGATCGTCGGGTCAAGAACCTGATGGAAGATCTGCCGCCATTGCCCGATTTCAGCCGCTTTCACGATGCATTCCGCACCGATCTCGGCACGTCGGAAGGCGATATTCGATCTGCCTTTTTCCTCAGCTACGAGGGCGATAATTGCGACTACATGGAATTGGACGGTTCCCTGAAGCAAGCGCTCGACAGCGGCAAGGAAGTCGTTTCAGCCGGTTTCATCATTCCCTATCCGCCGGGGTTTCCGATCCTGGTGCCCGGGCAGGTGGTCAGCAGCGAAATCCTCGCCTTCATGCGAGCCTTGGATGTAAACGAGATTCATGGATATCGGTCCGACCTCGGGTTGCGCGTGTTCACGCCGGAGGCACTTGAAAAGCATGCAGAACTAAATCTGAAAACTGCAGCAGAATAAGAACTGGGAGAAAGACATGGCTACCAAAGCATTGAAGAACATTTCCGAAATTCGACGGTTCTTTCACCGGAACGATGACCCGATCTATTTCATCTCGGCGACCAACTTCAATCTGCTCGGCATTGACGAGTGGGTGAAGAACTTCAAGTACATTTGCTACATTGACTGTTACGACGGCAAGCATCCCAACACATTCGTGCCCTCTGAACAGCCGCATGCCGAGTTCCAGAGCATCGAGGACATCAACAACTACCTGCTTCAGCACAAGGAAGTGATCGACTTTGTCAAACGGCGCGGCGGCAAGCCAAAGTTCGTGTTCCTGATGTTCGACGAAGAAACCGAGCGGTTGTCCAAGGAACTGGGCGCGGACGTCTGGTTCCCCAAGGCCAAGCTGCGCACCCAGATGGACAACAAGATCGAAACCGTGCGGATCGGCGACAAGGCCGGCGTTCCGTCGGTGCCGAACGTGCTGGCCGAGGTCAAATCCTATGAAGACCTGCGCAAGACCTGCGAAAAAGGCGGAATTGGTCACGACCTCGTTCTGCAATCGGCCTTTGGCGATTCCGGCCACACCACGTTCTTCATCAAGAGCGAGGCCGATTTCCGCCGCCACGAGCACGAGATCATTGGCGAAGGTGAAATCAAGATCATGAAGCGGATCGATTGCCGTGGTTCGGCGATCGAGGCCTGTGCCACAAAGGAAGGCACCATTGTCGGGCCGTTGATGACCGAACTGGTCGGTTTCAAGGAACTGACACCGTATCGCGGCGGCTGGTGTGGCAACGAAATCCTGTCCACCGCCTTTCCGCCCAAGGTCCGCAATCAGGCCCGTGACCTGACCTTCAAATTCGGTGAACAACTTCGCAAGGAAGGCTATCGCGGATATTTTGAACTGGATTTCCTGATCGACAAGAAAACCGGCGAGCTCTGGCTGGGCGAGTTGAACCCGCGAATCACCGGGGCGTCATCGATGACCAACCATGCAGCGTTTGCCCATGCGGATGCGCCGCTGTTCCTGTTCCACCTGCTGGAGTTTTCCCGCAAGAAGTTCGATCTGGATGTGGACGAGTTGAACGCCCGCTGGGCCGACCCGGACATGATCGACAGCTGGTCGCAAATGGTGATCAAACACACCGACGATAGTGTCGATATTTGCACCCAGGCGCCCGAGACCGGGATCTACAAGATGCTCGCCGATGGCCGTGTGGTGTTCGACCGGTTCGACTATCACCGCCGCGCCGTGGAGAGCGAGAACGAAGCGTTCTTCCTGCGCATCCTGCAGCCCGGCGATTATCGGTACGAGGGGGCTGATATCGGTATCCTCGTGACGCGAGAACGGTCGATGACCAAGGGTTTCAAGCTGAACGAACGGGCCAAACGCTGGATTCACGGGATCAAGCAATCGGTTTCGGCGAAACCCCTGTCCGTTGCTCAAGCCGAACCAGCGCTGAGTGATCCCGCCTTCAAGATCATGTAAGGGGTTCGCCATGCTCTGGCGCGCCATAAGCGAAGAGAACCCCGGTCCCTTATGGGCCGGGTTGTTTTCCGAGTACTGGCCCGATTACCGAAGATGGTGGTTGCGGGAGGGCGACAGCGTGCGCCCCACCTATATGGAAAGTCGACGCGCGCTGAAGCATCACATGCCGGAAATTGTCGAGCTCTACGACCAGCTCTGCGAACTGGCGGGCGGTGGCGATCAGGCATCGCGCTTTCTCAGTTTTTACTGCCCGCCGCCGTACCTGTCGGGATGTTCACAGGCAATCTGGACCGGCAAGGAGCCTGTTCTGATCCGCAACTATGACTACAACCCCAACGCCTTTGACAGCCTGATCCTCAAAACCAATTGGATGGGGCGTTCCGTCATGGGCATCAGTGACGGTCTCTGGGGGCTGGTGGATGGAACCAATGATGCTGGGCTTGCCCTGTCACTGACATTCGGAGGGCGACGCATCGTGGGGCAGGGGTTCGGGGTGCCGCTGATCCTGCGCTATGTGCTGCAAACCTGCAAGACCGCAGAAGAGGCGGGGGAAGCGCTGGCCCGCATTCCCACTCACATGAGCTATAACGTGACGGTGCTCGACAAGAAGCGGAACTATCTGACGGCGATGATGGCTCCGGACCGGCCTGCCGTCATCACCCATGCCGCCGTTGCGACCAATCATCAGGAAGCGGTGGAATGGGTCAGCCATGCACGGTTCACGGCAACCGTCGAACGCGAGCGCTATCTGTTGCAGCGGCTGACTCTGCACCGGGATCCGCAAGAGACCTTTATCAACGCATTTCTGAAACCGCCGCTCTATTCCATGGCGTTTTCGGTCGGATTCGGCACGCTCTATACGGCGGTCTACAGACCGCGCAAAAAGGAAATGGAAATCCGCTGGCCGGGTACGGTCTGGTCGCTGTCGATGAAAGATTTTCAGGACGGCAGCCGCGTCGTGCGCTTGCCGGGAAACGAAGCCGCAAACGTCACGCGGGAACTCTCATTCTAAAGTGTTTCGCGTTCGTCTTGCGTCATCCGGTATCACTTGACGCGTTGAAATCTATGATTTCAGGCCGCCCGCAGGCCGAGAATTTCACGCGCCTGCGCCGGGGTCGCGATCGGGCGTTCATGTTTCTCGCACAACTCGGCCGCCCGCGCGATCAAGGCGGCGTTTGACGGCGCCAGACGTTCGCGGTCAAGACGCATGTTGTCCTCGAGCCCCGCACGGGTATGGCCGCCGGCCGCGATGGCCCACTCGTTGACGACAAGCTGATTGGATCCGACACCTGCGGCGCACCATTCGGCATCCGGCGCGCGGCATTGCATGGTATGAACATAGAAATCAAACACTTCGCGATCGCATGGCATGGCGTTTTTGACACCCATCACGAACTGTACATAGAGGTTGCCAAACAGGACTCCCGCTTCGCTCAGCCGGATGGCGTGCAGAATGTGGCTCAGATCGAACGCCTCGACCTCGGGTGTAACCCGGTAGGTCCGCATCTCGCTGGCGAGCCAGTCAACCAGATCGGGCGGATTTTCGTAGACACGGGTGGGAAAGTTGTTGGATCCGACCGAGAGCGACGCCATGTCGGGTGCAAGAGGCAACATGCCGCCGCGCGACTTGCCCGCGCCGGATCGACCGCCGGTCGAGAACTGCACGATCACACCGGGACAGTGTTTCTCGAGCCCTTCCTTGAGCCTTGCGAATTTTTCCGGGTCCGATGACGGCGATTCATCATCGTTGCGCACGTGTGCATGGATGATGCTTGCCCCGGCTTCGAATGCCTCATGGCTGCTTTCGATCTGTTCCTGCACCGTGACGGGCAGGGCGGGATTGTTTGCCTTGGTCGGCACGCTGCCGGTAATGGCACAGCACAGGATACAGGGTTTGGACATGATAGACCTCAAACGTCAACAATGCGGTTTCACCTTCACTCCGAAGCCGGCTCTCGAAACAGTGTGGCATCTGCCGTGTCGACAAAGTTCAGGCAGTCATTCAGCCTGATAATCCCGCCCGACGCAACCATCGTCGGGGTGACAGGACGGCACTGAGGACTTTGTTGCCATGCTTGACCGGCGTTCGACGTCTTTCGCGATCACGGTTCAGATGCGACCGATACGGTGCGCACTCGGCATGAATGCCGGCGATACTGGACCGTCGTTGTGGCTTGTTGCCGTGACCTGGCGCGCTGGCACACCACAAGCGCGTCGGTGGTAACGGTGTCTGCGAGACAGCCAACCGGTTGGGTGCCTTTGGGTCAACTTGCGCCAAAGCCGATTTGCGCGGGATGGTGGCGACGCTAAACCACCGGAAGTGTCGTTTTCAGGATCGAAAGCCATTGCAATTCCGCTGCTTCCGAATACGCTGGCGCCACATTGAAGGAGGTGCGGTTGTTGTCCGCTCCCCCCGAAATAATAAAAACAGTACCGACCCAACAGGAGGAATATCGGAATATGGAACGACGCAAGTTTTTGAAGGGTGCCGCGATTGCCGGCACCGGTGCGGCCCTGGCGGCACCGGCCATCGCCCAAGGTGGCAAGACCATCACCATCGTATCGACTTGGCCCCGGGATTTCCCCGGTCTCGGTCTTTCGGCACAGCGACTGGCCGAGCGAATCAATGTGGTTTCCGGTGGCTCACTTCGGACCGAGTATTTCGCGGCCGGCGAGCGCGTTGGTGCGTTCGACGTCTTTGACGAAGTCGCCAGCGGCAACAGCCAGGCCTATATCGGCGCTGAATACTACTTTGGCGGCAAGCACCCGGGCTTCAATTATTTCACGTCCGTCCCGTTTGGCATGACCACACCGGAATGGAATGCGTGGATCAAATTCGCTGGTGGTCAGGAACTGTGGGATGAACTGGCGGGCGAGTTTGGTCTCAAGACCCTCACGTGCGGCGGCACCGGTGCGCAGGCCGGTGGCTGGTTTAACAAGGAAATCCTTTCACCCGATGATCTGAATGGTCTGAAAATGCGTATTCCCGGACTTGCGGGTGCCGTGATGACCAAGCTGGGCGTGTCTACCGTGTCGCTGCCGGGCGGTCAAATCTATGAAAACCTGGTGTCCGGCGCAATAGAAGCGACCGAATGGGTTGGTCCGTACAACGACTATTTCATGAAGTTCTACGAAGCCGCCAAATACTACTATACCGCCGGTATGCACGAGCCGGGTGGCGGACTGGGCTTTGGCATGAACAAATCCTGGTGGGAAAGCCTGTCTGACTACGAGCAGGCGGTGATTACAGCCTGCTGTAACGAAGAAATGGCGGCTCAGATCGAAGAAGCATCGGCCAAGAACGGCGAATATCTGGGCAAACTCGTGAACGAGCACGGCGTTGAAGTGCGCGCGTTCAACGAAGAGGTCTGGGACGCATTCGGCAGTGCAGCTGAAGAAGTGTTCGAGGAAACGCGCGATCATTCGCCGCTCGCGGCCAAGATCAACGATGCCTACCAGGCGTCGCTGCGCGAGATCGGTGGCTGGCGCGCCATCGCCGAGATCGAGTTCACCAAGCAACGCAACCGTATTCTGGACATTGGTTAAGTCCCGAACGGAGTGAAACAGGCAGGGGACAGTCATCAGGCTGCCCCCTGCCATTCAGCAGGTGCTCCGCTGACCCGGCGTGAGTCTGGCCCGACCTGAACCGGGCCGTATGATTGGGGAAATCGCAATGAACGCTACCTCAGAGGCAGAGATTCTGTCGCCCCGCGGTGCACCCGCGCCCTATGTGCGGTACTTCGGTTGGGCCACGTTGTTGGTCCTTTTCGCTTTCTTGGTCAACAATGTGCTTATCGTCTGGTACGACTATCCGACACTCATGTCCCTGGTCGACGGTACGGACACGCGTGCCTGGGTACTGGCCGCGACCTACCTGCTGGCGTTGGTGGGGGCGGGGCTTCTGGTTCACCGAACATCAACCCGGACGCTGCGGTATGACGCCAAGTTGATCAGCGATTTCAATGCCTACCTGATACGCGGCTGCTATTTTGCGGTCCTGTTCGTGGGGGTCGCGGATTTCACCATTGCCTTCTTGCGGGTTGAGGGGCTGCTGACAGCGCTGGTGTCGTCAGACATGTCCAAGGAGCTGACCCGGTCCCGGTTCATCGGCCCTTATGTTCACGTCCCGCTGATCCTTCTCGGGTTTGTGTTTGCGTTCTTTTCGCGGTCATTGGGCTTTATCTGGCTCGCGCTTCTGATCGTCGTCGCCGAACTTCTGATCGTCGTCTCGCGCTTTGTCTTTTCGTATGAACAGGCGCTGATGGGCGATCTTGTGCGCTATTGGTATGCGGCGCTGTTTCTGTTCGCCTCTGCATATACATTGCTGGAAGAGGGCCACGTGCGGGTCGATGTGCTCTATGCCGGTTTTGGCGCCCGCACCAAAGGACGGGTAAATTCGGTCGGGTGCATCTTCCTCGGCATCGTGACCGCGTGGACCATCATCCTCATTGGCCTAGGCTCCAAGCAGGCCATCATCAACGCACCAATCGCGAATTTCGAGGTGTCGCAGGTCGGCACCGCGGGCATGTTTGTCAAATACCAGATGGCGGCGTTTCTCGCGATCTTTGCTGTGACGATGCTGATCCAGTTTGTCAGCTACCTGTTCGAGGCTGTCGCCGACGCGCGCGACGAACCCGGCAAGCGCGAAGTCGCTGCCATTTCACACTGAGGCCGCACGCATGGAACTCCTTTTTCTATTCATCCTGATTGTCATCATGGCCTCGGCCCTGGCGTCGGGCTTCCCGGTTGCCTTTGCATTGCCGGGGTCGGCGATCATCACGATCGTTCTGGCGGCAAGCAGCGGGTATTTCTTTGCGGGCAGTCCCGACGCCTATTTTCACTCTGGCGGACCGTCGCAGTGGCTGACGGCGGGGGTGACCAACCTGCGAGGGGTCTATTGGGAAGTCGAACGGGACACGCTGATCGCGATTCCGCTGTTCATCTTCATGGGCATCATGCTGCAGCGATCCAAGATCGCCGAAGACCTCCTGGTGACCATGGCGCGGTTGTTCGGCCCCGTTCCCGGTGGTCTGGGTATCTCGGTCGTGTTTGTGGGTGCGTTGCTCGCGGCCACAACGGGGATCGTCGGCGCAACGGTGGTTGCAATGGGCATGATCTCATTGCCCGCGATGCTGCGTAACAACTATTCCCAGTCGCTCGCCACCGGCACAATTGCCGCCTCCGGTACTTTGGGGCAGATCATTCCACCGTCGATCGTGCTGATCATCCTTGCGGACCAGTTGGCCAGCGCTTCGGATCAGGCCAGCACCGCCCGCAAGGCGCTCTACAAGGAAGCAACCGGCGAGCTGAGCATGCCAAGCGTCTTTGACGTGGCCTCGACCAGCGCTGGTGAAATGTTCCTCGGGGCGTTCGTACCCGGCATCGTTCTGGTGCTGGTCTACATGATCTTTATCCTGATCTACGCGATCCTGCGGCCGAAATCCGCACCGGCCGTACCCTATGAAGGTGCCCGCGATATGGCGTTCTGGGTCAATGTCACCCTGACTCTCGTGCCGCCGCTTGCGCTCATTTTCCTGGTTCTGGGATCGATCATCACGGGCGTTGCCACGGTGAACCAGGCCGGTGCCATCGGCGCGGCGGGTGCAATCATCATGGCAGGCTACCGAATTACCGAACAGAACAAGCTGACCTACTATCCGGCTCTGCTGACGTTCCTCGCGCTTGGGATGATCGTGTTTGCGCTGTCCAGATACAACATGAACATCAAGGCCATTCTGGTTGTCGGCGGTGATATGACGGGGATCGTCATCGGCGTCACCGCCGTAATTTTCCTGATCATCGCGCTGGTCTGGAGCGGTATCCGCGTTCTCAAGGTCGACAACACGCTGCACGAAGTGATGACCGAAACCGCCAAGACCACGTCGCTGGTGTTTATCATCCTGCTGGGTGCCGCGATGCTGACGGCGGCGTTCCGTGCCTTTGGCGGCGAGGAACTGGTCCGTGATTTCCTCAATTCGCTTCCGGGTGGATTCTGGACGCAGTTCATCATCGTGATGGGCGTGATCTTTGTCCTCGGCTTCTTTCTCGACTTTATCGAGATCGCCGTGGTCGTCGTGCCAATTGTCGCCCCGATCCTGCTGGCAGATCCCGAGGCGAACATTACCGCAGTATGGCTGGGCGTGATGATCGGTCTGAATATCCAGACGTCGTTCCTGACGCCACCGTTCGGATTCGCGTTGTTCTATTTGCGAGGCGTTGCTCCGGCGATCGTCAAGACCGTGCAGATCTACAAGGGTGTCATTTCCTTTATCGGCCTGCAACTTCTCGCGCTTGCGATCGTTGGCTACTATCCGCAACTGGTCAACTATTTGCCGAACCGGATGAGCTTTCTGTCGGAAACATCGCCGCCTCCGCGAAATCCCCAGCTTCAGCAATGTCTTGAGGAATACGTGCTCGAACAGGTCCTGATCAATGGCGACGCGATCAACGGTGCGATTTCCAAGGCGCAGACGCTTGATGTGTCGGTCTTGCCCAAGAGCATGGCGTCCGATCTGAGCGGCGCCTTTGAGAGTGCGGACAAGGCTGTGAACCTTCTTGATGAGGTCACTGCAACCGAGGCCGCTGTCCAGGCCGCGTCTGATGAGTATCGACCGATCATGCGTATCGTTCGTAACCTTGAGAAAGACATGCGCAAACTGGATGTGAAAATCGAGGATCTGCAGAACTCCGCACGGTTCATGAATGAAGAAAGCGACGCACCACGGCGCGAAAGGATCAAAGAGCGCATTGCCGAACTGGAGGCCCAGAAAGACGTCATCGCTGCAGATATTCCGGAAAGCTGGGACGCGACGCACACGACCTTTGCGACGCTGACCAAGGCCGAAGATTCCGCCCGCAATCAATACCGGCGAGCCGCAGACGACGCGGTCGAACCGGCGATCGAGTTCCTGGCGGTCATGGATGCCAATGCTGAATTCGCAGCGCTTGAGGATGAGTTGAAAGGCTTGTCCGACACCGTGGCGAACGGCGCGCGTGCAGATGCGGAGGCTGCTATAGACGAGATTGGCAAATCGTTTGCCAAGATCGCTGGGTCGCGGGATGTGGCCTCGGCATTGTCCCAGTCACGCCGGGCGTTGCGTGATGGCAAGGAGGACCGGGCCAAGGCGGTGTCCGAATATGCCAAAGCCGTCTCGGCCTATGAGGAGCAGATGCGCTGGCGTGTCGCGGCAGAGAAGGACCTGCGCCCCGGTGTCGAAGCCTATATCGCCGCAATCTCCGAAAACGTTGGCGCACGCCAGCAACCCCGGTTCAGTCGCGATCAGGCCTTGTTCCTGGCGAAGTGCAACTCTGTACACCGGGACCTGTCGCTCAACTTCTGAGCGGCGGATCATCAGCGTTTCAACGGGCGGTCGTGGGAACAACGGCCGCCCGTTTCCTGTTTGAGAAGCTGCTTCGAGATCTGGCCAAGGACGACGTCTTTCTGAAGCGCCTCACCACAGGGCATGGTCCTAACGAAAAAAGCCGCTGCAATTTGCAACGGCCTTTCCCTGGTGCGTCTTTGTGTATTGTTAGGGGCGTCAGCCGCCCCAGGTGCGGACGACGCCGCAGTCCATATGGACGAAATTCGAGCGGGAATAGCGGCCGACACCCCCTGCGCTGCAGGCACTGGCGGCGCGCGCCATCTGGCTGACGGAGCGGGAGGAAAGCCGAAGATCGGCGGCCTGACCCTTCATATGCAACGAATTCTTGGCGACACCGCGAGATCTTCTGCGCAACATGGCATTGGTCTGGGGGCTGCGATAACCGGACAACAGCATGTAGGGCTCGTTGATGTCCATCAGGTTATGCGCTGCGGCCATGATGTCGATGGTCCGCAGGTCAATGCTCTTGGTTTGGTCGGTGCGCCAATCGCGCATGAAGTAGTTGACCTCTTTGACCGCGTCCTTGATGTACTGTCCGTCAATCCAATAGATCATGTCCAAACGTTCACCCGTGCGCCCGGAATACATCCGGATCCGGCGAATATCACCGCCGCCCCGAAGGAAACCTGCCGCTTTGGAAAGGGTTGGAGTCGCTGCTACTGCAGTTGCTGCAAATGCACCCAATAGGGCACGCCGGGTAAAACCCGATGAGTCGTTCTGTCTCATGTTCTGCGCCGTCCTGTACGCTTCTATTCCTGCCCGCGCGCGATGTTACGCCCGCATTCTCACATCGTTGTTACATCCATCCCCTGATGTGTCGTTTTCATGCCACATTATTGCCAACATTCCAAGCTGGGAATTGTGCAAGTTTTAGATATGCTGGATTTTCGGCGAATTTTTGCGCAACGAACAAAACGCGACTCCCGAGGGTTGGCTAGGCGATGCAGTCAGGCATCAGGGTAACATCGGGTTAGCCCTGACGACAAAGTTTGATGGACAAGCCCGTCTGCGTTCCTAATTCTTACAGAAGATGCGAACGATTTACATTGGTTACCGATTTCAAGGAACGCCCCATGACCGAATATTTGAAACTTCCCCAAGACTTCAGGCCGCTGGGTTTGATTGCTGCGGCGCTTGTCATGTGTTGGCTTTGGGTCACTCCTTCGATCGCCCAGGTGACAGCGTTCAAGCAGGCCGTTGCCGAAGCTGCGTCGACCGACTCTGACATTGCAGCGTTCTACCGTTCCAACGATTTCGAACCGCTGTGGACGGGCAAGTCCAGCGAACACCAGACCCGTCGCGTCGAATTGATACGGGCACTTTCGGCGGCCGATATCCATGGATTGTCACCCGCCCGCTACAATGTTGCGGCGCTGCTGCAGCAGATGGAAGCCGCGCGCACGACACGTGATCTGGGTCTGGTCGAGATTGAGCTCAGCAAGACGTTCCTGCAGTATGCGCGCGATGTGCAAAGCGGTACGCTGGTACCGTCGCGCATTGACAGCGGGCTTGTGCGGCAGGTGCCATATCGCGACCGGACCGCGCACATGACGAATTTCGCCAGGAGTTCGCCGCGTGAATTCCTGAAGGCGCTTCCTCCGCAATCCGCACAATATCGCGCGCTGATGAAGGAAAAATTGCGGCTTGAAGGGGTGATGGAAAACGGAGGGTGGGGCCCAACCGTGTCCGCTGGCAGTCTCAAGCCCGGACAAGGCGGTGCGCCGGTTGTCGCGTTGCGCAACCGATTGATTGCCATGGGCTACATGAGCCGCAGTGCCTCCCAGAGCTATGACACGCAAATCGAGAAAGCCGTCCGGCTGTTTCAACAGGCGCATGGTCTCACCGCAGACGGCGTCGCCGGCAAGGGGACGATGAGCGAAATCAACGTCTCGGTCCAGCAGCGGTTGAAATCCGTGATTGTTGCGATGGAGCGCGAACGCTGGATCAACATGGAGTTGGGCCCACGGCATGTGCTGGTCAACCAGACCGATTTTACCGCCAAGATCGTCGACAACGGCAAGGTCACGTTCCAGACACGTTCGGTGATCGGCAAGAATACCAGCGACCGGCGCAGCCCGGAATTCTCGGACGAAATGGAGTTCATGGTCGTGAACCCAAGCTGGTATGTCCCGCGTTCGATTGTCACCAAGGAATACCTGCCGAAACTCAGAAATAATCCGAATGCGGTTGGACATATCGAGATCACCGACAGCCGGGGGCGTCGCGTCAACCGTGCCAATGCCAATTTCAGCCAATATACCGCGCGGAATTTTCCCTATGCGATGCGCCAACCCCCGAGCAGTCGAAATGCGCTCGGTCTGGTCAAGTTCATGTTCCCAAACCGCTACAATATCTATCTGCACGACACCCCGTCCAAGAGCCTTTTTGACCGCGAGGTCCGGGCCTTTTCGCACGGTTGCATTCGACTGGCCGACCCGTTTGATTTCGCCTATGCGCTCCTCGCCAGACAATCCGACGATCCCAAGGGCAAATTTCAGCGCATTCTGAAATCGGGCCGTGAAACCAAGGTCATGCTGGACATGCCGGTGCCCGTGCACATCATCTATCGTACGGCTGTGATCGACCCCAAGGGCAAGGCCGAGTACCGCCGCGATGTCTATGGCCGCGACGCCAAGATCTGGAAGGCGCTCGAGAATGCGGGGGTGACTCTGGGCGCTGTTCAGGGGTAGTCAAGGACCCGGAGCCTTTAGCAACGGGGAGCAACAATGACTTTTACGATTGAACAGATTGCAACCGCGCTTGGCGCTGACGCGGTCGGTGATTTGTCCCTTGCCATCAAAGGCGCAGCGGAACCGGCAGATGCGAAGCCAGACGAGCTGGCGCTTGCCATGTCCCCAAAATACGGCGAAGCGCTGACGGCTGGGCGTGCGCGCGCTGCGATCCTCTGGGAAGGTGCCGCCTGGCAAGACATGGGTCTGGAGGCCGCGATTTTCACCGGGCGTCCGCGCATGACGATGTCCAGCCTAACGACGATGCTGGATCCCGGCCAGGGATTTGCGCCGGGTATACACCCGAGTGCGGTGATTGATCCGACCGCAGAATTGGCCGCAGACGTTTCGGTCGGCCCGTTTTGCGTCATTGCTGCAGGGGTACGAATTGGCCAGGGATCAACGATCGGCCCACATTGCACGATCGGAACCGACGCCCGGCTTGGTGCACAGGCCTATCTGCGCGAAATGGTCAGCATCGGTGCGCGGGTTCAGATCGGGGACCGGTTCATCGCGCAGCCCGGGGCGCGGATTGGTGCCGATGGCTTCTCTTTCGTCACGCCAGAGGTGAGCGGTGCCGAGAACGTGCGCAAGACGCTGGGCGATCAGGGGGATGCCAAGGCGCAAAGCTGGGTCCGGATCCATTCGCTTGGATCGGTGGAAATCGGCGATGATGTCGAATGCGGCGCCAATTGTACGGTCGACAACGGCACTATTCGGAACACCGGGATCGGTAGTGGGACCAAACTCGACAACCTGGTCCATGTTGGCCACAACACCCGCGTCGGAACCGATTGCCTGCTCTGTGGCCAGGCCGGGATCTCGGGCTCGGTCGATATTGGCAACAATGTGATCCTTGGCGGTCAGGTCGGTGTGGTCGACAACATCTTTATCGGCGATAATGTGATCGCAGCGGGCGGCACCAAGATCCTGTCAAATGTGCCGGCCGGACGCGTGCTGATGGGATATCCGGCGGTCAAGATGGAGACCCATACCGAGATGTACAAAGCGCAGCGCAGGCTTCCTCGTTTGGTGCGTGACGTCGCAGCGTTACAAAAGGCTGTTTTCAAAACAGGGGCGAAAGACTAGATCAGCGCCAGAAGCACAGCTTGGGACCCACCTATGAGCATCAAAGAGAAGGTCATTGCGATCATCGCGGAACAGGCCGTTCTTGAAACGTCTGACGTGGCGATGGACAGCACACTTGAGAGTCTCGGTATCGACAGCCTTGGCCTGGTGGAAAGTATCTTTTCCATCGAGGAAGAGTTCGACATCACGATACCCTTCAACGCCAACGAACCGACTGACAGCGATTTCGATATTTCCAGCGTCGCCGCCATCGTCGCCGGAATTGAAAAGCTCGTGGCGGAAAAGGTATAGGGCAGGGCGGTGTCGCAATGAACCGGGTCGTCATCACCGGCGCTGGCACGATCAACGCGCTTGGGCATTCCGTTGCTGACACCATGGCGGCAATGCGCGAAGGGCGCTGTGGGATCGGCGAGTTGGACTTCCGCGACGTGGATCGGCTGTCCATTCGCATCGGTGGTCAGGTGCGCGGGTTCGAGGCCGAGCGGCGCTTCAACCGCCAGCAGATGTCGCTCTACGACCGCTATACACAATTCACGCTGACCGCGGCCAAGGAGGCGATCAGCCAGTCCGGGCTCGAGTTCCACGGCGATCTATCGGCACGATCCGGGGTCGTACTGGGGACGGCCGGTGGTGGTGTGTCAACATGGGACGACAACTATCGCAGCGTCTATGAAGACGGCAAGAACCGGGTGCATCCGTTTGTCGTGCCCAAGCTGATGAACAACGCCGCGGCCAGCCATGTCAGCATGCAATACAATCTCAAGGGGCCGTCCTTTACGGTCTCCACGGCCTGCGCCAGTTCCAATCACGCGATGTCACAGGCCTTTGCCATGGTCCGCAGCGGCATGGCCCCGGCGATGATCACCGGCGGCTCTGAATCCATGCTCTGCTTTGGCGGGGTCAAGGCTTGGGAAGGCTTGCGGGTCATGTCGCGGGACGCCTGCCGCCCGTTCAGCCTCGGCCGCAATGGGATGGTGCAGGGCGAAGGTGCGGGTGTGTTCGTCTTTGAAGACTACGAACATGCGCGTGCGCGCGGCGCCGACGTTCTCGCCGAGGTCGCCGGGTTTGCGATGACGTCGGATGCCTCGGATATCGTGATGCCGTCCAAACAGGGCGCGGCCCGCGCAATGGCAGGCGCGCTGAGCGATGCGCGCGTCGCGCCGTCAGAGGTCGGTTACATCAATGCCCACGGCACCGGCACGGCGGCCAATGACAAGACCGAATGCGCGGCGGTTGCCGATGTGTTCGGGCCGCATGCCGACAATCTGATGATCAGTTCCACCAAATCCATGCACGGGCATCTGATCGGTGGTACGGGTGCGGTGGAACTGTTGGCCTGTATCATGGCGCTGCGCGATGGCGTTGTCGCACCGACCATTGGCTATGAAGAGGCCGATCCCGAATGCGCGCTTGACGTGGTGCCCAATGTCGCACGCGATGCAAAGGTCGAGGTCGCGGTTTCGAACGCCTTTGCGTTTGGCGGGATGAATGCAGTTCTGGTGTTGCGCAGGGTCTGACGAAAAACGCCGGACCAATTGGCCCGGCGTCTGGAGTTGAATTGTAGTCGGCCGTTACTGCTTGACGACATCCACGGCGTCAAAGCCCGCCGTAAAGCCCTTGAGCGATAGCGTCAGCGTGACCACCTGATCCGGTGCCGGGGCAGGAACCAGTGACACGGTCGCCTTGTTGCCCTTCTTGAACGTATCGATGTCTTCCTGCGTCAGCCCGATTTGCGCGGCACAGCCGATAGGGCTGCAATAGGTATAGTTGTAGCGTTTGCCCGGGGCGTCATCGACCGCGATGGTCAGCTGCGCAGGCAGCAGTGTTTCCAGTGGCACCAAGATGGTCGCACCAGCGGCAGCCTGGCCGCCGTTTTCAATACGGAACAGCGAGATTTCGGCAACCGGGTTGCCTGTGTCATCCCGCATGACCTGAAGGAGAGAACAGGGATCGGTTTCCGCTTCGGTGCGGATGCAGGCCAAATCCCAATCACCGATCTTCTCCTTGGAATATCGCTCGCCCAGTTTGGGGCCTTCGGTCACGGCCTGGCCCAGATCCAGTTGCGGGCTGGTGACCGGCGCGGCGTCTTCGGTCGCCGTGGTGTCATCGGTGGTCTCGGTTTCCTGTGCAAGCGCCGGAAACGTCATGGCCGCAAGCGCCAGGGCCGCGATTGGGGAAAGGTGTTTGAACATGTGCCTGTCTCGTTTGTTTATGTTTACACTGAGCATCCTGCACGCCATCGGCGATTCCATTGCGCACAGTCCGCAATTGCGCAGGCTTTATCATGGCAGTGCACCAGTGTCAGGCGGATATTGGTCCAGTTGCTGTACTGTTGGTTACTTTCCGCCCGTAAAACGCGGCGCGATCGACGGGCAAAGCACAACGAGAAAAGGGGGCCGTAAAGCCCCCTTTAAGTATAGATTGTCTCCCCGTCGGACTGGCCGACTTATTTATGGCGCGAGGTTACGAAAGGCCTGCCCATCGGTCAACAGCTATGCCGAGAAAAAGGCGTGAAATCTGACACTTTCACCCGAGAAACAGGTTTGAGCGCAAAAAAGGCCGTACCCGAAGGCACGGCCAGTCTAACAGGGAGGAAGTGCTCGCCGGGCCAAGCGGCCCTTGGTGGCGAGCGAATTTACTATGGCAGCCAAAAGTTAAGTTAGTATGGTCGGTGCGACAGGCGTGATAAGTCAGGGGGCAGGCGGGTATGGATGACAATGTGTTTATCGGTGGTGGAGGCGTGGATTACGCCAGCCCGCAGGGATTGAGCCTGAAATATGCGAACCGGCATGGTCTGGTCGCCGGCGCAACCGGGACCGGCAAATCCGTCACGCTGCAGATCATTGCCGAGGGGTTCAGCGATGCTGGTGTTCCTGTCTTTCTCTCTGATGTCAAAGGCGACCTGTCGGGGCTGGCCAAACCAGGACGGGTAGAACACAAGCTGCACGACGCCTTTACCGCCCGCGCGGCAAAAATCGGTTTCACCAGCTATGGATATCGGGCCTATCCAGTGACATTCTGGGACCTTTTCGGAGACCAGGGCCATCCGGTGCGGACAACGGTTGCCGAAATGGGGCCGCTGCTGCTGGCCCGGTTGCTCGAATTGTCCGAGGCGCAGGAAGGCATTCTCAACATCGCGTTCCGCCTGTCGGACGAAGAGGGGCTGCCGCTGCTTGATCTCAAGGATCTGCAATCGTTGCTGGTCTGGATCGGCGAAAACCGCGATACGCTGTCCCTGCGCTATGGCAATGTTTCGACCGCGTCGATCGGTGCCATTCAGCGCCGGTTGCTCGTACTCGAAAATCAGGGTGGCGATAAGCTCTTTGGCGAACCGGCCCTGGAGCTGGCCGACATGATGCGTACAGATGCCGACGGAAGGGGCATGGTCAACATCCTGGCGGCGGACAAGCTGATGGGCGCACCGGGGTTGTATGCGACATTCCTGCTATGGCTGCTCAGCGAATTGTTCGAAGAGCTTCCCGAGGTCGGCGACCCGGACAAACCCAAACTGGTCTTCTTCTTTGACGAGGCGCATCTCCTCTTTGACGACGCACCCAAGGCGCTGGTCGACAAGGTCGAGCAGGTGGCCCGGCTGATCCGTTCCAAAGGGGTCGGGGTCTATTTCATCACCCAGAACCCTGCTGACGTGCCAGAGGACATTCTGGGCCAGTTGGGCAACCGCATCCAGCACGCCCTGCGCGCCTTCACCGCCAAGGACCGCAAGAACCTCAAGCTGGCGGCTGAGACCTATCGCGAGAACCCGCGCTTTTCGACCGGAGAGGCAATCCGCGAAGTCGGCGTGGGCGAGGCGGTGACCTCGATGCTGCAGGACAAGGGCGTCCCCGGAATCGTCGAACGAACGCTGATCCGCCCACCATCGTCTCAGCTTGGCCCGATCACGCCCAAAGAGCGAAAGGCACATCTGGCGACATCTGACATGGCAGGCAAATACGACACCACACTTGACCGCAAGTCGGCTTACGAAATTCTAAGCCAACGGGCCGAGAAGGCGGCAGCCGAGGCCGCGAAATCCGAGGAAAAGGCCGAAGAGATGGAACCGATGTTCCGCGAATTCAATGCCGGACGCCGATATTCCGGCACGCGCGTCAGCCGCTCGACCTCGCGCAAGACCACAAAGAGCGGCGGCGGATTTGCCGAGGCCCTGACCAAGAACGTCATGAAAGAACTCTCAGGCACCACTGGCCGACGGATCGTACGCGGTATCCTCGGCGGTTTGTTCAAAGGACGCTAGGACAGCGCCTATTCCCGGAAACGAAGACATGGGCGCGGTCGCCGAAGGTGAAGTCGCCTCAGCTATTCTTGCGCCGTTCGCCCTCTGCCCGGCACACGGCATCCCCTTGCTGAACAGACATTGAATTTGGCCTGTCGATCGCACGATCCCAGAGCACCCGTTCCGGCGTATAGAGCTGGCAGGTGACGACGCCTTGTGCCGTTTTCACCTGTACGGGTGTGGTTTCGTAATCGGCAGGAGAGGGGGCGCAGCCTGCGACAGCAAGAGCCGAGAGGATCACGGCGGCGGGTACATAGGGAACTTTCATCTAGGAATCCTTACTCATTCAAGACAGCTAACGGCTTGTCTCCATTCACTACCGCGAAACGGGCCTCCGCGGCACGGGGAATTTAGCGCAGCGGAGACACCGAATTGTTAACATCAGAAGATCCACAAGCTTACACCGTCGACTCTTACTTTTCGGGGATCAATCCCCGTGGACTGAATCGCAAGACCAGGATCAGAACCAGCCCCATGGTCAGCAATCGCATATGCGCTGCGCTGTCCAGCAGGTGCGATTTCAACGGACCATCCGACATCCCCGATGTCAGAACGTCCAACAGGAAAATCCCGATCGGTTCGACCTGAACCCAGAGGAACCAGATCAGCATCGCTCCCAGAACCGAGCCGAAATTGTTGCCGGATCCGCCCACGATCACCATCACCCAGACCAGGAACGTGAACCGCAGCGGCTGATAGGTGCCCGGCGTCAGTTGCCCGTCCATGGTCGTCATCATCGCCCCGGCGATCCCGCACACGGCACTTCCCAGAACAAAGACCTGCAGGTGGCGACGGGTCACATCCTTGCCCATTGCTTCGGCTGCAACCTCGTTGTCGCGAATCGCACGCATCATCCGGCCCCAGGGACTCTTGAGCGCCTTTTGCGCCATCCAAAGCAGCACCAGCAAGACGATCAGGAACAGCAGCGCATAGCCCAACTTGACATACAGGGTAGAGGCGGTGACGGGGTCGAGACCGAACCCGGCGGCACGCTCGACAAAGCCCGGATCATTCTGCAGATCGATTTCGTACGGAACCGGGCGGGGAATGCCGACCACGTTCTTGACCCCGCGCGACAACCAGTCTTCGTTCTTGAGTATTGCGATGATGATCTCGGCAATCCCCAAGGTTGCAATCGCCAGGTAATCCGACCGCAGCCCCAACGCCGTCTTGCCGATCAGCCACGCGGCCCCCGCCGCGAGCAGCCCGCCAAAGGGCCAGGCCAGGATAACCGGCAATCCAAGCCCGCCCAGATACCCCGTGATCGCCGGCTCCACCTTTTCGACGGCTTCGACCGACGGATCAAGAACCGCGCGATACAGGAAAAACCCACCCAGCAGCAGTGCGATCAACGTGATGTTGCGCGCCGCGCCCGGCTGCATGCGCTTCAGCAGGAAAACGGCGGCCACAACCGTCAGCGCACCCAGAACAAGGCCTGCTATGACGCCGGCACCACCAGCGGCCCAGGCCGCGGGCGTCGGGGGCATGGAGACCAGAACAGCGGCCAGCCCACCGAGCGCGACAAAGCCCATGACGCCGATATTGAAGAGCCCAGCGAACCCCCATTGCAGGTTCACGCCAAGTGCCATGACGGCCGAGATAAGCCCCATGTTCAGGATCAACAGCGCCGCGTTCCAGCTCTGCATGAAGCCGGTCAGCAGGATCAACCCGCCGACAATCGCAAAGAGCCCGGTGTTCTTCACTGCCTCGCTCATAGCGCTTTCCCCCTGAAAATACCGGTTGGACGGAACAGCAGCACGATCAACAGGATCACAAAGGACACCGCGAACTTGTAATCCGTACTCAACAACTGCACGAGCCCAGAGGGTTCCAGCGATTCCGGCATCAGATAGATGAGGATTTTTTTCCAAGCATAGGTGATCGTGACCTCGGAAAAGGCGATGATGAACCCGCCGGCAATTGCGCCCAGCGGACTGCCCAGCCCTCCGACGATCGCACTGGCAAAGATCGGTAGCAGAAGTTGGAAATAGGTGAAAGGTTTGAACGACTTGTCCAAACCATACAACACTCCCGCCACCGTCGCGAGGGCCGCGACGATGAACCAGGTGTACATCACCACCCGCTCCGGATTGATTCCCGAAAGCAACGCCAGGTCTTCATTGTCGGAATAGGCCCGCATGGATTTCCCCGTGCGGGTCCGGCTCAGGAACCAGAACAGCAATGCCACAACGACAATCGCCGTGATGACCGTGATCCCCTGACTTGTCTTGATCGCAAGCCCTTCATCCAGCCCTGTCATCTGTTTGAAATCGCGCGCCGAGATAATGAACCGGGCTCCGTCCGAGAAGTTTTGGTCATCTGGCCCGATAATGAACCTGACGAGACCGTTCATGATGAACATGACACCCATCGACACGATCACGAGAATGACCGGCTTGGCTTTTTGTTCACGATAGAATTGGTAGACCATCTTGTCGGTTGCCAGGACCAGCAGCGCACAACCCAAGATGCCAAAGGGCAGGGCAAGCAGGGCGGTCGGCAATGGACCAAGGCTGATGCCAATCGATTGCATCCACCAGGTCACAAGAATGGTCACCATCGCCCCGAACGCCATGGTATCGCCATGGGCAAAATTCGAGAACCGAAGGATCCCGTAGATCAGCGTGACTCCCAAAGCCCCAAGCGCCAGCTGGCTGCCATAGGACATTGCGGGGATCAACACATAATTCGCGAGGGCGACGATGGCATTGAGAAAATCCATCACGGCATGCCCTCATCCCTGCGCGGATACAAATCGTCAGGCAGTCGGAATATCCGGCCAAAGGTCCGTTCCAAATAGATCATAACTCAGCCCCCTAGGAACGATTTGCGCACGTCGGGATCAGCCAGCAAATCCTTGCCGGTCCCTGAATAGGCATTCGCGCCCTGCACCAGAACATAGCCCTTGTCGGCAATTTCCAGCGCCTGCCGCGCGTTTTGCTCGACCATCAGGATCGGAATGCCGGTGCGCGCCACCTCGATAATCCGGTCAAACAACTCGTCCATCACGATCGGGCTGACACCGGCGGTGGGTTCGTCCAGCATCAGAACCTTGGGCCGCGTCATCAATGCGCGCCCCACAGCGACCTGCTGGCGCTGCCCGCCTGACAATTCGCCCGCTGCCTGGCTGCGCTTTTCCTTCAGGATCGGGAACAGGTCATAGATCTGAGACATCGTATCGGAAAAATCATCGGTGCGGATGAACGCGCCCATCTCAAGGTTCTCTTCCACGGTCATCGAGGTGAAAATGTTGTTGGTCTGCGGCACAAACCCCATCCCCTTGACCACGCGATCCTGTGGCGACAGCCCGGTAATCTCCTCACCGTCCAGCCGCACCGACCCCTGGCGTACATCGAGCATGCCGAAAACCGCCTTCATCGCAGTGGACTTGCCGGCGCCATTGGGCCCGACGATCACGGCAATCTCACCCTTGTCCACGGCGATTGTACAATCATGAAGAATGTCTGGACCCTTGCCATAACCACCCGTCATGCAATCCCCGATCAGAAAGGCACTTGCAGTGTCCATCGCCTGTCCGGTGCCCGGAGACGGTCGCAAGGTACCGGCCCCATGCGGGTTTGCAATGGACCGGTCCGTGTTGCCACGATCGCCATAAGGATCAGAAGACATGCCCGCCCCCTTCATCTTTGCAAAAATACTCCGGGGTTTGGGGCAGCGCCCCAACGGACAAATCGAATGCGCCGCAGGCGCGCAATTGAACCAACGGGATCATGCGCCCACCTTGTCCTTGTTCTTGAGCCCGGTCCCCAGATAGGCTTCGATCACGAGTTCATTGGCCTTGATCTCGTCCAATGTGCCTTCGGCGAGGACCTTGCCCTCTGCCATGCAGATCACCGGATCACACAACCGTCCAATGAAATCCATGTCGTGCTCGATCACCACAAAGGTATATCCGCGTTCCTCGTTCAGTCGAATGATCGCGTCACCGATGGTGTTCAGCAGAGTCCGGTTCACACCCGCACCGACCTCATCCAGAAACACGATCCTTGCGTCCACCATCATGGTGCGGCCAAGCTCCAGCAGCTTTTTCTGCCCCCCCGACACCTGCCCGGCCTTGTGATCGGCCAGATGCTCGATGGTCAGGAACTCCAGAACCTCGTCGGCCTTGGCCCGTAAGGCGCGTTCTTCGTCGGCAATCCGCTTGCGGCCAAACCAGGTGTTCCACAGTGTCTCGCCCGTTTGTCCACCGGGCACCATCATCAGGTTCTCGCGGCAACTCATCGACGCGAACTCATGCGCAATCTGAAAGGTGCGCAGCAATCCCTTGTGAAACAGATCATGCGGGGGCAGCCCGGTGATATCCTCACCCGCCATGGTGACCCGCCCGGAAGTTGGTTCAAGAACGCCAGCTATCACGTTGAAAAGGGTTGTTTTGCCGGCTCCATTTGGTCCGATCAACCCGGTGATCGATCCCTCGGAAATTTCCAGCGACGCCCCGTCAACCGCGTGAAATCCGCCAAAATGCTTGTGCACGTCTTCAACGACGATCATCGCACCCCCTGCGCCGCGCTGTCGCGGCTTGTCCCTGTTCCGCTTTGCGCGGTTATCAATGTTGAAACAGCCCGGTCATATTGCACCGGGCTGTTTGTGTGTTCAGGTTGCTGCGATCAGCGGAAGTTGACGGTTTCGTTCTTGCCGTCCTTGACCTCGATCTCCCGATAGCTGCCGGCACTTTCGCCAGGTCCGATCAGTTCGACCGCAGATGCGCCGACATAGTCGACGTCGCCGCCGTTCTTGATGATCTCAAGACCCTTTGCCAGTTCGCCGGGATAGATCTTCTCTCCGGGTGCATTGGCAACTTCGAGGATCTTGGATCCGTATTCTGCCGGATCGGTCGAATTGGCTGCCTGCATTGCAAGCATGAACAGCGCCGCCGCGTCATAGCTTTCTGGCGTGTAGGGCGAGGTCGCGTCGAACGCGTCTCCGGCCATGGCCGTCAGCTTTTCGATCCCATCACCACCGGAGCCGGCAATCTGACCGAAGGAACCGTTCAGATCCGGGCCGACATTCTCGGGCAGGCTGTCACCGATCATCCCGCCGGGCAGGCCGAAGGTGTCAAAGGCACCGGAATCGAGCGACGCGTTGATGATGCCCAACCCGCCTTGGTCCAGATATCCGGCCACAACCAGCATGTCGCCGCCAGCAGAGGCCAGCGCGCCGACCTCTGCGGAATAGTCCGCCTTGCCGTCTTCATGGGCTGCGCTGATGGTGATTTCACCTCCAACGGCCTCGAAAGACGTGACGATCGCATCGGCGAGACCCTTGCCATAGTCGTTGTTGGTATAGGTCAGGGCGATCGACTTGATACCACGATCCGTCAGGATATCCGCCATCACCTGACCTTCGCGGGCGTCCGAAGGTGCGGTGCGGAAGAACAACCCGTTGTCATCCATCGTGGACAGGCCGGGCGATGTCGCCGAAGGTGAAATCATCACCATCCCGTTGGGGATCGCAACGTTCTGAAGGATTGCACCGGTGACGCCGGAACAGTCGCCGCCGATCAGGCCGTTGATGCCGTCGGCAATCAGGCGTTCGGCGTTGGCCGTGGACAGACCATTGTCGATACATCCGGTATCGGCCCGCATCGGGGTCACTGTCGCACTGTCGAGCAGCGCACCGCTATCCGTGACTTCTTTCATCGCCAGTTCAGCACCTGCAGCCATCGCGCTGGTCAGGGATTCGATTGGACCGGTAAAGCCGATCAGGATGCCGAGTTTGACGTCTTTCGCATGGCCGTCCGCAAAGGCCGCGCCGGCGATCAATGCTGTGGCCGTTGTGGCCAAGAGCAGTTTTTTCATTTGGTTTCTCCCGTGTTGGAACGCAATGTTCAAACGGAACCCTAGGCAAGGTGCCAGCAAAAGAAAAGTCCCATGTCGCGGTGCTTTCCGCCGGGTCAGATCCTCCGGTGGTGGTTTTGCCAAACGCGGATGCCGGCCTAGGTAGAACCGCGAAGAAAAAGAGGTTTGCCATGCTCTATGCCCTGATCTGCGCTGTTGCGGCGCTCGTCACCACCGAATCGACGGCGGGAACCCTGAGGACGACCGCGGGCGATGTTCAGATCGATCCGATGATCACCGGGCTTGATCGTCCCTGGGCGGTCGATTTCCTGCCCGGGGGCGCATTTCTGGTCACCGAACGGGATGGCGATCTTCTGCATGTGGCACATGGCAAGGCGACCAGGGTCGACGGCGTGCCCCGGGTGCGCGCCTCGGGGCAGGGCGGCCTGCTTGACGTGACGATCCCCCGCGACTTTGCGAGCAGTCGCGAGGTTTTGCTGACCTATTCCAAACCACAGGGCGGTGGTGCGGACACCGCCCTGGCCTCGGGTCGGTTGAATGCCGCCGGAACAGCGCTCACAGAGCTACGCATTCTGTTTGAGGCTACCGGTGGTGGCCGTGCCGGCCGGCATTTCGGAAGCCGTGTGATCGACGCTCGGGACGGAACACTCTTCATCACCATCGGTGATCGCGGTCAAAGCGAACGAGCGCAGGATCTTGGTGCCTACAATGGCAAGATCGTGCGGATCAACCGGGACGGTTCCGTGCCTGCGGACAATCCGTTTGTCGGCGCGGCCGGGGCACTGCCCGAAATCTGGTCGCTGGGCCATCGCAATCCACAGGGCGCGGACATGGATTCGCAGGGTCGCATCTGGACTTCTGAACATGGGGCGCAAGGTGGCGACGAAGTGAACATGATCCGCAAAGGTCGAAACTATGGCTGGCCGATCATCTCTTACGGCAAGCACTACTCCGGCAAGAAAATCGGTGAAGGCACTTCACGGCAGGGGCTCGAGCAGCCCGAGCACTACTGGGACCCGTCCATCGCGCCCTCGGGGCTGTTGGTCTATTCCGGTCGGCTGTGGCCGGATTGGCGGGGTGACATCTTTGTCGGCTCCCTGAAATTTGACTATATCAGCCGACTTGACGGGACACCCCTTCGTGAGGCCGCACAGATCAAAGGTCCTGAAACCGAACGCGTGCGCGATATCGTCGAGGCACCGGACGGATCGATCTGGTTCGTTTCGGTCGGGCGAGGTTCAATCTATCGCCTCTCGCCCGCACCCTGAAACGCGGCGCGGAGCAGCCGATAATAGGCGGTATCGCACCACTCTGTCCCACCATAGAGAAAATCCTTGTCGCCGGCCTTTCCAACGCAGACACCGTCAAATTCAAGAATGAACTCGTATCTTGCCTCCGGATCCGCACGCATGAATGCCTCCAGAAACGCCTGCGTCGGTGCCAGTTCTTCATGCGCAGGATGGCTCCAGTAGCGCATGGTTTGCGGGTCCGAGAATATCGCGTGCAGCGGCATCAGGTCGTCGGGCCGCGCCGGCCGCAACAACAACAACCGCGTCCGGATCAAACCGAAAGCCGCGCCGCATGGCTGCCGCGCTCGCGGTAGGGTGTCGTGTCATAATGCGCCCGGTAGCATTTGGAAAAATGGCTGGGCGAAGCGAATCCACAGGCCAGCGCCACGTTGATCACGCTCATGTCGGTCTGCATCAACAGGTTACGCGCCTTTTGCAACCGCAATTCCATGTAGTATCGCTTGGGCGAACGGTTGAGGTATCGTCGGAACAGCCGCTCGAGCTGCCGGGTCGACATGCCAACGTCCTTGGCCAGGACCGACGGGCTGATCGGTTCCTCGATGTTCTGTTCCATCATTTGAATGACCTGGCTCAACTTGGGGTGACGCACGCCAATCCGCGTCGGGACCGACAGGCGCTGCGTGTCCTGGTCGGTGCGGATGCTTGAATAGATCAACTGATCCGCCACTGAGTTGGCAAGGTCCTCGCCGTGATCGTCCGCGATCAGCTTCAGCATCAGGTCGATGGAGGAGGTACCACCCGCCGTGGTCATCCGGTTGCCGTCGATCACGAACACCGACTTGGTAAGCACGACGTCTTCGAATTCTTCTGCAAAGCTGTCCGAGTTTTCCCAGTGGATCGTCGCCTTCTTGCCGTCGAGAAGACCGGCCTTGGCAAGCGCAAACGCCGCCGTGCACAATCCACCTACCAACAGCCCCTTGCGCGCCTCGCGCCGCACCCAGCCGAGCAATCGCTTGGTGGTCGCGGCCTGCATATTGATGCCCCCGCAGATCAGGACGGTGTCATCGCGAGTCAGCTCGTCCAGATCTCCGTCAAGCTGAAACGACGTGCCCGCCGAACAGGTCATGGTCTCGCCGCCTTCGCCGATCAGCCGCCACGTATAGAGGTCCTGTCCGGCCATGCGATTTGCAATCCGCAGGCTTTCCAGTGCCGAGGCAAAGCTCAGCAGCGTGAAGTTGTCCACAAGAACAAAAACAAAGCGGCGCGGTTTCAGCGGTTTCGTTTCGACATCGACAACTTTGCGTTGCTCTTTCATTGATCTCATTCCTTCGAACAGCACCCCGTCAATTTCACCTTGCTCAAACCCTATCTACGACGTCAAGGGACGCAATTCGCATATGGCAACCTGCGCCGGGCTTTTGTATAGAGGCAACCTGAGACGCGGAACGGAGATCAGAGCGATGAGTAAGTGGCAAAAAACCGGCTGGCGCAGCAAGCCTCGGATACAGATGCCCGACTATACCGACCAGCCGGCATTGAACGCGGTCGAGGCGCAACTGGCCAAGTATCCGCCGCTGGTCTTTGCCGGCGAAGCCCGCCGTCTCAAGACGCATCTCGGCGCGGCGGCGCGTGGCGAGGCGTTTCTGCTGCAGGGTGGCGATTGCGCCGAGGCCTTTGATCAGTTCAGCGCCGACGGCATCCGCGACACGTTCAAGGTCATGCTGCAAATGGCGATGGTGCTGACGCATGGTGCAAAGGTGCCTGTGATCAAGGTCGGACGCATGGCCGGACAATTCGCCAAGCCGCGCAGCGCCCCGACCGAGGTGGTCAACGGTGTGGAACTGCCCAGCTATCGCGGTGACATCATCAACGAACTGGCGTTTACACCCGAGGGCCGTATCGCCGATCCCGGCAAGATGCTGCAGGCCTACACGCAGGCCGCCGCCACGCTGAACCTGCTGCGCGCGTTTTCCACCGGTGGATATGCGGATGTGCATCAGGTGCACGCCTGGACCCTTGGATTTACTGAAAGCGAAGAGGCGGAACGCTATCGCGAAGTGGCCAACCGGATCAGCGATACGCTCGATTTCATGAAGGCGGCTGGGGTCAACCAGGACACCGCGCACACGCTGCAATCGGTCGAGTTCTACACCAGCCATGAAAGCCTGCTGCTGGAATACGAAGAGGCGCTGACCCGGCGCGATTCGACATCCGGCAACTGGCTCGCCGGCTCCGGTCATCTGATCTGGATCGGCGATCGCACGCGGCAGCCGGACGGCGCCCATGTGGAATTCGCAAGCGGTGTGCTGAATCCCATCGGTCTAAAATGCGGCCCGACGATGACCAGCGACGATCTCAAGCTCCTGATGGCCAAGCTGAACCCGGAAAACGAGCCGGGCCGGTTGACCCTGATCGCCCGCTTTGGCGCAGGCAAGGTGGCCGAGCATCTGCCCCGTCTGATCCAGACAGTGCGCGAAGAAGGTGCCGAAGTGGTCTGGGTTTGTGATCCGATGCATGGCAACACCGTCAAGTCGTCGAGCGGCTACAAGACCCGGCCGTTTGAGTCCGTCCTGCGTGAAGTTCGGGAGTTCTTTGCAATCCATGCCGCCGAAGGCACGGTGCCCGGTGGTGTGCATTTCGAGATGACCGGCCAGGACGTGACCGAATGCACGGGTGGCGTTCAGGCAGTCAGTGACGAGGATTTGTCAGACCGGTATCACACCGCATGTGATCCGCGCCTGAATGCCAGCCAGTCGCTGGAACTGGCCTTTCTCGTGGCCGAGGAGTTGTCCAGCCTGCGGGCAAACCGTCAGCAACGCGCAGCGGGCTGATGCAATCTCAAGGCGCCGGGGCTTCCGGCGCCTTTCGTGTTCGAATCCGTGCGATCACTCGTCAGTCTTGACCAAACGCAGCCAGGGCGCCTTGCCGCCCAGCACGGTCTGCGCCTCGGCAAAGCCCTGCACCGCCTTCTGTGCCGGCTCGCGACTCTCGACGCCTGCCGCCAGATCCCGGATCTGCGTATCGACGATATCAAAGCGGCGCGGTGCGCGGCCAAAGTCACCATCCGCGACAAGGACCCCAAGTATCCGGCTGCAATCGCCCAGATCACTCTTCAGCGGCAGCAGGATCATGCGCGCTTCGCAGGGACCGCGCAGGCTCTGCCGTTCGCCCGTCAGGCACAGTTCCGCAACCGCTGGCGTGTCAAAGACATACTCCAGCATCGCGGCCATCCCTTCGCGCCCATCCGTGGTGAAGAATGAGGTCACCGGCATACCGCGCACTTCCATTCCGGCAAGCTGGCACAGATGCTGCCCGGCCAGGCGGAACCGGCCCACGCCCGGAGCCACGCGCTCGAGGATGAAGGCATATTCCAGAACCTGCTCCAGCCCGCGCGGATCGATCTGTGAGCGGAACGGGATCTCGGCGCCGTCACGCAACGCGCTCCAATAGGCTTCGGCCTGTCGGATTGGAGACAGACTTGCTCCACTGCGGAACCGGTCCATTGCAACCACCTTTCCCGTGTCATTCTGGCGGAAAATACTGAACATGTGTTTGTCTCTCTTGCGCATCCGCCCCGATCGCGCGCGGTTTGCCGTCTGGCGAAACCCGCCCGTAGGACTTGCTTCATAATGATTACCTAAGTGTTAACGTGACATATTTTTTGAGAATTTGAACAAGAACCTTAGCATTTGGTTAACCCTGGGCCGATGTCGCATCCTCGGGCGTTTTTGGCGGGGCTTGCCCTGTATCGGGCAAACACATTAGGTAGGCCCCGACAGGACACACGGCAGTCCACGAGCAGGGCAGGGGCGCAGATGATCAACTCGATGACGGGATTCGCCTCGGCAAAAGGGGAACTCGTGCCCTATTCCTGGGGCTGGGAACTGCGCAGCGTCAATGGCAAGGGACTGGACCTGCGCCTGCGCGTGCCTGACTGGCTTCAGGGGCTGGAGGCGGCGCTGCGCGCAGACCTCGCCAAATCCGTCGCGCGCGGCAATGTCACGCTGTCATTGCGCATTGCCCGCAATGACGACTCCGGAGACTTCGTACTCAACCGGGCGGCCATGGGCGCGGCACTGGATGCAATGTCGGTGATCGAGACCGAGGCGCAGCAACGGGGCATCACGCTCGCCCAGTCACGCGCCAGCGATCTGTTCTCGCTACGCGGGATGTTCGATGCCGGCGCGGGCGACGATGACAATGCAGTATTGGTTGCACGGTTGCGGGCGGATTTCCCGGCGCTCGTCGCTGCCTTTCTGGAGATGCGCAAGACCGAGGGGACCGCATTGCAGGATGTTTTGATCGAACAACTCGACCGGGTTCAGACCTTGACCGCACAAGCCGCCACACTGGCCGAGGCCCGCAAGGAGGCGATGGCCGATGCGCTCAAGTCCAATCTCGCCCGCGTGCTGGACAATGCCGATGGGGCCGATCCGGCGCGTGTGGCGCAGGAACTCGCGATCATCGCCGTCAAGGCGGATGTGACCGAAGAGATCGACCGGCTCGCGGCCCATGTCGCCGCCGCGCGCGATCTTCTGGCCAAGGGCGGGGCGGTCGGGCGCAAGCTGGATTTCCTGATGCAAGAGTTCAACCGCGAGGCCAACACGCTCTGCGCCAAGTCCCAGTCCACGGAGCTGACCGCGGTGGGGCTTGATCTCAAGGCCGTGATAGACCAGATGCGCGAACAAGTGCAAAACGTGGAATAACGAGGGGAAATCGTACGAAATGGCAGACCGGCGCGGGCTCTTGATTATCCTCTCTTCGCCTTCGGGCGCGGGCAAATCCACGCTGGCGCGACGATTGCGCGACTGGGACGATTCGATCGTGTTCTCGATCAGCGCCACAACCCGCACCCCGCGACCGGGTGAAACAGACGGGGTCGACTATTTCTTTACGACGGAATCAGACTTCAAGACCCAGGTTGCCACCGGGGAGATGCTGGAACATGCCCATGTCTTCGGCAATTTCTACGGCTCACCCCGCAGTCCGGTTCAGGCTGCGATAGATGCCGGGCAGGACGTTCTCTTTGACATCGATTGGCAGGGTGCGCAGCAGATCCGCAACTCGGCGCTCGGGCAGAATACGCTTTCGATTTTCCTGCTGCCCCCGTCGATCACGGAACTGCGCCGCCGGCTTGAAGGCCGGGGGCAGGACGATGCCGAGACGATTGCGCGTCGGATGCAGAAAAGCTGGGACGAGATCAGCCACTGGGACGGCTATGATTTCGTTCTTGTCAACGATGATCTGGACGCCACCGAAGCGCGGCTCAAGACCATCGTCACCGCCACGCGTTTGCGCCGCAGCCAGCAACCCGACCTGACAGGCCATGTGCGCACCTTGCAGGCTGAATTCGAGGAGAACTCATGACGATATATGCTCTGGACGGAAAGTCCCCAAGGATCGATCCCGACACCTGGGTTGCGCCGGATGCCAATGTCATCGGTCTTGTGGTGATGGAGGCCGGCACTTCAGTCTGGTTTGGCACGACAATTCGCGCGGATCACGAGCAGATCCATATCGGGAAAGGTTCCAACGTACAGGAAAACTGTGTGATGCATGTGGATCCCGGGTTTCCGATGACGATCGGCACCAATTGCACCATTGGCCACAAGGTCATGCTGCATGGCTGCACGGTGGGTAACAATTCCCTCATCGGAATGGGGGCCACGGTGTTGAACGGTGCAAAGATCGGCAAGAATTGCCTGATCGGGGCAGGGGCGCTGGTGACCGAAGGCAAGGAGATCCCGGATGGCAGCGTCGTGATGGGCACACCGGGCCGCGTCGTCAAACAGCTTGACGACAAGGCACAGAAGATGCTGGCAACCTCGGCCTCGCACTATCACGAGAACATGGTTATTTTCCGCGAGCAGCTAAAGGTGGTCGGGTGAAAAAGAACGCAAGAGGGTCGCTGGTCCGTCCCGATCCGTTGCCGGATAGTGCAAGCCATCCGGTAGTTACGCCGCTGTCGCCATCGGTTGTCTATGCCAGCGAAACGCCGGACATGCTGGACGATCAATATGAGGGTCGCCTGCATGGGTATACATATTCCCGCGAAGGCCACCCCAATGCCGATGTCGTCGCCGCCCGCTTGGACGCGATGGAAGGGGTCAGCGGCGGCATCGTGACCGGTTCGGGCATGGCGGCGGTCACGGCGGTCATGCTGGGCTTGCTTGACGCGGGCGATCACGTGGTCGGTGGCAATCAACTCTACGGCCGGTCGATGCGCCTGATGAACGAGGATTTGCCTCGCCTTGGCATCGCCACCACGCTGGCCGACCCAGGTGATGCGGCCGCAGTTGCGGCGGCCCTGCGCCCCGAAACACGCATGCTGTTGGTCGAGGTGGTTTCCAACCCGACCTTGCGGGTGGCGGATATCGAAGGGCTGGCGGCGCTTTGCCGCGAGCGCAATATCCTTCTGGCGGTGGACAACACGTTTACCACCCCACGCGGATTCCGGCCATTCGAACACGGTGCCGATATCGTTATCCACTCGCTTACCAAACTGCTGGCGGGCCATTCGGACGTGATGCTTGGCTATGCGGTTGCCCGCGATCCGGCGTTGGCCGAAAAGCTGCGGGTCTTTGCCGTGACGACCGGCCTGACCCCCAGTCCCTTTGATTGCTGGCTGGCGGAGCGCGGCATGCTGTCGTTTGAACTGCGTTTTGATCGTGCCCAGCAGACGGCCGCCATTCTGGCCGATCACCTCGCGAGTTTGCCCGGCGTCACGCGGGTGATTTATCCACTGCGCGCCGATCACCCGGATCACGACCGCGCCAAACTGCTCTTGAACGGGCAGGGCTGCAACATGGTCAGTTTCGAACTGAATGGCGGTCGTGCCTCGGCCAATGCCTTTACCCGTGCCGCCGATGGGCTCAGCTTTGCGCCCACGCTTGGCGATGTCGGAACCACGCTGTCGCATCCGGCGTCTTCGTCACATCGCGTCATGAGCCCTGCCGAACGCAAGGCAAACGGCCTCAGCGAAGGGTTTTTTCGGGTGTCCGTCGGCCTGGAGGACCCTGACCACCTCAAGTCGATCTTTACGGATGCCGTTGCCGCTGCCACCGCTGTCCGGACTGATGCCTGAAACCTCGCTGGACCTGCTCTTGCGCGCGACGCCGTTGCCAACAGTCGTGATCAACGAGTCAGAGTGGATCATCGCTGCCAATGCCGAAGCGCTCAAGATGTTCAGTTCGGAGATGGTCGGTCGGCATTTCACCACCGTGTTGCGACAGCCGCAGGTGATCACCGCCATCGAGGCAACGCTAGCCGATCACGGCGAACATCTTGCCCGGCACAGACTGGGCAGTGCAGATCAGGACGCGCCGCTTGACGTGACCTGCCGGTATATCGAGATTGCCGGGCAGGGAGAGCCGGGCGCGGCGGTGGTCAGCTTTCAGGATCGCGCGGACATGGAGCATGCGGGCCAGATGCGCCGCGATTTTGTTGCCAACGTCAGTCACGAGTTGCGCACGCCCCTGACAGCGCTGATCGGCTTTATCGACACTCTGCGCGGCCCTGCACGTGATGATTCCGAGGCACGCGATCGTTTTCTCACGATCATGGAACAGGAAGCCGGTCGGATGAATCGCCTTGTCGGTGATTTGCTGTCGCTCAGCCGCGTCGAGGCAGAGGAACGTGTGCGCCCGACCGGTCGGGTCGAACTTGGCCCGTTGCTGTCATCTACGCTATCGTCACTGACCCCACTGGCGGACGCCAATGGCATCGCCCTGACCGTGGCGGGACCTGATCAACCCGTGGTCGTTCCGGGCGATGAAGATCAACTGCGCCAGGTCTTTACCAACCTCATCGAGAACGGCATCAAGTACGGTGGCGCGGGTAAAGAGGTTGCCTTGACCATCCGCCTCTGTGACCGAGACGCGGCCCTGCGTGTGCCAGCCGCCATGGTTGAAGTCCGAGACAAGGGTCCCGGAATCGACCCGATTCATTTGCCGCGCCTCACTGAACGATTTTATCGGGGCGACAATCACCGGTCTCGGCAACTCGGCGGGACCGGTCTCGGGCTGGCGATTGCAAAACACATCGTCAACCGCCACCGGGGCCGCATGAAAGTCGCCAGCGAACCCGGTGAAGGTGCAACATTCACGGTGATCCTTCCCCGCCAGAGGCATTAACGGGGCAGGGGGTCTTCGGGTTCCGCCTGCGTTGCCAACCAATCGCGAAAGCGAAGCAATGCGGGGTCCTGCGCCTTTTCCAGGGGCCAGACCAAATAGTATGCGCCATGAGCCTCGGTCGGCGCGCCATGAAGCGCAACCAGATGACCGCGCGCGAGGTCCTGCTCAACCAGATAATCCGGCATCAGCGCAACGCCCAAACCATGCTGTGCCGCCTGGGTAATGGTCGAAAACTGGTCATAGAGTGGTCCGGTCAAAGAGCCGGTCAACGCAACGTCCTGCGCCCGGAACCAGTCGGCCCAGGCATCGGGGCGCGTTTCAATATGCAGGAGCGGCATGCGCAACAGGTCTTTAGGGGTCAGCGCACTCCGATCCCGTACCAGCGACGGAGCGCAAACCGGCAGCAGGTGTTCATGTCGGAGCAGTAGATGCCCGGTTCCCGGCCAATCCGCCTGACCGTAATGAAGTGCAGCATCAAAACCTTCACTGGCAAAGCTAAAGCGTTGCAGGCGGGTGTTCATGTTGACGGTGATCTGCGGATACAAGCGTGCGAATTCCGGAAGACGCGGGACAAGCCAGCGCATTCCAAAGGTCGGCAGGATCGCGAGGTTCAGGGTTCCTCCATCCGGTGCGATCCGAAGCCGCAGTGATGCCTGCGCAATCTGTTCGAGCGCCTGCCGCACGTCGCCCGCATATTTCTGCGCCGCCGGCGTCAGCGTCAGCCGCCGTCCGTCCCGCAGGATCAGATCGAGACCCATCTGGTGTTCAAACGCCTGCAACTGCCGGCTGACCGCGCTCTGGGTCAACGAAAGCTCTTCGGCGACTGCGGTGGCGCTCCCCAGCCGATCCAGTGCTTCGAGCGCACGCAGCGAGGAAAGCGATGGCAATAGGCGGCGAGGGGTGCTCATATATGCGGTATACTCATAGGTGTATGTGAATGTCTCGCTGTATTTTGCTGTGTCGGCGACCTATGGTGGCGCGAAACCAGCCCGCTCAGGAGCCACGCATGAACATTTCGCATAAACCCAGCCTCAAGGCCAAAGACGCGCCGGATCTCGGCCAATTCACCTGGGAGGATCCTCTGCGGCTGGAAGACCAACTCACCGAAGATGAACGTATGATCGCGCAAAGTGCCCGCGCCTATGCACAGGAAAAGCTGCAACCGCGTATCCTGAATGCCTTTGCCAATGAAGAGACCGATTCCGGGATCTTTCGGGAAATGGGTGAAATGGGCCTGCTGGGCGTGACGGTGCCCGAGGAATACGGCGGGATTGGCGCGGGCTATGTCAGCTATGGCCTGGTGGCGCGCGAAGTGGAGCGTGTCGACAGCGGCTACCGGTCGATGATGTCGGTCCAAAGCTCGTTGGTCATGTACCCGATTTATGCCTATGGCAGCGAAGAACAGCGTCAGAAATACCTTCCCAGGCTGTCGAGTGGTGATTTCATCGGTTGCTTCGGGTTGACCGAACCCGACGCCGGGAGCGACCCGGCGGGCATGAAGACCCGCGCGGTCAAGACGGCGTCGGGGTATAAGCTGACTGGGTCCAAGACATGGATTTCGAACGCGCCAATTGCGGATGTGTTCGTAGTCTGGGCAAAGTCCGAGGAGCATGGAGGCAAGATCCGAGGATTCATCCTTGAGAAAGGAATGAAAGGGCTGAGCGCGCCCAAGATTGCCAACAAGATGAGCCTTCGTGCGTCCATCACCGGTGAAATTGTCATGGATGGCGTCGACGTCGGCGAAGACGCGCTGCTCCCCAATGTTCAGGGGTTGAAGGGGCCATTCGGATGTCTGAACCGGGCGCGATATGGCATCAGCTGGGGCGCCATCGGGGCTGCCGAATTCTGCTGGCACGCTGCGCGGCAGTACGGGCTGGATCGCCATCAGTTCAAGCGTCCTCTGGCGCAAACGCAACTGTTCCAGAAGAAGCTGGCCGACATGCAGACCGAAATTGCACTCGGACTGCAAGCGAGCCTCCGCGTTGGTCGCCTGATGGACGAGGCGAATGCAGCCCCTGAGATGATTTCGATCATCAAACGCAACAATTGCGGCAAGGCCTTGGATGTCGCACGTTTGTCGAGGGACATGCACGGCGGGAACGGTATCAGCCTCGACTACCAGGTGATCCGTCATCTGTTGAACCTGGAAACGGTGAACACATACGAGGGCACGCATGATGTGCATGCTCTTATCCTCGGGCGGGCGCAGACCGGGCTTCAGGCGTTTTTCTAGGGCCGTATGGCAGGGTGCGGTCGTGTTTTCGCGCGACCGCACAAATCCGAGTGGCGTTTTCTTGGAGTCTAGGCTGCTTTACAAACTTTCCTGAGATAGATGTTGCACACAGGTTGAAGTGTCACTCTGCGCGCAAAGTAGAAATGTCACCCATGGCGGTTCCGGAGCATGGCTGGGCAGGGCGGAGACCTCACGGGTCGCAGCGCTGAATAGCCACGCGTCTGTCGTTATTCTGTGCGTGTGATGGTGGCGTTTCGATCTTATCTTTGGCGCCGCTTTGTCTTGTTCAGCCTTGATGTGTTCCAACACGGCGCTGAGGCGCTTGTTCTTGGTGATCTCTGCATACTTTGTGCCTGATCGCTGCGGGTCCGTCTGGCTGAAACGTTTTCAGCAGCCGGTGAACCTGTCGTCGACTTGATCCTGACACGTTCGCCACAGTCACAGCGTCAACCGGCCTAGAGTCTTTTGGCTCAATACTTCAACACGGTTCAGCTCGCGCTCGCTCATAATTATCAGTCCCACAGCCACACTCCAATCCTACTTGCTCAACAGGGAAGTGTGACACCTTTATTTTGCAGATGTGGGACATTATCGCTTTGCGACTACATTCGAAAAGCCTATAATCAGTATTATGTTAAATTAAGCAAAATTATGTGAATTATGATCCAATTGGACGAGGCCAATACCTAGCGAAACGCAGTTTCGTCATGCGGTACACCATTGGAAGTTCTTTCGATCCGGTCTAACATTCCTCAACCGGCAGAGTCGCTGATGTCCGGACCACCGTGACCGAGCGGTCGCTTATGCCTAGGGAGGAAGTCAGATGTGTGATCTGTGTGGCCTGGGCCGCACCGGATCGTTCGGTTCGAATTTGTGACAGCGATATCGCTGAACGAGGCTGTGCGCCGCGTGACCATGACCAAACCGGGCTTTGAGGTGGAAACCGTAGAAATTCGCAGGGTTCATTACCGTGCGTTCAAGAACATTGCAATCGCATCGCTCGGCGGTGTCACCGTGTTCCAGAATGCCTGGTGGACGACCGAAGAGCTAAAATACGTGTTTGAAGACAGTCGCGCGCCGCTGGTTTTTGCGGATGCGGAGCGCTGCAAGAGACTGATGCCATTGGTGAACGAGATGGATCTGACAGTGATCGGGGTTCGGGATGCCGAGACGCTGACAGAGGCGTGCTATTCCGACCTGATCAATCGCGCGTCCATTGCGCACGCTCCTGATATCCTCATCGACACCGATGACGACTTTGCAATCATGTACTCTTCCGGCACCACAGGGCATCCCAAAGGTGTGGTTCAGACCCATCGTGGTGCAATGAATGCTGTTCATACCTGGTTGATGCAGGCCGAATTGGCACCGTTGATCAATCCTCCCACCCCCGACGCATCAACGCCCCATCGTCCGGCGGCTCTTATCGTCACACCGTTGTTCCACGTCACAGCAACGCATCCCCTGTTTCTTCTCAGCATACCTGCGGGAGCAAAGCTGATGCTGATGGAGAAATGGGATGCCATCACTGCTGCAAGGCTTGTTGAGTCAGAGAAGATCACGCGGTTTCTGGGTGTACCAACACAATCTATTGAACTGGCCAGAGCGGCAAAGACTCTGGATATCTCTCTGGAAAGTCTGGATAATATCGGTTCCAGTGGAGCCAAGCGCCCACCGGCGCAGGTTGCGGATATCGCGAATGCGTTTCCAGATGCCGATGTCGCAACCGGATGGGGCATGACCGAAACCAACACCAACGGGATCGGGATGGTCGGCGATGAATATGTGAGACGGCCGGGCGTTTCCGGACGCCTCTGTCCGCCGATCCAGGAATTGAAGTTTGTTGACGAAAGCGGGCAAGATGTCCCACCCGGATCGCTCGGTGAAATCACGGTAGAAAGTCCGTGTAACATGCGGTGTTACTTGAACAAGCCCGACGCAACGGCAGAGGTGTTTCAGGACGGATGGTTGCGCACAGGCGATTTGGGCTACATTGACGATGAGGGCTATGTCACCATTGTTGATCGCCGCAAGAACATCATCATCCGCGGCGGCGAGAACATCGCCTGTCTGGACGTCGAAAAAGCACTGCACCGGCACCCTGCGGTGATCGAGGCATGCGCGTTTTCGGTCCCGGATGAGCGGTTAGGCGAAATTGTCGGTGCTGTCGTCCAGACGGAAAGAGGCCAACCGGTGACACATGACGATCTGACCCGGTTTCTCGGCGAACATATCGCGCCATTCAAGGTGCCTGGGCATATCTGGATGCAGGCGACACCCCTGCCCCGTGGCGCCACCAAAAAGACCGATCGCCGCACGCTGCGCGAACAATGTCTGGCGACACTGGATGACAGGAAGAGATGCTCGTGAACGCGCCGAGCTGGCCGCGCGCCGTGAAACTGAACAGGTTTGACTGATATCAACAGGAAGGGGATCCCATATGGTCCATGACAACACGCCACTGGAGCTGAACAATCTGGAAATGTCTGACAAGGCCAAGCCATTGCTGGCCGCCGTGGTCAAACATATTAGAGAGAACGTCGATCCGATTACAGACGAATTCTATCGTCTCGGAGAAGGTCGCGCCGATCGCTGGTCGTATGCACCGGGTCAGCTTGAGTTGCTGGAAAGTGCCAAGGTCAAGGCGCGGAACTCCGGGCTGTGGAATTTCTTTTTGCCAAATGCGGAAACCGGCGAAGGGCTGTCAAACCTGGACTATGCCTACATCGCAGCGGAACTGGGCAAGAGCCCGCTGGCACCCGAAACCCTGAACTGTTCGGCACCCGATACCGGAAACATGGAAGTTCTGGAACGGGTCGGAACGCCCGAACAGAAAGAGACATGGCTCAAGCCCTTGCTCGCTGGCGAAATCCGCTCCTGTTTCGCGATGACCGAGCCCGATGTCGCAAGCTCTGATGCGCGCAATATCTCGACCAGCGCGGTTCTCGATGGCGATGAATGGGTCATCAACGGCGAGAAATACTATATCTCCGGTGCCGGTGATCCGCGCTGTAAGATCATGATCTGCATGGTCAAGACTTCACCAGAGGCCGAGTCCTTCCGTCAGCAGAGCCAGATCCTTGTGCCGATGGATACGCCAGGTGTCGAGATTGTCGGCCCGATGTGCGTCTTTGGGCACGATGATGCGCCGCATGGGCATATGCACATCAAGATGACCGACGTGCGCGTGCCTGCCACCAATATGCTCTGGGGTGAAGGGCGCGGGTTTGAGATCAGCCAGGTTCGATTGGGACCCGGACGCATCCACCACTGCATGCGCTCGATCGGCCAGGCGGAAAAGGCGTTGGACCTGCTGATCGAACGCGGAGTGTCCCGCGAGGCGTTTGGCAAGAAGATCATCGATCTCGGCAAGAACATGGAGACCGTGTCGCGGATGCGGATCGAAATCGAGGCGATGCGCCTGATGGTGCTCAAGGCCGCGCGGGCAATGGACGTGCTTGGCAACAAGGAGGCGCGGATCTGGGTCAGCATGATTAAGGCAATGGTGCCCGAAAAGGTCTGCCAGATCATCGATCAGGCGATGCAGGTGCATGGGGCCACCGGGCTTTCGCAATGGTCCCCGCTGTCGGAAATGTACACCGGGCAACGCACGCTGCGTTTTGCTGATGGTCCTGACGAAGTGCACCATCACGTCGTCGCACGTGCCGAAGTGAAGGATTTCCAGAACTCGAACCATCGCAAGTCCGATGGCAAGGGACAGGCCCGTGGCAGAATGTTCGAGGGGCCCTGAAAAAATGGCAGATCTCTTTGATTTGACAGGTAAGGTCGCGGTGCTCACCGGGGCCTCCAAGGGCATGGGTTTGCACATGGCAACGGCTCTGGCGCGCAAAGGCGCGATGGTCGTGATCTCGGCACGCAAGCAGGATCAACTGGATGCCGCCGCGGCGCAGATCAATGCGGACACGGGCGCGGCGCGCGCCATTCCCGTGGCCTGCAATATCGGATACAAAGAGCAGTTGCAGGCGCTTGTGGACACCGCGCATGCGCGCGCCGGCCCGATTGATATCGTCGTCGGAAATGCCGGGGTAAACCCATACTACGGGCCAACCTCAGGCATTCCGGATGACGCCTATGAAAAGACGATGTCGGCAAACGTACAATCCAATCTGTGGCTCGCAAGGATGACGGCCCCCGATATGGTTCAGGCGGGCGGTGGATCGATGATGTTCACCAGTTCCATCGGAGCGTTCAAGCCGTCGGAAATGCTGGGCACCTATGGCATGTCCAAGCTGGCGCTGATTGGACTCGTGCGCAACCTCGCAGCAGAATTCGGACCCGACGGCATACGCGTGAATGCGATCTGTCCGGGCTTGGTCAAGACCGATTTCGCCCGCGAACTCTGGGACAAGCCCGAGGTTGAAGAGCGGATCCGCAAGGATATCCCGCTGCGTCGGTTGGGCGAGCCTGAAGACTTCGAAGGGATTGCCGTATTCCTGGCATCGGATGCAAGCCGCTATATGACCGGACAGGCGCTGACAGTGTGCGGTGGCTCCAACATGTGGACATGAGGATAAGATTATGGAGTTGAAGGACAAGATTGTTGTCGTCACCGGTGCCGCGAGCGGGATCGGACGTGCGCTGGCGCTGCGGTTTTCGGCGAAGGGTGCCAAAACTGTGGTCTGTGTCGATCTCAACCTGAAGGGGGCGAGCGAAACTGCCGAGCAGGTCGATGGTGTCGCCTTTGAGGTGAACGTCGGACGTGAAGGCGATATCGCGGCATTGATCGACAGGGTTGAAAGCGACATCGGGCCGATTGACCTGTTCTGTTCCAATGCCGGGATTCTGACGCTTGGGGGCATGGAGGTGCCCAACGAAGACTGGCAGAGGATATGGGATATCAACGTGATGTCCCATGTCTGGGCGGCGCGCCATCTGGTTCCCCGGATGATCGAGCGGGGTGGCGGGTATCTGCTGAACACCGCCTCTGCCGCCGGACTGCTGAACCAGGTCGGGGCCGCGCCTTACGGCGTGACCAAACACGCGGCAGTCGGATTGGCGGAATGGCTGGCGCTCAGCCACGCGGATCAGGGCATCCGCGTCTCCGTTCTCTGCCCGCAGGCCGTGCGCAGTGAAATGACGCGGGGCCACGAAGGGTCTGTCGCAGCGATGGACGGGATGCTGGAACCCGAGGTCGTCGCCGATGCCTGTGTAAGAGCGATCAACGAGGAGACCTTTCTGGTCCTGCCGCATCCCGAAGTTCTCGGATACATGCGTCTAAAAACCGAAAATTACGACCGCTGGATCGGCGGCATGCGCAAGCTCAACCGGATATACGGAGCGGGCTGAGCCCATAGACCGAACGCGCAGTACCCGCAAACATGTGGGCCTGTGCATCGGCATCATGATCCATTGCGATTTTCTTGAAGGCGTTCCACAAAACCGCGTAGCTGACCGAGACGCGATCGACCGGAAAGTTGCTTTCGAACATGCAGCGCTCCGGGCCAAAGCACGCGATCATGTGCCGGAACCATGCGCCCTGTGCGGCCACGAGTTCATCTGACGACGGTGGCCGATGCCGTTCATGCCAGGCCCACCCGTTGTCGGGCATCGACAGCCCGCCCAGTTTGGCCATCACATTCGGACAGCGCGCCAGTGCCGTCATATCCTCTTTCCAGACCGCATGGACCGTATTGCGCCGACCGGCAAAGCGTCCGACCCCAAGCGGCGTACCAAGGTGGTCCAACACAAGCGTCGTGCCCGGAACGGCCTTTGCAAGCGCCAGAAACGCGTCTGCCTGATGATGGTAGTGCCATGTGTCATAGGTCAGACCGCGCTCGCCCAGCAGGGCGACACCCCGGCGAAAGTCGGGATCGGCATACAGCCCATCATCGCCCCGTCCGGGGATCATCAACCTGTGTGGTTCGGGATCACGCGCGCCCGAATGGCGAATACCGACCAACCGCCCCTGCCCGGCTTTTACATGTGCGTCCAGAAGATCGGACAGATCCGGTCGCCGCAGGTCGGCATGTGCGATGATCCCCGCGATCCGGGCTTTGCCTGCGGGAATCGAGGCGGCCAGCCTGGCGATATGGGCCGTTTCCCCAACCGGGTGAAACGCCGGATCACCATCGCTGCGATAATACGAACGGCACTCGACATAGACGGTCTGAACCACGTTGTGCCCGGCCCCGGTATCGCTGTGCAGCGCGTCCAGTTCATAGACCGCATCGCCGTGCCGCCACAGGTGATGGTGCGGGTCAACGATTTCCCGCTCTGGGTCGATGATGTCTTCCCGTACAGAGGCAAGCCAATCCTCGCGCAACTCGATCCCCGGCGTCCAGTTCGGATACCGACGCCCGTCGTTCATGCCTCCGGCTTCCGTATCGGGCGCATCAGGCCCTCTTGTACCACGCTGGCGACCAACGTGCCGTCCTGACGATAGATGGATCCCCGGTTGAACCCGCGCGCACCACCGGTGAACGGCGCATCCATCGCGTAGAGGTGCCAGTTCTCAAACTGGATTGGCGCGTGAAACCACATGGCGTGATCGAGGCTGGCCGTCATCGTCTTGCCCTGAAACCAGGTCAACCCATGCGGGCGCAGCGACGAGCCAAGCAGATACATGTCAGACGCATAGGCCAGCAGGACATGCTGTGTCTTTGCGTCGGCTCCTGCCGCATCCGGCATCCGAAACCAGATGTGGTTCACATCACCAGCGGGTTCAGGCGTCAGAAAATCGCGCGGAGCAACTTCGCGAATTTCGATCGGGCGTTTGCGCAGGAAATCTGCACGAAATTTCTCGGGCATATGCTCGGCAAACTCGTCCCGCCGCTCGGCGTGGGAAACAAGGCCTTCCGGGCCTTCGACCTCGGGCATCGGATGTTGATAATCCCAGCCGTCTTCCTGCACATGGAATGACGCCGACATGTTCAGGATCTGCCGCCCGTGTTGGATCGCAACAACGCGCCGGGTGGTAAAGCTGCCGCCGTCCCGTGCGCGATCAACGCTGTAGATCACCGGGATCGACGGATCACCGGGCCGAATGAAATAAGCATGAAGCGAGTGGCAAAGGCGATCGGGGACGGTCTTGTACGCAGCGGCCAGCGCCTGTGCGATTACCTGCCCGCCGAATATGCGCATCGTGGTTTCGCCGCCGGAGCCAATCCCGCGAAACAGATCGACTTCGAGCTGTTCAACATCCAGCAGGTTCAGCAGTTCTTGTCCGACACCGGTCATTGATCTCTTTTCCTTTCCGGGCCGAATTTCAAGCACGCGATCGCGCATAGACGACGAACGCGTCAAAGCTGTCCGGGTTGGCCATGGAATCGCGGTTGACCACCTTCTTCGGATCCCCGCCCAACAACACCTTTTTCACCGGTACTTCCAGCTTCTTGCCTGACAATGTCCGTGGCACTTCGGCGATCTCCACGATTTCGTTCGGCTGAAACCGCGCAGAGACCGATGTACGGATGGCGTCGTTGATCCGTTCTCGCAGCGCATCAGTCAGGGCTGCCCCGTCAGACAGGACCACGAAAAGCGGCATATAGCTTTCACGGCCCAGATACTCCAGATCGACAACAAGCGAATCCATCACCTCGGGCAGGGCTTCTACAGCCTGATAGATCTCGGCGCTGCCCATGCGCAGACCTTTGCGATTGATCGTGGCATCCGACCGCCCATAGATGATCGAGCCGCCCTCTGGGGTGATCTCGATCCAATCTCCGTGCCGCCAGACGCCCGGATAGGTATCAAAGTAGCTGTCATGCAGGCGCGTGCCATCCTCATCCCCCCAGAAAAACAAAGGCATGGACGGGAGCGGTTCGGTGCAGACCAGTTCACCCACCTGTCCGATCAGGTCGTTGCCGTCATCGTCAAAGGCGCGGACGGCATTGCCAAGGAACCGGCACTGCATCTCGCCCGCTCGGACCGGCATCATCGGATTGCCCCCGACAAATGCCCCGGCCAGATCGGTGCCGCCGGAAAACGGGGCCAGCCAGACATCCGACTTTACCGCGTCATAGATCCAGTCATACCCATCGGATGTCAGCGGAGAGCCGGTCACGCCAATCGAGCGCAGCGCGCCCAGATCAAGCGTGTCCGCGGGACGGATACCTGCCTTGACGCAGGTGGTCACAAAGGCCGCGCCTGCTCCAAAGAACGTCAGCTGGTGTTTAGCGACAAACCGCCAGAGTTCCAATAGGTCGGGATGGTTGGGGGCCCCGTCAAACAGCGCCAGTGTCGCGCCGCGCGCCAACGCGACCATCTGTGCATTCCACATGATCCAGCCGGAGGATGTGAACCAGCAGAACCGATCCTCGTCGCCCAGATCCTGATGCAACGATTGTTTGGCCCCTTCGATCAGAACCCCGCCATGCCCATGCACAATGGGCTTGGGATTGCCGGTGGTGCCGGAGGAATAGACGATCCACAGCGGATGATCGAAAGGCACCTGTGTAAAGACCGGGTCGTCGCTGCCACCTGTCAATTCCGACCATGCGGTGCCACCATCGGGAACCGATCCGACAACAGGGACCCAGATGGTCTCTTCCAGTGACGCAAGCCCCGCCGCGATGTCGTTCAGCACCTCTCGTCGGTCGATGATCTTGCCACCATGCACATACCCATCCTGCGCGATCAGCAGTTTGGGTTCGATCTGTCTGAACCGGTCCAGAATGGCCACATGCCCCATATCAGGGGCACAGAGCGACCAGATCGCACCGATGCTGACAGTGGCAAGAAATGCGATCATCGTGGTTTCGGTATTCGGCAGAACAGCGACCACACGATCACCCTGCCCCACGCCCATCGCCCGGAACCGTGCCGCAACACTGGCGACCTGTGCAGATAGATCGGCCCAACTCATCCGGGTTTCGCCAAAGGTCTCGGACTGCACGATCAAGGCTGTCCGCTCCGGTGTCTTGGCAGCCTGTCGCAGCATATGCTCTGCAAAATTCAGATGTGTGCCGGGAAACCATACGGCGCCGGGCATCTTGCGATGTTCCAGGACTGCGGTGCGGGGCGTGCTGCTTTGCAGATCGAAATAGTCCCATATGGCGGCCCAGAAGCCCTCAAGGTCGCTAACGCTCCACTGCCAAAGGACGTTGTAATCGGAAAAGCCCAATCCGCGCGTCTCTTCCAGCCATCCGATGAAGGCAGCCAATCGGGTGCCCTCGGATTGCTCGTCCGTGGGTGTCCAGAGCACCGGGCGTGTATCGGTCATTGCATCAGCGCCCCATGTACAAGCGCCTTGAGTTGTGGACGCGCGGGATAGGAACTGGACGGCGAAAGCTGCGTGAAGAAGACGATCGACAAATCCAGAACGGGGTCGATCCAGAAGAAGGTGGATGCCATGCCGCCCCAGCTGAAATCACCGACGCTGCCCGGGCTGCGAACGCGGCCGGGCTCCAGCACGACCGATCCGCCAAGGCCAAAGCCCATGCCTTCCATCGGTTGTTCGGCAAAACTCTGCGGACCCATCGAAGCGATATCTCCGGGCAAATGATTGCGCATCATGAATGCGACCGTGCGTGGCGACAGGATCCGCCCACTTGGGCTGGATCCACCCCGGCGCAGCATTTCGACAAAGGTCATGTAGTCGTCGATCGTGCCGACAAGACCGCCGCCACCCGAGTGCATGGTTGCCGTCTCGAATGGTGAGGACCCCGCTTCGTCCGTCAGTCGCAAGGTATCTGCGCCTTTTTCCGCAGCATTCAGATCCATCGCGCTGCCCGTGAGGGGCGTATAGAGCGACGCGAACCTGTCACCCCTTCCTTCGGGCACCGAGAACCGGGTCTCTGCCATCTCTAGCGGATCGAGAATGGTCTCGGCAAAAAAGACATCCAGAGGCCGCCCGGATACGACCTCTATGATGCGTCCGAGAATATCAATCCCGACCGAGTATTCCCAACGGCTGCCGGGGCGAAACGCCAGCGGCAGTGCCCCCAGATGATCGGCCATATCGGCCAGCACCCCTTGGTTTGGGCCGAACATGATCTTCTGCTCATCCATTTCCTGCGACAGCACGCCGGGATTGAAAGGATAGCTCAGCCCGCTTGTGTGTGTCATGAGCTGGTGAACCGTTGGACTTGCGCAGGGTTCGACCTGATCCAGCCGTTCGGCACCGGGCACCAGCGCGGTCATATCCTTGAAGGCAGGCAGGAAATCAGACACCGGCGCGTCGAGATGGAACAGGCCCTCTTCGACCAGCGTCATTGCGGCGGTGGTGGTGATCGGCTTGGTCATCGAGTAGATTCGGGCCACGGTATCGCGCTCGAACGGAAGCGCCGCGTCGATATTTCGCTGTCCGACCGCGTTGAAATAGACCTCCTGCCCACCGCGCGCGATCAGAACCGATGATCCCGGATATTTGCGATCCTGAACGTAACGATCCATCCACGTTGCAATCCGATCTAGCCGCTTGCGGTCAAATCCAGAGCTTTCCGGGTTGGTAGTCTGCATGTCAATTCGCCCCATCTTTTTGCCCTCAACGCCATGCGCTGCAAAGCTCTGCTATCCGATCATCTGTTTCATCGCGGCGACTGTTTCATCATTGAACCAGCCCCCCTCCGGAGTATTCCCGCCATCTGCCATCGCACGCTCGATCCTGTCGCAAACCGCGCCCCGGATCTGGCGTTTTACGCTTGCAAAGGTTTGCGGAGGGAGGGTTGCCATCTCTGCCGCCTGCGCAATTGCAGCTGATTTCAGGTGTTTCTCCGCGACGATTTCATCCACTATCCCCGCGGCCAGCGCCTTTTCTGCATCAATCGGTTGCCCGGTCAGCATCATGCTTCGCAACAGGTTGGCGTCCAGCGTCGCGCGCGCGATCTCCAGCGGTCCCACCGGGAAATCCGCACCGACACGAACCTCGGCAAGCCCAAATCTTGCGTTGGGTGCTGCCAAACGAAAATCGCTGCCCAGTACAAAGAACAGACCCCCGGCAATCGCTGCCCCGTTGACGGCCACAACCGTGGGTTTCGGGCAGGCAAACAGGGACAGGAAGCCGACGTTCAACCCTTTGACGATGGCGTTCTGTGCGTCCAGATCGAATTTCTGCGCTTCAATCAGATCCAGACCCGCAGAAAAAACCTTGAAATCACTTGAAATTGCAACGGACCTTACGGATTGGTCAGAGATCATGTCTCCAACCAGATCGGCAAAATCCATCAGGAATCCAGCGCTCAACGCGTTGACGGGTGCGCGGCGCAGCGTGATCTCAGCTACGCCGTTTCCGTGATCGGTTCGGAACAAATGATCCATTGTGACGCCTCCTCCAAAGCTCGCCGTTCCACAGTGCACCGGGCGGCCTGCCCATCATTTATCCGGTCTTGATGGCAAGATCTCAACCGACAGAGACGGGAGAAATCAGGAGGACTTGCAATGGGCTGCCAGTTATCCATCCTGCTCCTCATCAGGCAGACATGCGTGAGTGTCTGTGCCTAGACTTCGAGCCATTCCTTGCGCACATCTTCCCGGGCGCGCAATTCATCCGGGGTTCCCTCAAAGACCACTTGCCCGTGCCCCATGACATATACGCGGTGGGCGATGTCCATGGCGATGGCCAGTTTCTGCTCCACCAGCAACGTCGCGATCCCGCGCCTTGCGATTTCCTGCAGCAACTCGGCGACCTTTTGCGTCATCTGCGGCGACAATCCTTCGGTCGGTTCGTCGATCATGATGAAATCCGGGTCACCCATGAGGGTCCGGCACATGGTCAGCATCTGTTGCTCACCACCGGACAATACCGACGCTTCGACATCGGCGCGGTTCTGCAGGTTCTCGAACAGATCGAACATGTCCTGCATCGACCAGCGCCCGGCCCCATCCTTTTGGCCTGGTTTGAGGCCAAGGATCAGGTTCTGCCGCGTGGTCAGTCCCGGAAAAATATCGCGATTTTCAGGGACATATCCCAACCCGAGATTGGCAACTTCAAATGCTTTCTTGCCTGCGAGTTCCTGCCCCTTGAAACGCACGGACCCCTGCGGTGGGACCTCGCCCATGATGGCCTTGCAAGTGGTCGAGCGCCCGACACCATTGCGACCCAGAAGGGCAACAATCTCGCCTTCCTGAATGTTCATATTCACGCCCTGAAGAATGTGGGATTTTCCGTAGTAGGCGTGAAGATCTTCGACTTCCAGCATATCAGTGCTCCGCCTCCAATGCCGCGCCCAGATACGCCTCTTGTACCTTTGGGTTGGCGCGCACTTCTTCGGGACGACCGGTGGCAATGATCTCGCCATACACCAGAACCGAAATATAGTCGGCCAATCCAAAGACGACGCCCATGTCATGCTCTACCATGATCAGCGTCTTGTTGACCGTCACCTGCCGGATCAGATCCATGATGTAATCGGTTTCCGAATGACTCATACCGGCGGTTGGTTCATCCAGCATGATCACATCCGCACCCCCCGCCATCGTTATCCCGATCTCAAGCGCGCGCTGTTCCGCATAAGACAGCGTCCCGGCGGGCAACTCGCGACGTTCCGTCAGGTTGATCTGCTCAAGTACCGCGTCGGTGGCCTCGGTCAGTTCGCGGGATTTGCTGACCATGTGCCAGAAGGAATACCTGTATCCCCGGCTCCAGAGCAGCGAGCAGCGGACGTTTTCGAAGACACTCATGTTCGGGAATATGTTGGTGATCTGAAAGGAGCGGCTCAGGCCCATCCGGTTGATCTGAAACGGTGCCAGCCCCTTCAGATCCTGACCGTGTAGCTTGATCTTTCCGCCGCTGCACGGAAATCGACCGGTGATCAGGTTGAACAGGGTCGACTTCCCTGCGCCGTTCGGCCCGATCACGGCGTGCCGCTCGCCTCGGGCGATGGACAGGTTCACACCCCGAATGATCTCGGTCTTGCCAAAGCTCTTGCGCAGGTCGTCAATCAGAAGCGCGGGCGTCCCGGCCTGTCCCGGCTGACTGCTCATGACGGATTCCCTCCGATCGTATTGGCGTCGTGCCACGCGGCTTTCAGCTCTGGCAGATTTCGGCGGGTTATCCAGAAGCTGACAACCATCACGGCAAACATCGTGATCCAGGGCAACACGGCGTGACTGTCAAATGTCATCCAGAACAGCGTCATTTCATGCTCACCGGTCGCTGCATGCCGAACGTGAAAGACTGTCTCGATCAACGCCGCCAAGCCCAGAGTGCCGATCACTGCCGGAAGCAATGTCTTGATATATGGTACAACCAGCAATCCCGCCTTGCCGAGCCGAATGGCGGGAACATGCATCATCAGAATACCGGCCATGCCGCCAGGAAAATACATCACCGTCGCGACAAAGAGCGCACCCAGATAAAGCTGCCAGAGTTCGGTTTCGAGGCTGAGCACTGTTTGCAGCAGTGTGAACAACACCGCTCCGATGATTGGCCCAAAGAAAAACCCGACCCCCCCAAGGAAGGTGATCAACAAGATCCAGCCGGATTGCACAAGGTTCAGATTTTCTTCGGTCAGAATTTCATAGTTGATCGCGAACAGGCCGCCCGCAATGCCGGCGAAAAAGCCGGACGCACAGAAGGAAAAGAACCGGACCCAACGCGCGGAATATCCGAGAAATTCGGCCCGTTCCGGGTTGTCGCGAACCGCGTTGGCCATCCGACCGATCGGGGTGCGCGAATACAGATACATGAGGAATGCAGACAGCAGCAGCCAGAAGGCGATCAGGTAGTAGACCTCGATCTGTTGCAGGAACTCGACCCCAAAGACCGGCATCCCATAGGTCCGGTCGCCGCTGACACCTTCCTCACCGCCGAAAAAGACGACGATGATTACCGAACAGGCCGCGATCAACTCGCCAACCCCAAGCGAGATCATCGCGAACACGGTGCCCGCCTTGCGTGTCGAGAAGGAGCCGACAATCGTGGCCAATCCCAGACCAAACAAACCCCCAAACAGCGGCAGCACCGGCAGTGGCAGGGGCAGACTATAGTCTTCGACGTAGTTCATGATGTGAACACACATGAAGCCGCCGACGCCCATATAGACCGCATGACCAAAGGACAGCATCCCGCCCTGCCCCAGCAGCATGTTGTAGGCCAGGGCAAAAATGATGGTGATCGCCATCTGGTTCATGATCGTGATGGCGCTGTTGGATGCAAAGACGAAGGGAACAATCGCCAGGATCACAGTCGCCAGGATCCAGGGCATCGCCATAGCGAGCGTGATGCCGCTGCGGCGGGTGGTCGCGCTCTTGTTTGCCATGTCGCTCATACGTCACGCTTTCCAAACAACCCGTAGGGGCGGAAGACGAGAATGAGCACCATCAACAGATAGGGCAGAATCGGCCCGATCTGCGGCAAGGTCAGGGACCACAAATCCCGCCAGGCGCTTTCGGACAGATCGATGGGTTGTTCAAAACCCATGGCGATCAGGATGTCAGCCATGGCGACGTTGTAGCTTGCCGCGAAGGTGGTGATCCAGCCGATCAGGAGCGATGCAACCAGCGCCCCCCACAGCGATCCCAACCCCCCGATCACGATGGTTACGAACACGATGGATCCCAACAGAAAGGCCATGCCCGGAAAGGTCCCGAGAACCGGACCGGCAATAACCCCGGCGACGCCCGCAAGCGCGGTTCCAACGCCAAACACGCCCATGAAAACCAGAGGCACGTTGTGCCCCAGGGCCTCGACCGTTTTCGGATAGCTCAGCGCGGCCTGAATCACCATTCCAACCCGCGTTCGCGTAAGGATATAGAGCAGTGCCAGAAAAATGGCGATGGACACGAAGATCATGAACACCTTGTAGGCCGGGATCGAATTGCCAGAGATCGAGAACAGGGTGAATTGCAGAATTTCGGGCGGATTATACGGCATCTGGCTCTTTCCCCAGACGAATTGCACCACCTCTTCGATCAGCAGGGCCAGTCCAAAGGTAAAGATGAGCTCTGGAACATGGCCATATTGGTGCACCTTTCGCAATCCATAGCGTTCAATGCCCGCACCGGCGATACCGACGATCAGGGGGGCCAGAAGCAACCCCATCCAGAACCCCATGAAGGTGCTGATCTGGTACGCGAAATAGGCTCCCAACATGTAAAAGCTGGCGTGGGCGAAATTCAGGACTCCCATCATCGAAAAAATGAGGGTCAGCCCTGCGGACAGCATGAACAGCAGCAATCCGGTGACAAGCCCGTCGATCAGATTGACGAGTATGAGATCCATCTCAGTCTCCCCGGCGGAATGATATAGGTGGAATGTGAAAGGCCCCTACCCCCGAGATTTCAGGGATAGGGGTTAGCGTGCCGCTGTCAGGGACGCTTCATCTTGCAGGTGGTGTCACTGTCCATTGCCGCCATTTCGACGGTGTTGACAGTAACCGCACCGAACTCGGAATTGTCGAAGTCGATCTGCACACCTTCATTGGTATGCGCCATGATGTGAACATCCTGAATGGCCTGATGGTCCTGTGGACGCATATAGACCTTTCCGCCCCAGATGGACTCATGCTCCATGCCCTCAAGGGCGTTTCCGACGGCGACCACGTCATCCGCAGTGCCCGCGGTCTCGATCGCCTTCGCGAGCATTTCAATGACGTTGGTGATCCGGGGCTGCGAGGTATCGGATTCTGGATACTTCTCACGGAACGCAGAAAAATACTCCATGGCGGATTCTTCCGGCGGGTTCAGTTTGCCTTCCGAAACCTGCATCAGAATGCCTTTGCCACTTTCGCCAAAGGCTGCGGTAATACCGTCTGAACCCGCATAATAGTTGAAGATCGGGCCGGTATAGCCGTTTTCGATCACGGCCTTGCCGAGGCCCAGCATGTCGGAGCCCCAGTTGCCGGTGATCACGGCATCCGCTTCGGCAGCGACGATCTTGCGCGCGTAAGGGGTAAAGTCCTTCACCTTGCCGATGGGATGCAACTCGTTGCCGACGATCTCGATGTCGGGCCGCTTTTCCCCGAGCATACCGACAGCGGCAGCGGCGACGGCCTTGCCGAACGAATAATCCTGCCCGATGACATAGACCTTGGAGATGCTTTCGTCTTGCGCGATCACATCCGTCAGCGCGTCCATCTTGATGTCGGCGTTGGCATCAAAGCGGAAATGCCAGAAATTGCATTTGTCGTTGGTTAGCGCGGGATCGACCGCCGAATAGTTCAGGAACAGCACCCGGGTATCGGGATTGCGCTTGTTATGCTTTTCAATGGCTTCTGTGAGAGCGTTGGCGACGCCCGAGCTGTTGCCCTGTACGATGTACCGAATGCCCTGATCGATGGCGACCTGAAGCTGGATCAGGGATTCCTTGGGGCTGATCTTGTTATCAAATCCAACGATCTCGAACATATCGCCACCGAGAACCCCGCCCTTTTCGTTGACGAGCTTTTGAGCCGCGAACTCGTACTGGTTCAATCCGTTTGTCCCGGTGCTGGCAAATGGCCCCGACAGCGGGTCGATGAACGCGATCTTGATGTTCTCGGCAAATGCCGCGCCTGCACTGATGGCCAGTGCCAGAACGCTGGATACACCTACTCTGGTGGTGATGCGCATGTCGTTTTCTCCCTATCACGCAGCTTGACTGTTCTCGGTGTTCATTTCTTACGTCAAGCACTGCGCGAAGAGTTGCATATCGGCGTTCAAAGTCAAGCATTCTACAGTGCCTCACGCGGCGTAACTCCGTGGTCGCAAATGACCACCGTCGATATCAAGGTTGCTCGCGCAACCACCTGCCCATCGAGTTGCCTGTTGCTGGAGATCGACAGCGAAAAAAACACGTTAGGAAATCAAAATATATATATGTTTTCAAACCATAAATCTGATCAATTTCCGGGAAAGACTCGCTGCAACTCCCGCATGCAGGTTTAAGAGTCGGGCATGTCAAATCGCGGTCAGCGGATTGCTCCAGAACGAGCAGCAGACAGCCGCGATCGATCAAGATATCCTAATCATCGCAAGCGTGAGAACCGGTATTTGTTCCGCAGAGTAAAATCGGGTTCCACAATTTTTGAGCCGATTCTGTGGCGTGCCCTAACCGGACGGGCGGCAACTCAGAGTCTGAGCCGCATCAATCAGGCTCTTGGCGTAGTGCTGTTCAAGTTGCTTCTTTTTGACATGAAACGCCGGCCCGCCCACATTCAAACCATAGACCCGCGCACCGTTCAGGGAATAGACCGGAACCGCAATGCCATTTACATCTGGACGCCAGTCGCCGTATCCGGTGCAAAAGCCGTTCGCCTTGTATTCATCCATCGCCCGTTCGATGCTGCTCTGACGTGCCTCCTGCCCGTCCGGGTCACGTTCATTGGCATATCGAAATACTGCGGCCCGATCCCTGTCACTCATCCCGACAAGTATTGACCGTCCGGCCGCGGAAAAGAACAGGGGCAGTCGTGAGCCCACATGCATTGTCAGCGAAATCTCCTCCCGTGATCTTTGCACGGCAACATAGACCGCATCCATTCTATGCCGTTCCGCCAGCGCGCAGGTGATGTAAGAGTTTGGACCATTGCGCAACGCGCGCATTGCATCCGCAGCGCGTTCCCCGATCTCCATTCCCGACAGCACACCATAGCCCAACTGCAGCACACCAGCGCTGAGCCGATAGCTTCCGGTGCGCGCATCCGCTACCAGGTAGTCCAGTTTGCAAAGCGTATGTGTCAGGCGTGAAATCGTGGGTTTTGGCAGGCCCGTGCGTTCGGAAATATCGTTGTTTGTCAGATCGGTTTCATTGGGGCGAAAGCACCGCAGAACATCCAGACCACGCGCAAGCGCCGTGATGAAATTGCGATCCTTCGCCTCCTCCGCGTTGGCTCCGAACTCTGTATCCGACATGTTTGCCTCCCTTCACAGCGACAGTGCCGCCCTATTCTGACAGCGCTCTGAGCCCGTGATCGGCGAACACCGGCACATATTGGCCGATCTTCATTGCCCGCTCGGGGTTGCTGGCATTACCATCCAACGCTCGTTTCAAAACACCCTGAATGATCGCCGCCATCCGGAAGAAACAAAAGGACAGGTAGAACCCGAAATTCTCGATCTCGGGTAATCCGCGGCGCTCGCAATATCGGGCGATAAACTCGGCGTCACTTGGCAGCCCAAGCGCCTGACGGTCAACACCTGCAAGCCCCCGACCCTCTCGGCCCGGCGGCATCTGCCACTGCATGATGACCGATGCGAGATCGGCAAAGGGATGGCCAATGGTGGACAATTCCCAGTCCAGCACGGCGAGACAGCCCGTGCCGCCCTTTTCAAAGATCATGTTGTCGAGGCGATAGTCGCCGTGCACCAGGGTGCGTTGGCCATCCTCTTCCGGCATCCGTTCGACCAGAAGGCGCATCAATTCATTCATGGCCGGGACGGGATCGGTTTCAGAGGCGCGGTATTGTTTTGACCAACGCTCCACCTGTCGCTGGAAATAGCTGCCCGGCGGGCCATAATCCGACAGCCCAACCGCCTCGATATCGACCATGTGCAGCGCTGCTAGAACCCGGTTCATGTCGTCGATCACGGCCCCACGCCCATCGTTGGTGACATCCGGCATGGTCGGGTCGTTGAAATTGCGACCGTCCATATGCTCCATGATGTAGAACATCGACCCGATCACGCTGTCGTCTTCGCACAGCAGATGCATCTTGGCGACCGGCACGTCGGTGCCGGCCAGCGCCTTTTGAACGCGAAATTCGCGATCTACGGCATGGGCGGATTTCAGCAACGTTCCCGGCGGCTTGCGGCGCAGAACATAGTTGCGTTCCGGCGTCATCAACAGGAATGTCGGGTTGGACTGACCGGTTTCGAACTTGCGCGCCGACAGGGGGCCGGAAAACCCTTGCAGATGTTGCGTCAGGTATCTGCCGACCGCTTCAAGATCGAGTGTTTGCGTCTCGTTCGTCATGGCCAATCCTCAGCTGAAGGTAAGCATTTTTGCCCGATCCGGCGTAGAGAAATGCGGGGTGGCGTTGAATTCATGCAGCAGAAAGGTCGAGGCGTTGAAGAAGAACCGCGTCCAGGACGTATTCTTGACCTGAAGATTCAGCGCCATCATCTGTGCGTCCGGGGCACCAAGGCTTGCCTTGACCAATTCACCAATCGGGCCACCGGAACTGATCACCAGAACCCGCCGCGCCGTGGTGTCGGTGGAAAATCTTCGGGCGTTTTCAACGCGATCTGAGAATTGTTTCCAGCTTTCCCTGGCTCCGGCCAATCCACCGGCCTGCCACTCAAGAATGGTCTCGCGTAACGTGCGAAAATGGGTCTTGCGATCGTGGCGCACAGGGTCGGGTACATTTCCCTGAAACCGCACCGATAGCAGATCGTGAAAATCATATTCGTTCAGACCCGCGTGCTGCTCCGGTGGCTCGGCAAAGCCCATGGACGCAAGGGTCTCGTGCTGGCGGGTCAACGAACCGGTCACCAACCGGTCCGGCACCCACCCGGATGTGCGCAAGGCCTCTCCGGCCAGTTCCGATTGTTGATGCCCAAGATCTGACAACTGATCATAGTTATCCGCCCCAAAGCTTGCCTGAGCATGCCGGATGACCAGAAGCTCTGCCATCTAGGTCGAGAACTCGTTGGCCAGCCGCGCCCCGACCTCAAGAAACGCGCGTTCGATCCCGTCCACCAACTCCGCCGTATCCATGACTTTGTCGATGGCCCCAATCCCCTGCCCGGATCCCCAGATTTCTTTCCAGGCTTTTGGTTTGGACGATCCCGATCCGAAATTCATCGAACTCGCATCGGCGGACGGAAGGTTCTCGGCATCCATTCCTGCGGCGGTGATCGAAGGTTTGAGGTAGTTCCCAGAAACCCCGGTAAACAACGAAGACGTCACGATATCCTCGGCCCCGCTGGTGACGATCATCTCCTTGTATTCGGCCTGTGCATTGGCTTCGGTGGTGGCGATGAACGGCGATCCCGCATAGCCGAAATCCGCCCCGAGCGCGCATGCCGCCAGCAACGCCTCTCCGGTGGCGATGGCCCCCGACAACAGCAGCGGCCCGTCAAACCATTCTCGAATTTCGCGGATCAGGGCAAAGGGCGATTGCGGTCCGGCATGTCCGCCGGCCCCGGCCGCCACGGCGATCAACCCGTCGGCACCTTTGTCGATCGCCTTCTTGGCAAAGGTATTGTTGATGATGTCATGCAGAACGATCCCGCCACAATCATGCGCGGCTTCGTTCACTTCGACGCGTGCGCCAAGCGACGTGATCCAGATCGGAACCTTGTAGCGGTTGCAAATCTCCAGATCACGTTCCAGCCGCACGTTTGATCGATGTACGATCTGGTTGACCGCAAAGGGTGCTGCGGGCCGGTCGGGGTTCTCCTGATTGTGGCGGTCGAGTTCGTCGTTGATCTGTTGGAGCCATATCTCCAGCAACGGCGGCTCGCCCTCGGCCTCGCGGGCGTTCAACGCGGGAAACGACCCGATGATCCCGGCCTTGCATTGTGCAATGACCAGTTCGGGGCCGGACACGATGAACATCGGTGATCCGACCAGCGGCAGGCGCAATCCGCGCAACGCCGCAGGCAAATGGCTTTCATCCCGGTTCCAGGCAACCATCACAGCACCCCTGGTGCGGCGGCGCGGGAGCCACCAAAGCAGGTCCGGGCAACCGGCGCATGAGAAGTGGAAATCGCGGTGTCGTGCATGGCCAGTTCCTTTCAGGTCCAATCCAGCGTCAGCCCACGGGCATTCGCGGCATTGATCACGTATTTTCTCGTTTGTTCAAAGGCGTTTGAAAGTTCTTCCTGACCGTCCGGATCCGCGACGTCAGCAAACCGTTCGGCGACATCTTCTGGCGTGATGTCACCGGTCAGGGTGATGCCCTGAGTTTCATACACCCGCGTCTGTGCAAAGCATCCCGCCCCGGCACCCAGCATCACCCGGCTCGGGGCATCCTCGCTGACCAGATACAACAGGCCCGGCGTGATCGTCTCCGGTGCCATCAGCGCCAGCGCATCCGCGGGAATGAGAGATTCCGTCATCCGCGTTGCCGCAGTCGGCGCCAGCACATTGACCCGGATATTGTCACGCGCACCTTCGATATGCAGCACGTTCATCAGCCCCATCATCGCCGCCTTGGCCGCGCCATAGTTGGACTGGCCGACGTTGCCATAAAGCCCGCTGCCCGATGAGGTCAGGACAATCCGGCCATAGCCCTGTTCGCGCATGATCGACCAACAGGCATGGCTGACCGTGGCACTGCCCATCAGGTGCACGTCCACCACCTTGCGGAAATCATCGAGGCTCAGCTTGCCAAAGGTCTTGTCGCGCAGGATGCCGGCGTTGTTCACGGCAATGTCGATCCGTCCCCATGTGGCCATCGTCCGTTGGACCATGTCATCGACGCCCGCGGGATCCGAGACATCGGCCCCGTGCGCCATCGCCTCACCACCTGCGGCCTTGATCTCTTCAACCACGGCCAGCGCCGCGTCCGAGGACATGCCAGACCCGTCCGTCGCAACTCCCAGGTCATTCACCACCACCTTGGCACCACGCGCGGCCAGACCCAAAGCGTGTGAACGCCCCAGCCCCACACCGGCGCCGGTCACGATCGCCACCCGGTCGTCAAACCTGATCGTCATGCTTTACCGTCCTCTTCTATTCCATTGCACTTGCAAAGATATTCGGCGCGGTCATCACGTTGATGCCACCGCTGACCGGGATCACGGCACCGGTCACATAGGCCCCGCCACGTCCACAGAGAAACAACATGCATCCGGCGATATCTTCATCCCGCCCGACGCGCCCCAAGGGCACATCGGCACCGACCTTTTCGCGCAAGACCTCGTCGCCGGTGGCAAAGGCCGTCATCCGTGACACGAAGGGTCCGGGTGCCAGCGCATTGACAGTTACGTGATGTCCGGCAAGTTCCTTGGCGAGGATCTTGCTCAGATGCAGGACGGCAGCCTTGGAGGCGGAATAGGCGTACGCGCCATCGCCCATCGGTACTTCACCCATGACCGACCCAACATTGACCACCCGCGCCGGATCCTCTGTGGTGCCGGACGCGATCAGCATCGGCATCAGCTTTTGCGTCAGATGAAACAGCCCGGCCACGTTGACCGCGTTCACCTTTTCCCAGGCGGCAAAAGGATACTGACCCAGCGGTGCACCCCAGGTTATGCCCGCGTTATTCATCAGGATATCGAGCCGATCCGTCCGGTCCGCGACCGCCTTGGCCAACGCGTCGACACCCTCTTCGCTGCCGACATCCCCGGCAAAACCCTCGGCGGACCCGTCCGCATCCAGCGCATTCAGTTGCTCCGCGACGGCCTCGCAGGCCTCACCCTTGCGCGATGCAATCAGCACACGCACCCCTGCGCGGACCAACGCCTCGGCGGCCATGCGCCCGATGCCGGTTGCGCCGCCCGTGACGACTGCGGTTTTCCCATTCAGGGAAAACAGGATATCCGGTGTCATGGTGGGTTCCTTTCCGTCGCGCGTCGCCGTTCCGCTGTGCAGAATTGCATTTCGAATTTCGATTGACAACACTGATTTGCGGGGAAACAGTCGCGCGGTATGTTTGCGGCTCTGAACCGCGACTTCAGGGAGAGATGCACATGCATGCAATGCTGAGCCTTGCCATCGGTGGGCCCGAAACGCTGGAACTGACCGAATGTCCCGATCCACAGCCAAAAGACGGCGAGGTGATCGTCGGAATTCGGGCGTCAGGGGTCAATTTTCCCGACACTCTGATGATCCGTGACTTGTATCAGATGAAACCACCGCGCCCGTTTGCGCCCGGTGGCGAGATCGCAGGCGATATCCTGGCCGTTGGCAAGGGCGTCGCGGGATTTGCCGTTGGCGACCGGGTGCTGGCGTTGACGGGCTTTGGCGGTTTTGCCACGCATATAGCCATTGATCCCACCCGGCTCATCAAGATCCCCGACGACATGCCCTACGAGGACGCGGCCTGTTTCATCTTTACCTACGGCACCTCGCATCACGCTTTGAAGGACCGCGCCAAACTGAAAGCCGGTGAAAGCCTGCTGATCCTTGGGGCTGCGGGCGGTGTTGGGGCCGCCGCCATCGAACTGGGCAAGGCGGCAGGGGCACGGGTCATTGCCGCGGTCTCCAGCGCCGAAAAAGCAGAGTTCTGTAAATCCATCGGGACCGATGAGACAATCATCTATCCGCGCGATATGGATCGCGACGCGCAAAAGGCGTTCTCGGGCGAGATCAAGAAACTGGTCGGGTCCGAAGGCGTCAATGTCGTCTATGATGCCGTGGGTGGGGCCTATGCCGAGCCTGCCGTGCGCGCACTTGCCTGGGAAGGCCGGTTTCTTGTGGTCGGATTCCCCGCCGGCATTCCTGAACTTCCGCTGAACCTGACACTGCTCAAAGGCTGTCAGGTGGTCGGGGTGTTCTGGGGGGCGTCGACGGTGCGCGACCCCAAGGGGCATCTGGAAAACGTCGGCGAGCTGTTTCAACTCTACGCCGAGGGCAAGATCAAACCCCGGATCAGCGCACGCTTCCCGCTTGCTCAGGCCGCCGAGGCGCTCAACATGATGCAAGAGCGCAAGGTGATGGGCAAAGTCGTCGTAACGATGGATTGATCGTCAACTCAGATGCGAAATATCGTTGAACCCCTGCACGATCATCCTGTCCCCGTGGATCACGATGCGGCTGATCGAGCCATTGGCGACCTTGTTGAACGCGAAGGGTTGCGATCCGCTGGCAATTGCCAGGGCGGCCCCGACCACACCCGCATGTACGACCACCGCGACCCGCTCATCCGGATGCGCCGCCGCAATCCGCAACAGACCTGCCCGGACACGCGCATGCAGGATGGCTGTGGTTTCCGCACCGGGGATTTCGCCCCATTCCTGCCGGGCAAACGCGCGCTGGAATTCCGGCGCGTTTTCGGCGGCCTTGATGCGGTAGAGCCCGCCGTCCCACTCGCCCAGATGGATTTCGCGCAGATCGGCCTCGACACGCGGCTCAAGCCCGAGGCGTTCGGCCAGTGGCGCGGCGGTCTGATGGGTCCGGCGCAGGTTCGTCACATAGATCGCGGACAGCGGTTCACGCTCCAGGCGCGCGGCCACGGCCAACGCCTGTTCTTCACCTTCGGGATGCAACGCCGGGTCGCCATGCCCATCCTTCATCGGAAACGACACTCCGGGGCGCGCGGCTTCGGTGCGGCCATGACGGATCAACAACAGATCTGCCGCGCCCGGTGGCGGCGAAAACTTGGTCTGGTGATACTCTTTGCTCATGCGCTGCGGGCCTCCCTTTCGCTCTGTCCCGGACGACTACCGGGATCAGCCGCCGTTTAACAGCCCGACAAGCGCACCTAACCCAGGACCTGAACATGACCAACCGAATGATCGCGATCTCTGAATTGCCCAAGGGCGAACTCACACAGGCGCATTTCACGGCATTGGACGGCGACGTGCCAGCCGCAGGGGATGGCGAGGTGCTGTTGCGCACGATCCTGATGTCAATCGACGCCGCCAACCGAAGCTGGATGCAGGGAGCGACCTATCGCGATGCGGTCAAGGCCGGGGACATCATGCCGACCTACGCGATCTGCGAAGTGATGGAGAGCAAGAGTCCAAAGCTGAACAAGGGCGATATTGTCGCGTCGGAATCGGTCTGGGCCGAATATGTGACGCGTCCCGCACACAAGGTGCAGAAACTGCCCGATATCCGGCCTTTGTCCAATCTGATGTCTGTCTACGGGATCGCGGGCAAAACCGCGTTTCATGGTCTGGTGAATGTTGCTCACCCCATTGCCGGGGAAACCGTGCTTGTCTCTGCCGCGGCCGGCTCGGTCGGCGGCTATGTCGGGCAGATCGCCAAGGCCCTCGGGTGCCGCGTCGTCGGGATTGCCGGCGGAGCGGAAAAATGCGGATGGGTTGTGGACACGCTCGGGTTTGATGCCTGTGCGGACTATCGCGAACCTGGCCTGTTCAAGGCGTTGCGCGCCGTCTGCCCGGATGGTGTGGATGTCTATTTCGACAATGTCGGAGGCGCGGTACTGGAGACCGCACTGGCCGTGATGAACGAAAGAGGCCGTATCTCCTGCTGTGGCGCGATCAGCCAGTATGACACCGACGCCCCAACCGGTCCGCGCAACCTGCCGGGATTGGTGGTGGTGAAACGGCTGCGGATGGAGGGCTTTATCGTGATGGATTTCGCCAAACAGGACGCGACCGCCCTGCGTGCGCTGCAAATCTGGGTCAACAGTGGCCAGATCAAGGTCTTCGAAGACATAGTCGAAGGGCTCGACTCTGCGCCCGCCGCTCTGATTGGCCTGCTGGCAGGCGAGAACAAGGGCAAGCGCATGGTGCGTGTCGGCCCCGATCCCTGATCCCTCCATCAGACATCAACCACAGGAAAACCCATGGCCGCGATTGATGACGCATTGAAAAACGCCCAGGCACTTCTGGGAACAGAGGTCGGCGTATCCAACTGGATCACCGTGGATCAGCCGATGATCGACACCTTTGCCGACGCGACCCACGACACCCAGTGGATCCATGTAGATCCCGATCGTGCGGCGGCGGAAACGCCGTTTGGCGGCACCATCGCGCACGGGTTCCTGACGCTGTCGCTGGCAAGCCGTTTTGCCTATGACTGTTTCCCGATGCTGCCCGGTCAGGTCATGGGTATCAACTACGGCTTCAACAAGCTGCGCTTTCTGTCGCCGGTCAAGTCCGGGTCGCGGCTGCGCGGACGGTTTGTACTGTCAGAGGTGACCAAACGCAACGAGACCAATCTTCTGCGCGAGAATGCCCTGACCATCGAAATTGAGGGTCAGGACATCCCCGCACTGGTTGCGCAGTGGCTCGGATTGGCAGTTTTTGCCTGATTTGCCGCCTTGACGCCCTCGGAACTGGACAGAACCGACCATTCGTGCCTAAGACCAACGCACAAAAAGGAACCTGGCACCATGAACGGCATTCTGATCCTCAACGGCCCAAATCTGAACCTGCTTGGGACCCGCCAGCCAGAGGTCTACGGGACAACCACGCTGGCCATGGTCGAAGACGCCTGCCGCGCGCATGGTAAAGCGATCGGAGTGAACGTGTCCTGCCACCAGACAAATCACGAGGGCGGCATGGTCGATGCGATCCATGCGGCCAAGGGGGTGCAGGCGGGGCTCGTGATCAATGCCGGAGCCTATACCCACACCTCTATCGCACTGATGGACGCGGTCGCCTCGGTGGAGTTGCCTGCGGTCGAAGTCCACCTGTCCAACATTCATGCCCGCGAGTCGTATCGCCACGTATCCTATCTGGCAAAGGTCGCTCTCGGGCAAATCTGCGGGTTCGGGCCGCAGGGGTACATCCTGGCGCTTGATGCGCTCAAGTCCCATCTGGAAGGGTCATAACCTGTATGGAACTGCGTGAGTATCTGCACTTCATCACCAACACGCAAAGCCTGGAAGAACTCTGGCCGGTTCATACCGCCCAGATGGAGAAATTCGGCTTTGACCGGCTGATCTATGGGTTCACCCGATATCGGACCGAAACCTCTCTGGGTGATCCTGACGATTTTACAATTCTCAGCAACCACAGCCCGGAATACCTCGCAGGCTTTCTTCACGGAGGGCTGTATTTTCATGCGCCGATGCTGAACTGGGCGCTGGAAAATGAAGGTGCGGGCAGCTGGCGGCAAATCTACGAGAAATTTGACCTCGGCAAGCTGACGCCCGAGCAGATCAAGGTGGTGCAGTTCAACCTGACCTTCAAGGTCAAGTCGGGGTACACGATCAGTTTCAAATCGATCTCGCCGCGTTCCAAGGGCGCGATCTCGCTGGCGGCGAAGGCCGAGATGTCTCAGGAAGAGATTGATCAGGTCTGGGCGGAACATGGCACCGACATCCACCTGATGAACAATGTCGCGCATCTGCGCATTCTCACACTCCCCTACACGCCCCCCAACAGGGCGCTGACCAAGCGCCAGCGCGAGGCGCTGGAATGGGTCGGCGACGGCAAGACCACGCAGGATATCGCCATCCTGATGGGGCTGACTTCGGCCACGGTCGAAAAACACCTGCGGCTCGCGCGCGAGTCGCTCTCGGTGGAAACCTCGGCCCAGGCAGTGCTCAAGGCGGCGTTGCTCAACCAGATGTTTACGATGCCCGCAGAGACTTGATTTCATTCAGGTTTTAGCCTGTGAAGGGTGGAAGGTTTCCCCGAGGTAAGGAATACATTACTTTTGTTAACGCGCATTAAGTCGCAAAGTACAGTTGTTCCGTGAGTGGTGGCTTTAGCCTGGGAACATCGGGAAACGAACCTTGATATTGCAAGGCTCTCTTACCTGTCCGGCTCGTGCGTGTATTGATCCACGTATTGAGTCGGAAACTTTGAATAGCCCCATCCATCCCCATTGAACCGGGGCATTCAATTGATCGGAGCCGCGCTCTTGCAAACGCGGCTCCGACTTCATTTTCCGCCGGCGTTCTGCCCATCTCTCAGGGGGTCTGGACTCTGACCGAACGTCATTCCCCCAAACAGAAAGGGCCCGCCCGGCGATCTGCCAGACGAGCCCCGTCAATCATTGTGGATTTGATCAGCCCTGAACGGCCTTCGCCACTTCGCTGGCGAAATCCTCTTCCTTCTTCTCGATGCCTTCGCCCACTTCGAGCCGCACGAAACCCGTGATCGTGGCACCGGCTTCTTTTGCGGCTTCGCCGACGGTCAGGTCGGGATTCACCACGAACTGCTGGTTCAGCAGGGTGGATTCGGAGACGAACTTTTTCATCCGGCCAATGATCATCTTTTCAATCACCTGCTCGGGCTTGCCGCTTTCGCGGGCAATGTCCATCTGAATCTGCTTTTCCTTCTCGACTACGGCGGGGTCCATGTCGTCTTCGCTCAACGCCGCAGGGTTCACCGCCGCAATGTGCATCGCAACCTGCTTGCCAAACGCGTCGTCACCGCCGCTCTGTGCAACCAGAACGCCGATCTTGCCCATGCCGGGGGCGGCTGCGTTGTGAACATAGGACACCACCGCGTCGCCCTCGATGACCGACATCCGGCGCACCGACATGTTTTCGCCGATGGTGGCGATCTTGTCGGTGATCACATCAGCAACCGACTTGCCACCCATGTCCGCTGATTTCAGAGCCTCGATATCGGAGACGCCAAGCGCGGTGCGTGCGATGCCGCTGACCATTTCCTGGAATTCCGCGTTCTTGCCGACAAAGTCGGTTTCCGAATTCACTTCGACCGCAACACCCTTGCCACCGTCGACGACGACGGCAACCAGGCCTTCGGCGGCGACGCGGCCGGATTTCTTGGCGGCTTTTGCCAGGCCCTTGGTGCGCAGCCAGTCAACGGCGGCGTCCATGTCGCCATCGGTTTCGGTCAGCGCCTTCTTGGCGTCCATCATGCCTGCGCCGGTGCTGTCGCGCAGTTCCTTCACCATCGATGCGGTAATTGCCATGTTCGGCTCTCCTGTCCAGGAATTTTCAACGGGTGCAGCGCGAGCAATACTCGCGCCGCATATCAGGTTCATGTCAGACCACCGCGAACCGCGGCGGCAAACCGATCAGCTGCTTTTGGCGGCCTTTTCCAGGGTCTTTGCGGTGGACTCGATATCCATCGGCGCATCCTTGGCCATGGCGTCGTTCGACACGGTCTCTGTCGACGCGTCGCCAACTTCAACGGCTGCAGGCTCGGCAACGGCTTCTTCAACCGGAGCGTCTTCCATTGCACCCAGATCGACGCCGGCTGCCCCCAACTGTGCCGACATGCCGTCCAGCGCGGCGCGCGCGGCAAGATCACAATAGAGCGAGATTGCACGGGCGGCGTCGTCATTGCCCGGAATGATGAAGTCAACGCCATCGGGGGAACAGTTGGTGTCGACAATCGCAACCACCGGGATACCCAGCTTGTTGGCCTCGGCGATCGCCAGCGCTTCTTTCTTGACGTCGATCACGAACAACAGGTCAGGTGTGCCGCCCATTTCGCGGATACCGCCCAGCGACGCCTGCAATTTGCCCTGATCGCGTTCCATGCCAAGACGTTCTTTCTTGGTCAGGCCTTCGGCACCGGTTTCCATCTGCTCGTCGATTTGCTTCAGGCGCTGGATCGATTTGGAAACGGTCTGCCAGTTGGTGAGCGTACCGCCCAGCCAACGGTGGTTCATGTAATACTGCGCGGATTTCTCGGCCGCTTCCGCGATCGGCTGGCTGGCCTGACGCTTGGTGCCCACAAACAGGACGCGGCCACCCTTGGCGACTGTATCACGAATGACCTGCAACGCCTGATCCAGCATCGGAACAGTCTGTGTCAGGTCCATGATGTGAATGCCGTTGCGCGCGCCATATATGTAATGCGCCATACGCGGGTTCCAGCGCTGTGTCTGGTGACCAAAGTGTACGCCTGCTTCCAGCAGCTGGCGCATGGAGAACTCGGGAAGAGCCATGCTCGTTTTCCTTTCCGGTTTTATCCTCGGCGGGGGTCTCGACGCGATTGCGCCAACCGGCGGACCTTTGAGGATGTCTCCCCCATCGGCCCAACCCCGCCTGCGGGTTGAATGGTGGGGCCATACTGTACGATGATCCCGGACGCAAGCCCTTACCCACACGGTTTCGATCCACCTGCGCGTCTACATGAAACACGAATGCCGCAAAGGCAAAGATGCCTGACCAGTCGATATGGCAGAGGCGCGGATTTGTCATCCCATGCCAATCGGTGAACAAAATCGCCGGTTCTGCTTCGGCCGTCGCAAAACTGTTGTCAGAATCGCGCAGTTGGTTAGGCTGTGCTACATTGCACTAGATCAATTTCCTTGGGGGGAAAGCCATGAAAATCAAAACTTTGCTCGCTGCCGCTGCGTCTACGGTAGCCCTGTCGACGGGTGCCTGGGCGCAGACCGAGATTCAATGGTGGCACGCGTTCACCGGTCGGCTTGGCGAACTTCTTGCAGAGCAGATCGAAACCTTCAACGCCAGCCAGTCCGACTATGTGATTGTCGGAAACCACAAGGGCAACTATTCCGAAACACTCAACGCCGGCATCGCCGCGTTCCGAGCCGGTGAGCAGCCGCATATCCTGATGGTGTTCGAAGTCGGCACAGCCACGATGATGGCAGCAGAGGGCGCGATCAGACCTGTTTACGAAGTGATGGCCGAAGGTGGCGCACCGTTTGACCCGGATGGCTATCTTGGCCCGGTCAAAGGCTATTACACCACCACGGACGGCGAAATGCTCTCGCTGCCCTACAATTCCTCGACTCCGGTTCTCTGGGTAAACCGCGACGCATTCTCGGCGGCCGGGCTTGATCCCGACATGGACCTGTCCACATGGCAGCAGGTCGGAGAGGCGCTGGACGCACTGAAGGAAGCGGGCCATGCCTGCCCGCTGACCACCGCCTGGCAGAGCTGGATCCACCTCGAAAACTTCAGCACATGGCACAACCAACCCTTTGCCAGCCAGGAAAACGGATATGCCGGGCTTGATACCGAACTCACGCTGAACGGGCCGGTGCAGGTTCAGCACATCCAGCAGATGGGTGATTGGGCCAGAGACGGCAAATTCATCTACAACGGTCGTCGCAACGAAGGCGGAGCGAATTTTCGCGCCGGGGAATGCGCGTTGTTCACCGAATCTTCTGCAGGTTATGCCGGGATCAAGGCCGAAGCCGAATTTGATTTCGAGATCCGCCCTCTGCCCTATTGGGATGGTGTCGAAGGGGCTCCGCAGAACACGATCATCGGCGGCTCATCGCTCTGGGTTCTGGCCGGGCATGATCCGGAAGAATACAAGGGTGTCGCGGAATTCCTGAGCTTCCTGTCGACATCCGACATCCAGTCGAAATGGCATCAGGATACCGGCTATCTGCCGATCACCCTAGCCGCTGCCGAACAGACCAAGGCCGAAGGGTTCTACGAGGCCAATCCTGGCACCGATATCGCCATTCAGCAAATGACCGGTGCGGCCCCAACGCCGAATTCCAAAGGCCTGCGCCTTGGCAGCTTTGATCAGATCCGCGGGATCATCGACGAGGAACTCGAGGCGGTCTGGTCCGGTGACAAGGACGCGCAGGCCGCTCTGGACAGCGCGGTTGAACGGGGCAACCAGTTGCTGCGCCGCTTTGAACAAGCCAATCAATAGCGGCTTTCGCCTGAACTTTCTGCGCCCGGCCCCGCCCGGGCGCAGAGACCAATCACCCCACGGACAGCACTCTTGACCGCAACATTTGGTCAGGATCACCTGCCCCACCACTGATCGAACCGGAATGGAAAAGCGCGTAACCTTCAAGGGCTGGCTGCTCCCGCTCCTGCTGCTCTTGCCGCAGGTGATCATTACGGCGGTCTTCTTTTTCTATCCTGCGGGCCAGGCCGTCTGGCAGTCGCTATTCATACCCGATCCCTTTGGCCTGAAATCTCAGTTCGTTGGGCTTGGGAACTTTCACTACCTGCTGGGGGATCCCTATTACCGCGCGTCATTTGTGACTACGGCCGTTTTTTCCGGGCTGGTCACGATCGTCTCGATGGGCATCGCACTCTATTTCGCGCTGCTTGCCGACCGGCTGATCAAGGGAGCGGGCACCTATCGCACGCTGTTGATCTGGCCCTATGCGGTGGCCCCGGCGGTCGCGGGCGTGTTGTGGCTGTTCATGTTCAACACCCGCGTCGGCGTTGTTTCCTGGTATCTCGGCCTGCTTGGCTATGACTGGAACCATGTGCTGAACCAGACCGAGGCGATGGGCCTTGTCGTGGCCGCCTCAAGCTGGGGGCGGATCAGCTACAACTTCCTGTTCTTTCTCGCAGGGCTTCAGGCCATTCCACGTTCGGTCATCGAGGCCGCCGCCATTGATGGCGCGCGTTTCTGGACCCGGTTTCGAACGATCGTCTGGCCGCTGCTGTCGCCCACCACCTTTTTCCTGCTGGTCGTCAACATCGTCTATGCCTTCTTTGAGACCTTCGGGGTCATCCACACGATCACCAGCGGTGGTCCGCAGCAGGCTACCACGATCCTTGTCTACAAGGTCTACGCCGACGGTTTTGTCGGGCAGGATCTGGGCAGTTCCGCGGCCCAATCCGTTATTTTGCTCTTCGTCGTCGGGCTGCTCACCATCATCCAGTTCAAATTCATCGAACGGCGGGTGCATTACTGATGGCAGAGCGCACCGGCATGGTCGAAACACGTGGCACGGGTCTGTGGCTGACCCATGCCGGTCTGATTGTCGGCATTCTGATCATCTTCTTTCCGATCTGGCTCGCCTTTGTCGCATCAACCGTGACACAGCCCGAAATCACACAGCCGCCGATGCCGCTCTGGCCTGGCAATCAGTTCTTTCAAAACTACCGCGATGCACTTTTCTCCGGGGTGAACGCGCCGGTGCTGCGGATGCTGGCGAATTCGCTTGTCATGGCGATGGGTATCGCCATCGGCAAGATCCTGATCTCGCTGCTTTCGGCCTTTGCCATCGTCTATTTCCGCTTCCCCGGACGCCGGTTGTTTTTCTGGCTGATTTTCCTCACCCTCATGCTGCCGGTCGAGGTTCGTATCGTCCCCACATACGAGGTCGTCGCCGGATTTGGCATGCTCAACAGCTATTCGGGCCTCATTTTTCCGCTGATCGCCAGCGCCACTGCAACCTTCCTGTTTCGCCAGTTCTTTCTGACGGTTCCGGACGAGCTCGCCGAGGCCGCCCGCGTGGACGGTGCGCGCCCGATGCGGTTCTTCTGGGATATTCTGCTGCCGATGAGCCGCACCAACATTGCGGCCCTCTTTGTGATCCTGTTCATCTATGGCTGGAACCAGTATCTCTGGCCCCTGCTCATCACGACAGATCCGTCGATGAACACGATCGTCATGGGCATCAAGCAGATGTTTCCGTCTGGTGACGACACCGCCGACTGGCCGGTCATCATGGCCACATCGATCCTGGCCATGCTGCCCCCGATCATTGTGGTAATCAGCATGCAGAACCTGTTTATCCGCGGCCTTGTGGACAGCGAGAAATAGACCATGGCAACGCTCAAACTCAGCAACGTCAAGAAGCGCTTTGGCAAGACCGAGGTGATCCACGGCGTCGATATCGACATCGCCGATGGCGAATTCATCGTGATCGTGGGGCCGTCCGGATGTGGAAAATCCACCCTGTTGCGGATGGTCGCCGGATTGGAAACAGTGACCGGCGGTGACATCGAAATCTCTGGCAAACGCGTCAATGATCTGGAACCGATGGATCGCGACATCGCGATGGTGTTCCAGAACTACGCGCTCTACCCGCATATGAACGTATTTGACAACATTTCCTACGGCTTGAAGATCGCAAAAGTGCCAAAGGACGAGATCGCCAGCCGGGTCGCGACTGCGGCCAAGATGCTGCAACTCGAAGACTACCTGCTCCGAAAACCCCGCGAGCTTTCGGGCGGTCAACGCCAGCGCGTCGCCATGGGTCGCGCCATCGTCCGCAAGCCGGCGGTGTTCCTGTTTGATGAACCGTTGTCGAACCTCGACGCCAAGCTACGCGTGCAGATGCGGCTTGAAATCAAGGCGTTACAGAAGGAACTTGGCATTACGTCGGTTTATGTGACCCATGATCAGGTCGAAGCGATGACCTTGGCTGACCGCATGATCGTGATGCATGATGGGGTTGCCGACCAGATCGGTGCGCCGCTTGAAGTCTATGCCAACCCTGCCACGCAGTTCGTTGCCGGGTTTATCGGATCACCGGCAACGAACTTTGTGCCACCCGCGTCCCTGAGGACACCGCGACCGGGTCTTGCCACCATCGGGGTGCGTCCCGAACACGCGCACATCGTCCCTTCCGGCGAAGGCCATGCAAATGGAATCGTCACTTTTTCCGAAGCCCTTGGTGCGGAAACGCTGATCCATCTCGCGCTGCCATCAGGTGATCAGTTCACCGTGCGTCAGGACGGAGCATTGCGTGCCAGGCAGGAAGGCGAGCACTGCGGCATTGACTGGTCACCCGACGATGAAATCCAATTTGATGAGGGCGGTCAGCGGATACGCGTCGCCTGATCAGTTATCCTGGCGTCATGGCAGGCCCGAACCACGCCTTCGCAATGTGCGGCCAGCGCTTTGCGATTGGCAAAATCCGCAACCCGCACCGCCGGATGATAGACCAGTTCAACCGATCCGGGACGGCGCACCGCAAGCGTCTTGAGCAGGTGTTCCGCAAACTCCATGTCACCCCACCAGCCATAGAACCGCGCCGGTTCGCCCCGAGGCGCATGATAGATCACGTTCACCGGTTGGATATGGGCGATGTTTCTCAACTCGTCACTGAAGAACGCAGCGAACAGCGTTGTTTTGAATGGCAATATCCGAAACCCGTCGGTCGACGTGCCCTCTGGAAAGAACAACAGCTTGTGCCCGGCAAGCAGCCGTTGTTCAAAGAGCTGCGTCTGCTCGCGCGCCCGCGCCGGGTTGCGTTCGATAAAAACCGTTCCGGTCGCGCGGGCCAGCCAACCAATCCCGGGCCAGCTTGCAACTTCAGACTTTGAGACGAAATACACCCGTTTGCGGGCGTTCAGCGCAAAGATGTCAAGCCACGAGGAATGATTGGCCACCACGGCGCCGTGCTCGATCATCAATTCGCCCGATGTCGAGAACCCCATGCCAAGAATCCGAAACGCAGCCCGACAGACGAATTGGGTGATGTATGGCGTCAGTGGCCGTTTCAGGCCAAAAAACGGTTTTTCGACGAGCCGGATCAGCAGGAGTAACAGCAGGCAACCAAACACCAGGACCGCCAGCGCAGTGCCGCGTAGGATCACACGAACCCAGCCCAAGGCGCCTATGCGGATCGGATCCGGATCCGACCCACTGTTCCACGTCGGGTTCATTCTGCCCGCTCACCCGAATAGAGCCGCCTCTGGCGATCATTCATCTGTGCCGTGTCCAGAACAAGGCATACATCGGTGGTGTTGAACGCATGATCCAGACAGGCCCCTTCTCCGACGCTGCCGCCAAGCCGCAGATAGGCTTTGATCAGTGCCGGCATTTCGACCATCGCCCGGCGGCGATCAAGCTGATCCGGCGGGACAAGATCCATTCTCTGGAAACGCTCGGGTCGGGCACGCACGCGCAATTCGGGTGGCGCCAGATGGGCGTGGTGCAACATGGAAAGAGGTTGAGCAAGCGCCCGCGGATCAGTGCCATGAAAGCTGGCGACACCAAACAGGATGTCGATATCATGGGTATCGACATACCGTGCCAGCCCGCTCCACAAATGGTACATCGCGATGCCTCCGCGATAATCGCGATGCAGACAGGAGCGGCCAAGTTCAAGCAACCGGCGGCCCGTGGCTTTGAGAGAGCTCAGATCATATTCGTCATCGGAATAGAACTGTCCTGCCCTGGTCGCCTGATCGTCACGCATCAGCCGATAGACTCCGACAACCTGACGGGTAGGATTGTGAAACACCAGGAGGTGATCGAAATACGGATCAAACCGGTCACGCTCCAAACCGTTCTCGTGATCCACAAGAGCGCCCCCGCCCCCCAACTCTCGCACAAAGACGTCATAGCGCAGCGCCTGTGCTGCGCGCCGTTCGTCGTCTGTGGTTGCCAGCCTGACGGAAAATTCGGGCTCGGATTCAGGCATTTTGGCTGCGTTTCATCTGTTCGGAATTCAGTTGGAGCCAGATAGCCTGCATTGATGCGCATTGGCAACATACGCGGCGGGTTCGCGAAAAATTAACCATTCGTAAACCGGTTTCAGGAATCAAAGACGGGAACCAGCGACACGCGTGTGCCGTCAATGACCACCTTGCCCTGCTCGCGAAAGTTAACAGTGATCTTGCCGCCAACATTTGATTGCACCTGCCCCAGACCCCAATCATTGAAATCGGGGTGGCGCACAAGCATACCGGGTTCGAGTATCGCGTTGAGATCGGTCACAACAGGCCCTGAAACGGAGGAATGACGTGGGACAGAGTAACCACAATCTGGCGTCCTTGATAGGGTCCAGAATCTGCCATGACCTGATCAGCCCGATCGGCGCCATCACCAACGGGCTCGAATTACTGGATATGGCCGGGGGCATGCAGGGACCGGAACTGGAGCTGATCAGCGACAGCGTCGGGAATGCCGGTGCGCGAATCCGGTTCTTTCGCATCGCCTATGGGGCAGCCGGGGAACAGATGCTGGGCCGTACCGAGGTCCTGTCGGTGCTCGACGATGTGAGCCGCGGTGGTCGGTTACGGCTGCATTGGAGCCCCCTTGAACCACAGAGCCGCGCCTGTGTGCGTCTGGCGTTTCTGGCCATCCAGTGTCTGGAGACGTCCATGCCCTACGGCGGGGATGCCAACGTAGGGGTCGAAGGTGACCGGTGGCGCGTAACAGGCACCTCCGAAAAGCTGAACGTCGATAGCGCCTTATGGGCCGGTCTGTCCGCGCCGGACACGCTGTTGCATGTCACCCCGGCTCAGGTGCAGTTTGCCCTGATGCCGACCGTGGCCGCAGATCTCGATCGCAACGTGTCGACGGAGCAAGCGGATGGTCAGATCGCGATCTGCTTCTGAGACGGCGCGCGCCTTATGCGCGCACTGTCCCATCGCCGCGCACAAGGTATTTGAAGCTGGTCAACTGCTTAGCCCCAACCGGGCCACGCGCGTGCATCTTGCCGGTGGCGATGCCGATCTCGGCCCCCATGCCAAACTCACCACCATCAGCGAATTGGGTCGAGGCATTGTGCATCAGGATGGCACTGTCCAGTTGTTCAAAAAAGCGGGCGACGGCCTCCGCGCTCTCGGTAACGATGCAATCCGTGTGATTTGAGCCATAGGCCCGAATATGGGCAATTGCCGCGTCGATATCGGTCACCGGCTTTGCGGCGATGATCATGTCAAGATATTCCCGACCCCAGTCTTCGTCTTCGGCAACAATCGTGCCCTCAATCGCCGCCAGTGCGCCGTCCGCCCGCACTTCGACACCCGCCGAAACCAGCGCCGCGATCACGTCTGCCCCGATGGTATCGGCGATATCTTCATGGATCAGCAGGCACTCTGCCGCGCCGCAAATCCCCGGCCGGCGCGTCTTGGCATTCAGCACGACGTCAAGCGCCTTTTGCAGGCTTGCGTCCCTGTCCAGATAGATATGCACGATACCTTCCAGATGGGCAAAGACCGGAACGCGTGCCTCGCGCTGAACCAATCCGACCAGCCCCTTGCCACCGCGCGGCACGATCACATCGACCGTGTCCGTCATCGTCAACAGTTCCGACACCGCGGCGCGATCTCGGGTGGGCACCAATTGGATCGCGTCTTCGGGCAACCCGGCAGCACGCAACCCCGCGACCAGACAGGCATGGATGGTGGAAGACGAATGAAAACTCTCTGAACCGCCCCGCAAGATGACCGCATTGCCGGATTTCAGACACAACGCCCCGGCATCCGCCGTCACGTTGGGTCGGCTCTCGTAGATCACACCGATCACGCCAAGAGGCGTGCGAACCCGGCTGATGTGCAACCCCGTGGGCCTGTCCCATTCTTCCAACACCTCGCCAACCGGGTCGGGTTGTTCCGCGACGGCCCGCAGGCCCTCGACGATCCCCTGGATGCGCGTGTCGTCCAGCATCAGGCGATCCATCATCGCGGCAGACAGCCCTTTGTCGCGGCCGTACTCCAGATCACGGGCATTCGCGGCAATGATATCGTTACGCTGCAGCCAGACCGCATCGGCGGCGGCCATCAATGCGGCCCGCCTGCTCTCGGCGCTGGCAAAGGCGAGCGCCTGGCTGGCGATCTTGGCACGCGTGCCGATATCGGCCATCAATGCGGGAATGTTATCCATGTCTTTCATTGTCTGCGCCCCTGTCTGTGCGTCACTGCCGGATACCACCTTGCGTGGCGGATTCGGCAAGAAGTCTAGAATGCCATATCGTCACGATGGATCAAAGCGGCCCGGCCCGGATAGCCTAGCCGGTCTTCGATATCCGACGATTTGCATCCCATGATAGACCGTGACTCGGACGCGGTATAGCGCGTAAGCCCCTGCCCGATCTTGTGGTTCTCCGGATCGGAGATCTCGACCGGATCACCCCGACCGAACGCGCCCTCAACCTTGACGACACCGGCGGGCAGCAAGCTCTTGCCTCGGCTCAGCGCCCGTGCCGCGCCGGCGTCCACCGTGACCATCCCCCGTGGCTTCATCGCACCGATCCAGCGCTTGCGCGCGGCCTGCGGATCAAGCTGCGCCGTGAACCAAGTGGCATTCGCACCATTTTCAAGCGATTGCAACGGGTTGGCGGTCGACCCTTCGGTGATTACCATGGCGCACCCGCCAGCAGTCGCCATCTTGGCGGCCATCAACTTGGTCTTCATCCCACCCTTTGAAAGCCCTGATCCCGCATCACCTGCCATCGCCTCGATCGCGGGAGTGATGGTGTCGATCAGGTCATATCGGGTCGCATCCGGATCCGTGGCCGGATTTGCCGAGTAGAACCCGTCTACATCGGACAACAAGATCAAATGATCCGCCCCGATGGTCACCGCGACCTGCGCCGCAAGACGGTCGTTGTCGCCATAGCGAATCTCATCCGTCGCGATGGTGTCGTTCTCATTTACAATCGGCACGGCCCCCAAGCCGAGCAGCGTTTCCAGCGTTGCCCGGGTGTTCAGATACCGCCGTCGGTTCACGCTGTCTTCCAGCGTCACGAGAACCTGCGCCGTGGTGATGCCATGCGGGGCCAGCGCCTCTTCATACGCACGGGCAAGGCGTATCTGGCCGACCGCGGCCGCCGCCTGCGATTGTTCCAGGGCCAGATCGCTGGCTGGCAGGCCCAGAACGCCTCGCCCCAGTGCAATAGACCCCGATGACACCAAAATCACGTCGGCAGCAGCGCGTTTCAGCCATGCCACGTCATCGGCCAGGGATTTCAGCCAGTCTGCCCGCAGCGCGCCAGTGTTTCGATCGACCAGCAGGGCCGATCCGATCTTGACGACGACGCGCCGGGCTTTGGTCAGGGACGCCACGTGTCTTCCTCGGTGTCTGGCTTGTGGCGCAGGCGATCGGCGTCGATTTGCGAGCGCAGGCTGCGCAATACGTCCTGAACTCCCTCGCGGCTAACGCCTGACATCACCATGACCGGACCGCCGCTTGCCTGCTCCAGATCCGCCAGTGCCGCTGCACGTTCCTCCTCGTCCAGCGCGTCGATCTTGTTGAGCGCGGTAATCCGTGGCTTGTCGGCCAGTTCGCCGCCATAGGCCTCAAGCTCGCCAATGATGGTCTGGTAGTCCTCGACGACGGTTTCGGACGTTCCATCCACAAGATGCAGCAATACGGCGCAGCGTTCCACATGGCCCAGGAACCGGTCGCCAATCCCGCGCCCTTCGTGCGCACCGGCAATCAGGCCGGGAATGTCGGCGATGACAAACTCAACATTATCAATACCTACGACACCAAGGTTCGGATGCAGCGTCGTAAACGGATAGTCCGCGATCTTGGGACGGGCATTCGAGGTCGCCGCCAGAAACGTGGATTTTCCGGCATTGGGCATCCCCAGCAATCCGACATCCGCAATCAGCTTCAGCCGCAGCCACAGGGTGCGCTCGACACCCTCCTGCCCGGGATTTGCCCGGCGCGGGGCCTGGTTTGTCGAGGATTTGAAATGCAGGTTTCCAAACCCACCATTGCCACCCCGCGCAAGCTGGACGCGCTGGCCAACTTCGGTCATGTCGGCGATGACGGTTTCCTGATCCTCGTCCAGGATCTCGGTCCCGACCGGGACACGCAACACGATCTCGTCGCCATCCTTGCCGGTGCGCTGACGCCCCATGCCGGGTTGACCGTTCCTGGCAAAGAAATGCTGCTGATAGCGAAAGTCGATCAACGTATTCAGCCCGTCAACCGCCTCGGCCCAGACCGTTCCGCCATTGCCGCCGTCGCCGCCGTCAGGACCACCATATTCGATGTATTTCTCGCGACGGAAACTGATACAGCCGTTTCCGCCGGCGCCGGACCGGATATAGACCTTTGCGAGGTCCAGGAATTTCATAACTCTAACACCTTATTTTCAAGGGCTTGCGACCTCTGACCTTGGCACACGCCGCAGTTCGGTCTTGCGCTGCATCGCTGTGCCACATCGTTCGGTCCCGAGGCAAGGGGCTGCGCGATGAATGACCAAGAAGACCAGACGCGCATGAAACGACCGGGCCGATGCCGGTTGTCACCCCGCCTTCTTCTTACGGATCACCTTTTCTGCCAGATCGCGCGCGATGGCGAAGGCACCCTTGATCTTGTCGCTGTCCTTCTTCCAGTCGCGGCGCACAACAATCTTGTTGTCGCGAACCTTTGCCAGGCCGCGCTGGTCCTGGATAAAGGAGACGAGTCCTTCCGGGCTGGCAAACTTGTCATTGTGGAACTGGATCGTCGCGCCTTTGGGGCCGCCATCAAGCTTGGAAATGCCGGCGCGTTTGCACATCGCCTTGATCCGCACCACCAGAAGCAAGGTGTTCACCTCTTTGGGAAGCTTGCCGAACCGGTCGATCAGTTCCGCCGCAAACCCTTCGAGTTCGACCTTGGTCGACAGCGCCGACAGACGGCGATAAAGCCCGAGGCGCACGTCGAGATCCGGCACGTAGGTTTCCGGGATCAGCACTGGCACACCGAGGTTGATTTGCGGTGCCCATTGATCGTCTGCTTCGCTCAGACCTTCAAGTTCGCCGGCCTTGATCTTGGCAATCGCCTCTTCCAGCATCGATTGATAGAGTTCATAGCCGACGTCACGCATCTGCCCGGATTGTTCCTCGCCCAGCAGGTTGCCTGCCCCACGTATGTCGAGATCCTGACTGGCCAGCGTGAACCCTGCCCCAAGCGTGTCGAGGCTGCCCAGCACGCGCAGGCGTTTTTCGGCGGTGGCTGTCAGGCGCGCGCGCGGTTTCGTCGTCAGATAAGCATAGGCGCGGGTCTTGGAGCGACCGACCCGGCCCCGGATCTGATAGAGCTGCGACAGGCCGAACATGTCTGCGCGGTGGATGATCATGGTGTTGGCGGTCGGAATGTCGAGACCGGATTCCACGATGGTGGTCGCAAGCAGCACATCGAATTTGCCATCGTAAAAGGCATTCATCCGGTCGTCCAGCTCACCTGCCGCCATCTGTCCATGCGCGACAACAACAGTGAGTTCGGGCAATTGCTCTTTCAGGAAGGCTTCGATTTCCGGCAGATCGGATATACGCGGCACGACGTAGAACGATTGCCCGCCGCGATAATGTTCGCGCAGCAGCGCCTCGCGGATTGTGACCGCGTCAAACTCGCTGACATAGGTCCGGATCGAAAGACGGTCCACCGGTGGCGTGCCGATGATCGACAGATCGCGCACGCCTGAGAGCGAGAGTTGCAACGTACGCGGGATCGGAGTGGCGGTCAGTGTCAGCACGTGCAGATCGCTGCGCAACTGCTTCAGACGTTCCTTGTGTGTGACGCCGAAGTGCTGCTCTTCGTCGATGACGAGCAAGCCAAGGTTCTTGAACCGCACGCCTTTGGCCAGCAGGGCATGGGTTCCGATGACAATGTCCACCGTCCCGCGCGTCAATCCGTCGCGCGTGAGTTGCGCTTCCTTTGCCGGGACAAAACGCGACAATTGCCGCACCTGGAAAGGAAAGCCGCGAAACCGTTCGGCAAAGCTCTTGTAGTGTTGTCGCGCCAGCAGGGTGGTCGGCGCAATCACCGCCACCTGTACACCGGACATGGCGGCCACAAAGGCCGCGCGCATCGCCACTTCGGTCTTGCCAAAGCCGACGTCTCCGCAAATCAGCCTGTCCATCGGCTTGCCGCTGACCATATCGCCCAGCACATCCGCGATGGCGGCCAGCTGATCGTCGGTTTCCTGATAGGGAAAACGGGCGGAAAACGCCTCCCAAGCGTGGTGCTCGGACTCAAGCACCGGGGCCCTGCGCAAGGCGCGTTCGGCGGCGACCCGGATCAACCGGTCGGCCATCTCGCGGATGCGTTCCTTGAGTTTGGCCTTTTTCGCCTGCCACGCACCGCCGCCGAGACGGTCGAGCAGCCCCTCTTCGTGTCCGTACTTCGACAGCAGTTCGATGTTCTCGACCGGCAGGTACAGCCGCGCGTTCTCGGCATAATCCAGCAGCAGGCATTCATGCGCCGCGCCGGCGGCGGTGATCACCTCCATGCCCTGATAACGTCCGATGCCGTGATCCACATGCACCACCAGATCGCCGGGGCTGAGCGATTGGGTCTCGGTCAGGAAATTCTCGGCCTTGCGGCGCTTGCGGGCCGTTCGGATCAACCTGTCACCCAGAACGTCCTGTTCCGCGATCACCGTCAGGTTAGCGGTTTCAAACCCGTTCTCCAGCGCCCAGACCGCCAGATGCAACCCGCGTTTGCCGATGCGGGACGCGTTGGGGATGGCGATGGTCTCTGCCAGACCTTCGTCTTCGATCAAACCGGAAAGCCGCTCGCGCGCGCCCTCGGAATAGGATGCGATGACAACCGGTCCTGTCTGCATCCTGGCGCGAATGTGATCGGCCAGCGCGCCAAAGAGGCTGATCTGTTCCTGCTGGCGTTCCGGTGCAAAATTGCGTCCGATCCGCCCGCCCGCATCGATGACACCCGGCCCGGTCGCTTGCGGCAAGGGATGAAACTGCAGGACGTGTCGATCGGCGGTGGCGTCCTGCCAAGCAACGTCGGTCAGATAGAGCAATTCCGGCGGTGCCGGCTTGTAGACGCTGTCGATCCGGGATTTCACCTGCATGGCCAGTTTGCGGGTTTCATACTGATCCTGAATGCCGTCCCAACGGGACAGCCGCGCGGGCGTCACCTGATCGTCCTGCGTGACGTTGACACCGGGCAGATAGTCAAACAGCGTTTCCAGACGGTCATGAAAAAACGGCAGCCAGTGTTCGATCCCCTGATGCTTGCGCCCTGCGCTGACCGCTTCGTAGAGCGGATCGTCGGTGCCGACTGCCCCGAATTCGATCCGGTAATTCTGGCGGAACCTTGTGATTGCCGCTTCGTCCAGTATGACTTCGGACACCGGAGCAAGTTCGATGACGTCCAGCTTTTCAGTGGTCCGCTGGCTCACCGGATCAAACCGGCGGGCCCCGTCCAGAACATCACCAAAGAGGTCCAGACGCACCGGCCCACCCTCTCCCGGCGGATAGATATCGATGATTCCCCCGCGAATGGCATAGTCGCCCGGCTCCATCACGGTCGGACTCTGGCTAAAGCCCATCCGCACGAGAAACTGACGCAGGGCGGCCTCATCGATCCTGTTTCCGACACGCGCGGTAAAGGCTGCATCGCGCAGGATACCCCGCGCCGGCACCCGCTGTGTTGCGCTGTTGAGCGTGGTCAGCAGGATGAACCGGTCGGGCATCTGGTGCACCAGTGCCGCCAATGTCGCCATCCGTGCCGCCGAGATATCCGCATGGGGTGACACCCTGTCATACGGCAGGCAATCCCAGCCCGGAAAGGTCATGACCGGCATGTCTGGCGCAAAGAATGTCAGCGCCGCGCGCAGCGCCGCGAGACGTTTGTCATCGCGGGCGATATGGATCACCGGAGCGTTCTCGCGCGCGACCTCGTCCAGAATGAGGCGCGCGTCAAAGCCTTCGGGGGCTCCGCCGACGGTGATATGACCCGATGGCTTCATCTCTTTCCGCTCCGCTCGATTTTTGTCTTAGCTGCCCAACACGCCGATGGTGAGATTTTGGTACATCCCCCAGAGCGCCGTGAAAAAAATGGAGATCATTCCGATCACCTGCGTGAAAAAGCGGTGCCGTGCGAGACGTTTGCGCAATAGCTCGCCAGTGGCAGCTTCCTGTTCGATCCTTCTGGCGGTGGCAAGACTCATCGCGCCCACCAGGGACATCGGAAACACCAGAAACAGCAGGGCTTGCGCAAATTCGACATGATACCAGAAGCCCAGCACTGCAAGCCCGGACAACATGAAACAGGAAAAGCCCAGAAGCCAGATGCCGGAAACCCGGGCGATGTAAAGCAGCCGATTGACATTCACCCGTGTAATTGTCTCCAGGTCATGCTCGGCTTGCCCTCCGACACGACGTGCACGCAGCACCATGTCAAATGGCACGCCGATCACCCAGTGGCTGGCCGAAGACCAGAACACGGCCAGCGCGATCCAGAACCAGAGGTTCGAGAAGGACCGCATGTCGATCAGTTCGAAAATGGACGAGTACCAATCCACGCGCTGCCCTCGGTTCCGCTTGCCGGCTCGATTTGCAGGTGGACCCGCGTTGCTCTTGCCGATGACGGCTTTCCATGCCACCCAATGACGGATTGTTCAAGGAGAGTGCGCCATGAAACCCACTGTTGCCCCCTTTCCCGCGGCGCGCCTGCGCCGGACGCGGCAGTCCGCATCCCTGCGCGGGCTGGTGCGGGAGACTGCGCTGTCGGTCGAAGATCTCATCTGGCCGATCTTTGTGCGCACGGGAAACGGGATCGAAGAACCGGTTCCCTCAATGCCCGGGGTCTTGCGTCGTAGCGTCGACAAGGTCGTCGTCGCCGCCCGCGAGGCGGCGGACCTCGGCATTCCGGCGATCTGCCTCTTTCCCTACACGGGCCTTGAAGAGCGCACCGAAGACTGCGCCGGGGCCTGGGATCCTGACAATCACACCAACCGCGCCATCCGGGCGATCAAGGCCGAGGTGCCCGAGATCGCGATCATGACTGACGTGGCGCTCGACACCTACAACATCAATGGCCACGACGGATTTGTCGTGGATGGCGAGATCGTCAACGACCCAACGGTCGAGGCGCTTGTCAAGATGGCGCTGGCGCAGGCCGAGGCCGGGGCCGACATCATCGGACCAAGCGACATGATGGACGGCCGCATCGGCGCGATCCGTGCGGCGCTGGAACATGCGGGGCATCAGAACGTGATGATCCTGAGTTATGCTGCCAAGTATGCAAGTGCGTTCTACGGCCCGTTCCGCGATGCGGTTGGGGCTTCGGCGGCGCTCAGCGGTGACAAGAAGACCTATCAGATGGATCCGGCCAATTCGGACGAGGCGCTGCGCCTGATCGAACGAGACCTGAACGAAGGTGCCGACATGGTAATGGTCAAGCCCGGCCTGCCCTATCTGGACATCTGCCGTCGGATAAAGGACTCGTTTGGTGCCCCCACCTTCGCCTATCAGGTCAGCGGCGAATATGCGATGATCAGGGCCGCCCAGGAAAACGGCTGGATCGATGGTGAGCGGGTAATGATGGAGAGCCTGATGGCGTTCAAACGCGCGGGTTGCAACGGCGTTCTGACCTATTTCGCCCCCGACGCCGCACGTCTCTTGAGCACCTAGAGCGTTTCGCATTCAGCCTGGGCCATCTGGCATCAGCTGACGCGTTGAAATCTATGACTTGACGCAATGTTTGATGATTTGGGTGCAACGCGAAACACATTTGCCGGTCCTTTCACGGCTGCGGAATCGCTTTTTCCGAGGTAGGACATCTCCTACTTTTTCGTTGCCTGGAATTCTGGCACACTTGTCGTGATGACGCTCGGCCGGTTGATCCAGCCGTGCGGGCGGAGTCGCTGTGCGTGTCGGGTATTTCTCCGATGCTTCTACGGTTGGTATTTGGAACAGGCGGTATGCTTCATGTCTTTGCACTCTACTCCGATTAAAGGTGCGTCGCGGTGACCGGCGTCAACGAATTGATCGCATCGGTTCGCGCGTCGGGCGACCAACGTATCGACGCGATATTGCACATCCGATACTGGTCCGATGGAGAGATCACCTACAGCCTTCCGCGACACGCGAGTGTCTATGGATCCGGCTATGGTGGCGGTGAAAACCAGGGCCTGATACAAGCGTCGGCCCTGATGCGCGAGACGCTGATCCGAAATATTGATGCGAATAGCGAAGCGGGAACACACCGCGGTTTTGCTGTCGAAGGCTTCACCGCACTCGATGTGTCAGCCGGCCCGGCACGGAATGCGACCATCAGACTGGCCCAGACAAGCTCGGATCCCTTCGATTTCGGGACGGCGTGGGGATATTACCCGGGCACGTTCGCCACTTCGGGTGACATCTGGGTCCACACTGACCGGTTTGACTATACGAGCCCCAAACCCGGAAATTATGCCCATCACACGTTGATCCACGAAATCGGACACGCGCTGGGGCTCGCCCATGGGCACCAAAGCACCGCGTTCGGCGCCTTGCCTGCGGCCTATGATGCAATGGAATATACTGTGATGACCTATCGATCGTACGAGGGGTCTGTTCCCGGTCAATATTCCAACGAACCCACCGGATACGCGCAAAGCTACATGATGCTGGATATCGCGGCGCTGCAGTATCTCTATGGCGCAAATTTCGAAACCAACAGCGGTGACACGATCTATTCCTGGCTGCCCCAGACGGGCGATACGCTTGTTGACGGCATCAGTGCCTTCGAAACAGCGGGGAACCGGATATTTGCGACAATCTGGGATGGCGGTGGCGAAGACACCTATGACCTCAGCGCGTATGAGGTAGCAGTAACGGTGGATCTCGCACCCGTCGGGCATTCGTCCTTTGGTGAGGCGCAATTGGCGCGGTTGGGCACCGGTGTGTACGCCAAGGGCAATATCTACAACGCTTTGCAATATGAAGGTGATGCTCGTTCGCTCATCGAGAATGCGAACGGTGGTTCAGGAGCAGATAAGATCGTCGGAAACGATGCCAACAACAGGCTCGAAGGCCGGTCTGCAGATGACCTGCTTGAGGGCGCGCGCGGTGACGACAGTGCATGGGGCCAAAGGGGCAATGACACGCTGAAGGGCGGGCGCGGCGAGGACAGGCTGGTCGGCGGCCATGGCAATGACCGGCTTTTCGGCGGCACTGACAACGATAAACTTCTGGGAAGCGCCGGGCATGACCGGTTGTTTGGCCGCACAGGCGATGACGACCTGAAAGGGGGTTTGGGCAATGACCTGATCGCTGGTGGCAAAGGCAAAGACCGGTTGGCAGGCAATCACGGCAATGATCAATTCCTGTTCAAAGACTTCAGCGATAGCACCGTTGGCGATGGCGCCGACCTGATACGTGATTTTGAACAGGGCTTTGACAGAATTGATCTGTCGCCTCTCGGTGGACCACCACTTGCGTTCGAGGGCACCGGCACTTTCAAGACAGGTATCGGCAGCGTGATCTACTCCCACGACGCAGATGAAACCCGGGTGCTGGCCGATGTGGATGGCGACGGTGTCGCGGATTTCCAGATCGATCTGATCGGGCTGATAGATTTGACCGAAGCCGATTTCATACTTTGACCGGGAGCAGCGATGGCGCCGTGACCCCTTCAGAATCAAGCACAATACCATTCGAATAGCAGCGATAAGTTGCCGAGTCGCAGCGCTTGCATCGTGACAATGCGCGAGATCTTGCGTATATTTCGCGGCAAGGTCGGTCAAAACGGCCAAATCAGGCAAACATTTACAGGCAAAATTGACATGAGCAGCATCACCAGAACACCTACGCCACGCGTGGCAATGACCCGGCGCGGATTTACCTGCGGTGCGTTGGCAGGCACGACATTGATCGCAGCCTGCGGCAACGGGATTGGCAGCAACGGCGCCGCGACCATCGACGCACGTGCCGATGCCACCCTGACACAGATGTACCGAACTTATCCCAACACCCGCGATCTGGCGGCCAAATCCAATGGCATGCTGATCATGCCGCTGGTGACCGAGGCCGGGTTCGGATTTGGCGGTGGCTATGGCCGGGGCGTTCTTCGCGTGAACGACGTGACGGTGGATTACTACTCCAACACCAAGGCGAGCGCCGGATTTCAGATCGGGGCGAAGCAGTACGCGCATGTGCTGTTCTTCATGACGCAGGACGCGCTTGAGGGGTTCCGCCGCGCCAGTGGCTGGACCGCCGGGGCCGAAATTGACTATGTCACACCGGAAGGTGGCGAATCCGCATCCACGGATAGCAATGTTCTGACGGCACCGATCCTGGCGGCGATCTTCGGTCAGGCGGGGCTCTATGCCGGTGCCACGCTGGAAGGCGCGAAATACACCCGTATCATTCCCTGATTGGCCCTTGAACAGGCACGCGTCGCCTGGCGTGCGGGCGACGCGGTGGTAAATCTCACAGGCACTAGGGCGTTTCGCGTTTAACCTGGATCATCTGGTGTCACCTAACGCGTTGAAATCTATGATATCAGGCAGCGTTAGGTGATTCAGGTTTAACGCGGAACGCTTTTTGCCATCACGATTTACTGCGGTCGCTTTTATGGCGTTTCGCGCAATAGCTGAACAACCAAAGGTGTTGTCAGATAGCCGAATCCATTCGAGACGCACCCTCGTCACCCTGCTGCGCGGAGGCGCTTTATCAGGCTGGAGGTGTCCCAGCGTCCGCCGCCCATCCGCTGCACGTCCTTGTAGAATTGATCGACCAATGCCGTCACCGGCAATGATGCGCCCGTTTCATCCGCCGTGCTCAGGCAGATATCGAGATCCTTGCGCATCCAGTCGACGGCAAACCCATGTTCAAAATGATCGTCCAGCATGGTCTCGTAGCGATTGGCCATTTGCCAGGAACCGGCGGCTCCCTGGCTGATCACCTCGACCACCGCACGCCCGTCGAGCCCGGCGGTTTCGGCAAAATGCAATGCCTCCGACAATCCCTGCACCAGCCCCGCAATCGCGATCTGATTACACATCTTGGTCATCTGGCCCGCGCCACTGTCACCGATGCGGCGGCAAATGCGGGCATAGGCCGCGATAATCGGTTCGGCGCGGTCATAGACCGCTGCGTCACCGCCGCACATGACCGACAAGGCCCCGTTTTCGGCCCCGGCCTGCCCGCCCGAAATCGGCGCATCGACAAAGCCGATCCCGTCCGATTCGGCAGCGGCGTACAGCTCGCGCGTGACTTTTGCCGACACCGTCGTGTGATCGACAAGAACCGAACCCGCCGCCATGCCCGCAAACGCACCAGCCTCTCCAAGGCAAACGCTGCGCAGGTCATCGTCATTGCCGACACAGGATATAACGAACTCGGCACCTTGCGCCGCTTCGCCTGGAGTGTCTGCCCGCGCGCCGCCATGTTCCGCGACCCAAGCTTCAGCTTTGGCGGGCGTTCTGTTGAACACGGTTACCTCGTGCCCGGCTGCCTTGAGATGCCCTGCCATCGGGTATCCCATGACCCCCAAACCCAGAAACGCCAGTTTCGCCATGTGCTTTCCCTCCGACCCTGTTTGAAATAGATTGCGTCAGTATCTAACAGGCATCTTTGCCAGACAAAATCGTCAAATAGTCCGCCAAGGGCCGGCGATCATCGTGAGGACAGAATGAGCATCGTTTTTCGCTGGTTGTTGCGCGTTGCCGCCGGGCTGATCGGGTTCGTCGTGGTGATGGTCGTGCTGATCTACTACCTGGCCGGTCAATCCCTTCCCGACTATGATCGGACCGTGCGCGTCACCGGGCCATCCGCGCCGATCGAGATCGTCCGTAACAACGCCGACGTCCCGCATATCTTTGCCGAAACCGATCCGGATGTGTTCTTTGGTCTTGGCTATGCCCATGCTCAGGATCGCCTTTGGCAGATGACCATCATGCGGCGCACATCCCAAGGCCGACTGTCCGAGGTTTTCGGACCGCAGACCGTTTCGACGGATCGGCTGCTGAGGCGGCTGGATATCTATCGGCTCGCCGCGCAGTCCGTTGGCGCTCAGGACGATCAAACGCTGCTGGCGCTGAATGCCTATTCGGCGGGCGTCAACGCGCGCCTTGCCGAGATCAATGACGATGCCCTGGGTCGTGGCGCGCCCGAGATGTTCCTGTTCAACGCACCGATCGCCCCCTGGACGCCTGCGGATTCCCTTGCCCTCGTCAAGCTGATGGCGCTGCAACTCTCCGGGCATGCCAGCGACGAAGTCCTGCGGGCGCGCGTTTCCCTGATGCTGGACGATCCTGCACGGGTTTCAGATGTGCTACCAGATGCGCCGGGTTCAGGTGTCGCCTCCCTGCCCGAGTACTCGGACCTGTTTCCCGGCCTGCCCCGCTATGCAGAAAGGACGGGAACGCAACGCGCGCCGCTGACGCCTGTTGCCCGACGCGGGATGGCCGGGGCGTCGAATGCCTGGACGGCGGCTCCGTTTCGCTCTGCCGCCGGGGGAACATTGCTGGCCAACGATCCTCATCTCGGTTTCACCGCCCCGTCGATCTGGTATCTGGCGCGACTGGAGCTTGCCAGCGGTGGCGTGATCGGAGGCACCATTCCCGGAATTCCGGTTGTCATGACCGGACGCAGTGACAAGCTCGGCTGGGGGCTGACATCTGCCTACCTGGATGATCAGGATCTGTTCATCGAGCGGCTGAACCCCGACAATCCCGAGGAATACCAGACGCCGGATGGCTTCAAACCGTTCGAGAGCCGCCCGTCGATCATCGAGATCAAGGATGCGCCGCCGATTACCCTGACCCTGCGCTGGACCGACAACGGGCCGGTCCTGCCGGGTAGCCAATATGATCTCGATGCCATTACCCCGCCCGGTCACGTGGTTGCGCTGAGTTGGTCGGCGCTCAGCCCGCAGGATACGTCGCTCTCTGCGGCCATGGCGATGATGGAGGCGACATCGGTTCAGGAAGCGATCAGGCTGAACGAAGCCTATATCGCACCCGCTCAGAACCTCTCGTTGATCGACAAGGACACCATCGCCCTGAAGCTGATCGGCGCGGTGCCGCGGCGGGATCCGCAGCACCAGAGCCAGGGGCGCATGCCATCGCAGGGCTGGCGACCGGAAAACCGCTGGCAAGGGCGCATGCCCTATGCATCGAATCCGGAGTTTGTTTCTCCGACTGGCGGGATCCTCGGCAATACAAACAACAAGATCATCGAACGGCCATTTCCCGACCATATCTCGTTTGTCTGGGGCGATACCCAGCGGGTGAACCGCTGGCAACGGCTCATGCAAACACGCGAGGTTCACACGCGCGACAGTTTCATCGAAGCACAGCTTGATCCCGTCAGCTTTACCGCCCGGTCACTTCTGCCGCTGATCGGGGCCGATCTGTGGTTCACCGGTCAATCCGCGCCCGACGGCACACAGGAGCGGCAGCGCCAGATAGCACTGTCCCTCTTGGCCGACTGGAACGGCGAAATGAACGAGCATCTGCCCGAACCGCTGATCTATTCGGCGTGGTTGAGGGCGCTAAATGAACGATTGATGCGGGATGAACTGGGGCCTTTGGCGGATGAATTCAAACATGTCGATCCGCTGTTCATCGAGCGGGTCTATCGCGACATCGACGGGGCGAGCATCTGGTGCGATGTGCGTCAGAGCGCGCCGGTGGAAACTTGTACCGATATGGCGCGGCTTGCGCTCGACGACGCGCTGTACTGGATCGGCGATACCTATGGCACGGCGCTGGAAAGCCTGCGGTGGGGTGACGCCCATCAGGCGGCCCATGATCACCCGGTCCTGGGCGATGTTCCGATCCTGCGCTATTTCGTCAATATTCGGCAATCGACCAGCGGTGGCGACAACACGTTGTTGCGTGGACTGACGTCCGGCGAAGACCCGGCCCCCTTTGAGAACGTGCATGGCGCCGGGTATCGCGGCGTCTATGACTTTGCGGATCCGGACAGTTCGGTGTTCATCATCTCCACGGGTCAGTCCGGGCATTTCTTGTCGCGCCACTATGACGATCTGGCGCAGCTTTGGCGTCGCGGTGAGTACATCCCGATGTCGCTGGATCAGGACCTTGCACGGGCGGCGGCGGTCGGCACCACGATCCTCTTGCCCAAGGGCGAATGACTCTGTGACTGACTTCGCAACCGGATTGATCGCGCTTGGGGCGCTATTTCTGTTGGGGCTTGTCGCAGATCAGGCGGGTCGGCGCACCCGCCTGCCGCGCGTAACTCTGTTGCTTGCCTGCGGTCTTGCCGTCGGGCAGGCCGGGTTCGATCTGATCCCGGCAGAAATCACTGCGCTCTATCCAATGGTCTCGGTCATCGCTCTCAGCATGGTTGCGTTCCTGCTTGGTGGTGCGCTGTCCCTTCAGACCTTGCGCGCCCATGGCACAGCGATCCTGTTGATCTCCTTGTCGGTTGTCGTCGTTACGCTGGGGATGGTGTCCCTCGGGCTGTGGGCAATGGGACTTCCCCTGGCGGCCGCCCTTGTTCTTGGAGCCATTGCAACAGCGACGGACCCGGCATCGACATATGATGTGCTGCGCGAAACCGGAGCCGACAACAGCTTTACCCGCACGCTCAAGGGCATCGTCGCCATCGATGACGCATGGGGGTTGGTTGCCTTCAGTCTTGTCATGGTGATCGTTCTGGCTTTGACGGGAAGCGGTGAAGACGGACAGGTGCTTGGCACCGCCGTCTACGAAATCTTTGGCTCTGTCGCTCTGGGTGTGGCCGTCGGCGTGCCTGCTGCCTATCTGACCGGCCGTCTTTCAGACGGCGAACCGCTGCGGATCGAGGCGCTCGGGTTGGTGTTCTTTACCGCTGGCCTGTCGATCTGGCTCGGGCTTTCCTATCTGATCAGCGGCATGACCGCGGGCGCACTGATCGTGAACCTAGCGCGTCATCATACCAAGGCTTTCCACGAGATCGAGTATATTCAATGGCCGTTCATGGTGATCTTTTTCATCCTTGCTGGTGCGACGCTGGATCCATCGATGCTGTTGGCCATTGGCCCGATGGGAGCGGCCTATGTGCTTCTGCGCCTGATTGCCCGACTGGTCGGCGGCTGGATTGGCGGCGCGCTCGCCGGCGTGTCTCCCCGGCAACGTCCGTGGTTCGGCCCGGCGATGTTGCCACAGGCGGGGGTTGCCATCGGAATTGCCCTGCTGGCGGCAGAGCATCTTCCGGAGTTCGGCAGTTACATTCTCGCGCTGACCATCGGTGCCACGGTTATTTTCGAGCTGATCGGGCCATTGGCCACCGGGTTCGCTGTTCGCAAATCAATCGATGCCGAGGGGGGTGATCGAGCGCGCTAGAGTGCCTTGAACTGTGCCTGCTGACGCGCGGTCCAGATCACTGCGATATCGAACCCGTCATCGGTCTGGCTTTCCGTCTGCACAACATCCTGCTGAAACAGCCAGGCACGCTGCCGACCTTCGGAAAAGCTCAGATGCAGGTCTTCCTCAAAGCGGGTGCCTTGCAATATTTCGGCAATCGCAGTGAGCAGCGCGCTGATCCCCTCGCCCGTGAGCGCAGACAGGCAGAACAATCCATCGTCCCGCGCGGCGCGGGCCCTCAACGCATCCTGTGCCTCCGGATCCAGCAGGTCGAGCTTGTTCCAGACCTCGATCTGCGCGCGCTCCTGATCAACACCCAGAGAATTCAGGATGGTCTCGACATCTCTGGCCTGCTCGTCGGTTTCCGCGTGGCTGATATCGCGCACATGCACGATCAGATCGGCGGCAAGGACCTCTTCGAGCGTGGCACGAAACGAGGCGACCAGTTCCGTGGGCAGGTCGCTGATGAACCCGACCGTATCGGACAGGATGATCTCCGGACCATCCGGCAACGCGACCCGTCGCATGGTCGGGTCAAGCGTCGCAAAGAGCATATCCTTGGCCATGACGTCGGCCCCGGTCAGACGGTTGAACAATGTCGATTTGCCCGCGTTGGTGTAACCGACCAGCGCGACGATCGGAAACGGTACTTTTGCACGCGCCTTGCGATGCAGTTCACGGGTCTTGACCACCTTGTCCAACTGCCGGCGCAACCGGACCAGTTGTTCATCAATTGCCCTGCGGTCGGCCTCGATCTGGGTTTCGCCGGGACCACCGACAAAGCCGAGCCCGCCACGTTGCCGTTCAAGGTGCGTCCAGGCCCGAACCAGCCGGGTCCGCTGATAGGACAGCGCCGCCATCTCGACCTGCAACACGCCTTCACGGGTGCGGGCGCGATCACTGAAGATCTCGAGGATCAGACCCGTGCGATCCAGAAGCTTGACGCCCAACGCCTTTTCGAGGTTGCGCTGTTGCACAGGTGTAACCGGGCCGTCGATCAGAACGAGTTCGATCTCGGCGGCCTCAAACTGTGTTTTCAGCTCTTCGATCTTGCCTTTGCCAAAGAGCATCCCCGCATGGGCCTTGGGCAAGGGAACAATGGTTGCGCCGACCACCTCCAGGTCCGGAAGTGCGGCGGCCAATGCGATGGCTTCCTCAAGCGCCGGGGCAGATGCACGGCGGTCGGGATCGGTTCGGATATCGGGATGCAGCACCCAGGCTCGGGTGCTTATCCGGTCATGGTCCATCAAGTGGCGTCTTCGCCCTCATAGAGGCTGATCGGCTGGGCCGGCATGATCGTGGAGATTGCATGCTTGTAGACCAGTTGCGATTGCCCGTCACGGCGCAGCAGCACACAAAAGTTGTCAAACCATGTGATGACACCCTGCAACTTGACGCCATTGATGAGGAAAATGGTAACCGGAACCTTGGTCTTGCGTACATGATTCAGGAAAGCGTCCTGAAGATTCTGTCTGTCAGATGCCATATTTGAAATTCTCGCCATTGTTCTTGCCGAATGCCGCGGACCGGCATTGCCCCTAGGGCGCGAGTATGTCGCGGCAAGCAGGGAACTTCCACCCAAAAAATCAGCCTGTTACGAGAGACGCGGAAAGAGCTAATTGTTGCGCCACATGCCGGGGGTGAAAAGCGCGATGATCGCCAGTGTTTCAAGGCGCCCCAGCACCATTGCCGCGCACAGGATGCCCTTGGCGACGGCGCCCAGTTCCGCCAGCTTGATCGGCGTTTCCGCTGCAAACTCGATCAGCGGCCCGGTGGTCGAGAGCGCCGCGATGCTGAGAACGATGGCATGTTCGAAACTCACACCAAGTGCCGCGAGCGCAAGGCTGATCGCAGCAAGAGACATCGCGAACAGCATGAAAAAGACCCATGCAATGAACGCCCCGTTCTTCTGGATCCGGTCGGCGTGGTGGACTGTATCGACCGACGACGGGTGCACCAGCTTCTCCATTTCGCGCAGCCCGTTCAGGTACAGCGCATAGACCCGGAGCAGCTTGACCCCGCCCGCAGTTGTCGCAACGCCGCCCCCGATGACCGACAGGCCCAGCAGGATCAGACCGGGCGTTCCAAGTCCGGACCATTGTCGCGCCTCTTCCCAGTCCGCGCTTTCGAACCCCGTGGTGGTGAGAAAGGAGATCACCGTGAACATCGAGCCCCAGAACGCACGCAAGGCCAGCATGAAATCTTCGCCCTCGGTCACCTCCAGTGATGCGATCCAATGGCGAAGAAACAACAGGGTCGGCAGTCCAAAGACCAGGAGCAGACCGATCCGGAACTCCGGGTCGGTTTCCAGCCGCCGGAACCCGGCTGTATTGGTCGTGTCGCTGGAAAATGTCAGCCGCGACAGTGCAAAGAACATGAACAGAAAGAGCAACGCTTCGCCGGCGACGCCCGAGGTCGAGCCTTCGATCCCGCCCACTGGTGAAATTCCCGAGGTGGCCATGACCGACATCGCGTGGCACAGCGCAGTCAATGACTGTTCCCCCGACATCAGCAGAAGAACCCACAATGTCAGGGTCAGCCCGACATAGATCGGCGCAAGCATCGCAGTAATACGAATCAGACGCTTGCGCGGATCGGCGCGGGCGATCATGCTGGGACCCGACGCCGCGCGACCCGGCTCTCCGCGCGTTGTCACCTCGAAGCCGCCGAGCGACAGCGGCGCAAGGATAGCAGATGCCGCGATCCACATCAGCATACCGCCCATCCAGCCCACCTGCGCCCGCCACAGATGCAGCGGCGGGGTCAGCCGGCCCGGATCGGCAAACAGATCGGCGCCCGTGGTCGTGATCGCGCTGACCATGTCGAAATAGGCATTCAGATACGAGGTCGTCTGAAGCGCGTCTTGCAGCGGAATCGCCAGGAACAGTGGTAGAATTGCGAAAGCAAACAGCAGCGACAACAGCTGACCCAGCGTGCCATAGCGGGGAGTCCGGTCACCAAGCGCCAACCCGATGAGGATGACGCAGATCAGCCCCAGAAGGCCGGAATAGAAAAACGATTGGGATGCCGGGTGGTTATCGCGCACAACCGCATAGGCGGCAGGCACAAACATGGATGCGGAAAAAACCCCCCACAGCAGGAGGGAAAGCGGCAGGCGCCAGATGCGGCCGGTAGGGGTCCGTTCGCGCTTCATGATCAGAAAAAGTCGATCGAGACCTGCATCAGCCGCTCGACCTCGGGCACGTCGTCAGCCATTGCAAACAGGGCAATCACATCCTTTTCCTCAATCCGGAATCCTCCGGTCGGGCGTTTGATCTCGCCCTCGCGCATGATCGCGCCCACCAGAACGCCTTCGGGAAAGTCGATATCGCGGATGCGCTGGCCTGCCAGTGGCGAGGTCGACATCACCTCCGCCTCTATCACTTCGGCCTCGGCGTCACCGATAGAATACACCGCCCGCACCCGCCCGTGACGGATGTGGCGCAGGATCGAACTGACTGTGGTGGCACGCGGATTGATATACGCGTCGATCCCCAGCGGCGCCATCATTGGCACAAGTGTCGGGTCGTTGATCAGGGCGATGGCATAGGGGCACCCCTCTGCCTTGGCCCGGACCGCAGTCAGCATATTGGTCTTGTCGTCATCGGTGACCGCCAACATGGCATCGGCGCGATCGATCCCCGCCTCGCGCAGCAGCGTCGCGTCCAGCCCGTCGCCATGCAGCACGATGGTACGCTCCAGCGCATCGGCGGCCAGCTCCGCAGATTTCCGGCTTTTCTCGATTACCTTGGCGCGCGTCCGCTTCTGGCGTTTTTCCAGCGTCTTGGCGACCGTCAGCCCGACATTGCCGCCGCCGACGATGACCAGTCGTTCCTGATTGTGCTGTTCCTTGCCGAAAATCTCCATCGCGCGACCGACATCATCGACATGGGAAAAGACATAACATTCGTCGCCGACGAACAGCTGATCGTTTGGCTCTGGCGCAAACAACCTGCCGTCCCGTCGCACGCCCACGACGATCGACCGCAGCGTCGAAAACAGGTCCGTCAACTGCCGCAAAGGCGTGTTCACCACCGGGCATTCGTCATCGATGGCAATGCCCAGCAACTGCGCCTTGCCGTCCATGAAGGTTTCGGTGTCGAACGCCGCGGGTGCCGCCAGCCTTTGCATCGCGGCCGCGGCGACTTCGCGTTCGGGGCTGATCACCACATCAATGGGCAGGTGATCGCGCCGGTAAAGATCTGAGTAGATCGCCGTCAGATAGGATTGCGAGCGCAGCCGCGCGATCTTGCGCTGGATCGAAAACACCGAATGCGCCACCTGACAGGTCACCATGTTGACCTCGTCGGAATAGGTGGCGGCGATGATCATATCCGCATCACGGGCCCCTGCCCGGTCGAGTACATCCGGATAACTGGCAAAGCCCGCGATCCCCTGCACATCAAGTGTATCGGTTGCCCGTCGCACGAGATCAGGATTGCTGTCGACGACAGTGACATCGTTGGATTCGCCTGACAGGTGACGCGCGATCTGCCAGCCAACCTGACCGGCACCGCAAATGATGACCTTCATGCGCTATTGACCCTTGGTCCGGTATTCTGCGTTCATTTGCATGACAGATGCCCCTAGACGGGTCAATTCAATTGTCACCCGCGCAGAGTTGGTGCAGATTGGAGCCATGAGACCACTCATGCGGATTATCGTGGCAGGACTTGCGGTTGGCGCTTGCGGACCGCTGTCGCTCTACTATCAGCCGGGCGTCCAGGTGAGCCGGATGCAATCGGATGCAACCCGCTGCGAGGTCACGGCACTCAAGGACGCACCCGTGGCCAACCAAATCCGGCAAAGGCCACCCGTCTATTTTCCTGGCAACCGCTATTGCACAAGCAACGGTTGTTTCTACTCCCCCGGATATTGGGTTGGCGGGGGCCTATACTCGGTTGACCTCAATCAGGATCTGCGGCGACGCGTTCTGGACATCTGCATGGCGAAAAAGGGATATCAACCGGTCAGCATCCCGCGTTGTCCCGCCAATGTCGCCGCGGCTGCGCCACGTGCGGTCACGGCGACTCTGCCAGCGCTGGCGCAAAACTCCTGCGCGATACGATACGATGATGGCAGCTGGCAGATCGTGACACCGCAGGCGCCGATTTCGTCGGAGTAACCCCGGCGCGCCAACGCATGGCTCCGCCTGAACCTCCACATCTGTATCTATTGACGGCGCGGCAGGAAAGATCGTTACTTGGCGACAACTATGTTCTGCAAACCAGAGCTGATACAGAACCGAATTCATTGATCATTACTTTTTGGGAGGAAAAACGTCATGAATCTGAGACCGGACCCGACATTTCACGCGACACCGAAACTGGCCATGGCCGCCCCCGTCGAAAAACTTGCCTTCACACTCATGCTCAGCCCGGATGGGTCGCAACCGGATGGGCTGGCGATCGTCGATGTCGACCCGAGCTCGAAAACCTATGGAGACGTCGTCCATACCGTGATCATGCCCAACACCGGGGACGAATTTCATCACTTTGGCTGGAACGCCTGCTCATCGTCGCTGAGCCCGCTGACCGGACATGCCTTTCTTGAGAGGCGTTATCTGATCATCCCCGGTATCCGGTCCAGCCGGATCTATATCATTGACGTCAAGGAGCCGCTGAAGGCCAAGATCCACAAGATCATCGAACCCGAAGAACTGTTTGAAAAAACCGGCTATTCCCGCCCCCACACCATTCATTGCGGACCCGAGGGCATCTATGTCTCGACGCTAGGTGGCGGTGGTGCAGATGGGACAGACGGGCCTCCGGGCATCTTCATCATGGATTGCGAGACCTTCGATATCCTTGGCCGCTATGAGATGGATCGCGGGTTGCAGGACAAGCATTACGATTTCTGGTGGAACCTGCCCCGCGACTACATGGTCAGTTCCGAATGGGGCCTGCCGCCGCAGTTTGAAAACGGCATCGTGGCCGAAGATCTTCTCAGCAACAAATATGGCCACAGCATCCACTTCTGGGACCTGCGCGGGCGGCGCAATATCCAGACGATCGACCTGGGTGAAAACCACCAGATGGCGTTGGAGATCCGGCCGGCGCACGATCCGGCCAAGCAATACGGCTTTTGCGGCGTGGTGGTCGACACGACCAATCTGCAAGGCGCGATCTTTACCTGGTGGCGCAACGACGATGGCACGTTCGAGGCCAAGAAGACCGTTACGATTGACCCGCAGCCTGCCGATGCAGCCGACCTGCCGGAGCTGCTCAAGGGATTTGGTGCGGTTCCGCCGCTGGTGACGGACATCGACCTGAGCCTTGACGACAAATATCTCTATGTCGCTTGCTGGGGCACGGGCGAGATGCACCAGTATGACGTGTCTGACCCGATGAATCCGGTTCTTGCCGACAAGGTCGAGATTGGCGGCATCGTCAAGAAGACGCCGCATCCCAATGGCAGGACCTTTGGCTATGGACCGCAGATGGTCGAGATCAGCCGCGATGGCAAACGCGTCTACTGGACCAATTCGCTGTATTCGACATGGGACGACCAGTTCTATCCGGGCGAACGTGGCGCCGCCATGGTCATGGCAAACGCCGCAGAAGATGGTGGGCTGACGCTCGACGAGGCGTTTTGGGTCAAATTCCCCGACGGCTATCGCAGCCATCAGATTCGCCTTGAGGGCGGCGACTGCTCGACCGATAGTTTTTGTTATCCCAACAGCTAGGCGTGGATGAGCCATCTGTGGCGGCCCTGTGGTGGGCCGTCATCGCTTCGGGCGTTTACCACGGCGTGAACCCGGGAATGGGCTGGCCCTTGTCGGTCTCTGCGGCGCTCATGGAAGGGCGTCGTTCCGCGCTTGGCAAGGCGTTGCTCATGCTTGCGCTTGGCCATTTTCTGGCGATGTCGGCGATCCTGCTGCCCTTCACGATGATGTTTGCGCTGGTCGACTGGCAGCGCGAAATCCGCATCGGAGCCGGTATCCTTGTGATTGGCGCAGGTCTCTACCTGTTGATCAATCGCCGTCACCCCAGGATGCTGGCACGGGTCAAACCGACGCGTCTGGCGCTCTGGTCGTTTCTCGCAGCGATGGCGCATGGTGCAGGGCTGATGCTCTTGCCGATCTATCTGGGGCTGTGCGACATCGACGAAGGCGATGCGGGACATCAGGCCGCGGCGGACCTGATGCTGAGCAATCTCGATACATCGCTGGCTGTGGCATCGGTTCACACGGCCGCAATGACCCTGTCCGGCGGGATCGTGGCCTTTGGCGTCTATACGTGGCTGGGCCTGAAATTTCTCTCAAAGGCTTGGATCAACATGGATATTCTATGGGCGCTGAGTCTGGTGATTGTCGGCGCGCTGGCCATCTGGACTGCGCTCTGACGGGCGGCCGTCGCGAACCGCCCGCGGTGTTCCGGCGCCCTACTCCGCCGCTTCGGCGGTTTCCTGTTCCACATGCGCAACCCGCGCGCCCGATTTGCTGGACGTCACAACGCCCAGCGATTTCAGCTTGCGGTGAAGTGCGCTGCGCTCCATCCCGACAAAGGACGCCGTGCGGCTGATATTGCCGCCAAACCGGTTGATCTGCGTCAGCAGGTACTCCCGCTCAAACGCCTCGCGCGCCTCGCGCAGTGGCAGTGTTGCGAGCGCACCGGACAAGACCACCCGGCCTTCCTCGGCTGACGACACTTCATCCCCGGGCAATTCGCGCGCTTCGATCGGGCCATTGCCCTCGCCCAGGATCAAGACCCGTTCGATCAGGTTTTTTAATTGGCGCACATTCCCGGGCCAGACCATCGTCTGCATCAACGCAATCGCTTCGTCCGAGATCGTCCGATGTGGCAGGCCCTGGTTCTTGTGGCAAACATCGATGAAATAGTCGGCCAGAACGGGCACATCCTCGCGCCGCTCCTCCAGAGAGGGCACTGCGATCGGCACGACATTCAACCGGTGAAACAGCTCCTGGCGGAAGCGCTCCGCCCGAATTTCCTCCTCCAGATTTCTGTTCGTGCTGGAAATCACCCGCAGATCGACCCGCACCTTGTCGTTGCCGCCAACCCGTTGGAACTGTTGATCAACCAGAACTCGCAGGATTTTGGACTGTGTTCCTATCGGCATATCGGCGACCTCGTCAAAATAGACGACACCGCCATGGGCTTGTTCAAGCAGGCCGGGTTCGACACCGCGCTCGGCACTCTCGCGGCCGAACAGTACCTCTTCCATCCGTTCCGGCTCGATGCTGGCGCAATTGACGGTGACGAATGGTGCGCTGGCCCGGTTCGAATGCGCGTGAATGTAGCGGGCAGCGATCTCCTTGCCGGACCCGGCGGGTCCGGTCAGCATCACACGACCATTGGACTTGGTGACCTTGTCCAGATTGCTGAGCAGCGTGCGAAAGGCGGAACTGGTGCCGATCATCTCTGCCGCTGCCCCATCGCGATGCTTGAGCGCGCTGTTTTCACGGCGCAGACGCGACGCCTCCATCGCGCGGCGGATCACCACCAGCAACTGATCAATGTTGAAAGGCTTTTCAATGAAATCGTAAGCGCCCTGCTTGATCGCGGCGACGGCGATTTCGATATTGCCATGTCCCGAAATGATCACCACCGGCACATCCGGATTGTCGCGTTTCACCGCCTTCAGAATGTCAATTCCGTCCATTCTGCTGTCTTTCAGCCAGATATCCAGGATCAAAAGCGCCGGTGGCTCGGTGTTGATGGCCGACATGCAATCGTCCGAATTGCCAGCCAGCCGGGTCGCGAATCCTTCATCTTCGAGGATATCACCCACAAGTTCCCGAATATCGCGTTCGTCATCGACGATCAGAATATCACTCATATCGCTCCTGCTCTTTCTGCCGCTGCCTCGCCTGCCTCGGCGGCGTTTGGTTCAGTTACATTTAAGGTGGCCAGCCGGATCACAGCCATTGCGCCATAATGGGACTGTCCGTCAAATACCGGCGCATCCTCGAGGGACAGCGTGCCCCCATGCTCTTCGATAATCTTCTTCACGATGGGCAATCCCAATCCGGTGCCCTCGTCGCGGGTCGTGACATAGGGTTCAAACAGCCGGGCGCGATCTTCCGGCAGACCGATCCCGTTGTCCGCAATGGTGATCAAACAACCCTGTCCGGACGTCGCAAGTGAAACCCGTATCTCTGGAGCGAGATCATCCGGAGGCCTATTTTTCTTAAGGGTTTCAATCGCCTCACCGGCATTCTTGATAAGGTTTGTCAACGCCTGCGACATCATTGTCGCGTCCAGCTCTGCCGAAACCGCGCCGTCGGGCAAAGCTGCGCTGATTTTCACATCAGGTTGCCCGGTCTGCTGCAACAGGACCGCATCGCGCACCAGCGCAACCAAATCCTCGTTGCGCCTGTCGGGTTCGGGCATCCGCGCGAACTTGCTGAACTCATCCACGATCCGGCGCAGGTCGTTGGTCTGGCGCACGATCACATCGGTCATCGCCTCGAGCTTGTCGCAGTCCTCGCCGACGACGGGGCCGAACTTGCGCTTGATGCGTTCCGCACTCAGCTGGATCGGGGTCAGCGGGTTCTTGATCTCATGCGCAATTCGGCGGGCGACATCGCCCCATGCCGCCATTCTCTGGGCACTGACCAGATCGGTGACATCATCAAAGGCGACCACGAACCCTTCGAGACTGCCATCCGCCTCGCGCCGGGTCGACATCCGCACGAGCAGGTTTTCCATCCGTCCTTGCCGCGACACCTTGATCTCGCTTTGTGCGACCTCGCCGGACCCGGTTCGCAGACTTTCAAACAATGCGCCGAATTCCGGGACCGCAACGGTCAGGGCGAGATCCTGCTCATGTCCCGTCCAGTCCAGCAAGCGTTCCGCAGACCGGTTGACCAAAGTTACCTTGCCGTTGGAATCCAGCCCGACAACTCCTGAAGTCACCGAGGTCAGGACCGAATCAAACATCCGGCGGCGACGTTCGATCTGGCGCGTGTTATCCAGCAGGCGTTCCCGTTGCCCTTTGAGCTGATAGGTCATCTGGTTGAAATACCGGCCAAGCAAGGCAATCTCGTCATCGCCCGGCTCTTCGTCCACCTGAACATCCAGATCGCCGGATCCGACCTTTTGCGCCGCGGTCGTCAGGCGTCCGACCGGTCGGCTCAATCGTTCGGCAAACCAAAGGCCAGACCAGATCGCAGCCAGAACGAGGATGAGCGCAAAGCCCAGATACAGCAGCCCGAATTCAAACAGCACCCGGCCACGTTCATTCTCAAGTTGCTGATAGAGAACGACGGTTTCCTTGGTCTCGTCCAGCAGGCTCAGAATGTCGCCATCCACCTCACGGCTGACATAGAGGAAGCGGTCGACGAATGTTTCCAACGGCAACAGCGCTCGAAACTCGTTGTTGTCCCAATCCTGAATGATCACGAGGTTGTCTTCTTTTACCTCGGTCAGCTGTTGCCGGGTTGGCCGTTCAAAATCGAAGAGGTAGGAGCCTTCGCCCCGCGCCCGGATCTCGCCCGTGCCGTCGATGATATAGGCTTCGCGCAACCCGCGTTGGATCTGCGCCTGACCCTGTCCGAGGTACTGGCGCAATTCGGCATCGTTGACAAAGACATTGACCCGGCGGGTCGTGGCTAGGAATCGCGCCAGCGCTCGCGCGTCCTGCGCCAGGTTTTCCCGGTGTTCCTGTTCATAGGCTTCGGCCGCCGACAGCGACGAGCCGACCACCTGACGGACCCGTTCGGAAAACCAGCCCTCAAGCCCGATATTGACCGTCAGCCCGGCAAACACCGCGACAATCACGGTGGGGATCAGGGCAAGCAGCGCAAAAACCGCCGTCAGCCGCAGGTGCAGGCGCGAACCCGCCGATCTGGCCCGCCGCGCGGCAATCAGCCGTGTCACCTGCCCGAGAACAAGCGTGGCCACGACCAGAATATAGACAAGATCCGCCAGTAGGATAAAGCGCAGCGACGGAGACGAGGCATGTTGGTCGAACGGTCCAAGAACCATGAAGGTCGCCAAGGCAAGCGCCGGCCCCAACAGCACCAGACCCAGCGTGCCCACATTCTTGGCCCGTCTGGTCTTGCGCCATCGGTTGAAGGTCATGAACGGCCTGTTCTGTGACCGGGTTGTCACGTGTCGTCCTCATTCTGATGTGCCGCTCGCGCGGCTTACCGCAATATTTCGTGGTCTTGTCCCGGTGCAATTTGTCGATGACACCGGTCTGCCACGCTTATGTGGCGGTTTTACATCAATTTGCGTCGCCGTGTCACCTCTATATCGAGATCCGTGATCTTCTTGCGCAAAGTATTGCGGTTGATACCCAGCAGATCGGCACATTTGGCCTGATTTCCGCCTGTCGCCTCAAGAGCGATCTTGATCAATGGGATTTCCATTTCCTTCAGGATCCGCGCGTAGAGCCCCGGCGGTGGCAGCATATTACCATGCAGGTCAAAGTAGCGGCGCAGATGCCGCTCGACCGACGCGGAGAGTTTCTCCGCACTCCCCTGTCCAAGGACCGGCTCCATCTCGGGCTGGTTGCCCAGCACCGCCTCAACTTCGGCACGGGTGATTTCATCGGCGCGACTGGTGAGGGCCAGGCGGCGAATCGTGTTTTCAAGCTGCCTGACATTGCCGGGCCAGCTATAGACGCGAAACAGTTCCTGCGCCGCTTCACTGAGCCAGCGTTTGGCGGACCCCTCGCGCTCAGCGCGGGTCAGGAAATGTTCGGACAGCAGCGCGATATCATCGACGCGCTCGCGCAGGGCGGGCACATACAGCGTTGCGCCACTGAGGCGATAATAGAGATCCTTGCGTAGCCTGCCCTTTTCCATGGCATCGGCCAGATCGCCCTGCCCGGTCGCCATGAATCGCGGAACGTGATCACCCGGCGCGTCGATCATGCGGACGATGCGGGCCTGAATCTCGTCATCGACATCGGCGACCTCGTCTATCAGAACCGTCCCGCCCTTGACCCGTGCCAACACCCGCGCAGGCCCTGCGAGTTCCTGCAGATCGGCGCTGGTCACCGAGACGAATGGCAGGGTCCGACGATCGGAGAAGTCATGTATGGCACGCGCAATCAGGGATTTCCCGGTGCCGCTTTCACCCGAGATCAGCACCGGCAGATCGGTGTTCATCACCTTGGCCACCAACCCATAGAGTGCCTGCATGATCGGCGTCCGTCCGACCAGCGGCAGGTCCTCGGGGCGCTCATCCACACTCCGGGCGGCGGTGCCTCCGGGTGCGCGCCGCCTGAGTTCGAGCGCGCGTGACGTTCGCTTCATCAGGTCGGGCAGATCGAAGGGTTTGGGCAGATAGTCATAGGCCTCGGCCTCGGCGGCCTGGATCGCCGTCATGATCGTGTTCTGCGCCGAAATCACGATCACCGGAAGCCCCGGCCGATCCTCTGCAATCTTGGGCAGCATTTCGAGCCCGTTGCCATCGGGCATCATCACGTCGCTTATCACGACGTCCCCTTTGCCTTCGCTCACCCAACGCATCAGCGTCGTCAGCGAACTCGTGGCGTGTACCTTGCACCCTGCGCGGGTCAGGGCCTGGGTCAGAACCGTGCGGATCGTGCGGTCGTCATCAGCGACGAGTACCGTGCCGTCCATCAGGAAGTCTCCTCGTTATCAAGGTTGCGGGGCACTCGCGGCAGTGACAGGCGGAAAACCGTTCGCCCGGGCACCGAGGTGACCGAGATCCAGCCGCCATGCTCGGAAATGATCTTGCTCACCAGCGCCAGCCCAAGCCCGGTGCCGTTTTCGCGCCCCGATACAAACGGATCGAACACATCGGCACGGATATCCGCTGGCAGGCCAGGACCATCGTCGATGATCTCGACCTGCAGCGGCAAGGACTGTCCGCTGCCATCTGCGCGGCGAAGTCGGAAGGAATGTTCAAAGTAGCTGTGGATGCGGATCGTGCCGCCGGTTGGGTCGGCCACTTCGGATGCGTTTTTCAGCAGATTCAGGATGACCTGCAACAATTGATCCGGGTCACAATAAGCCATCGGCAGCGACGGATCGTAATCCTCGATGATCCGCATATGCGCGCCAAAGCCAAGCAAAGCCGAGCGGCGGGCACGGTCCAGAACATCGTGTATGTTCACCGCACGAAATTCAGGAGACGACAGGTTTCCAAACTGCTCCACTTGCTCAAGCAACTTTACGATCCGGCGGCCTTCTGCGACAATAAGATCCGTAAGTTCGAGTTCTTCCGGCGGCAAGTTCATGCTCAGAAGCTGGGCAGCCCCGGTAATCCCTGCCAAAGGGTTCTTGATTTCGTGCGCCAGCATTTCGGCCATGCCGATTGCCGATTGCGCCGCCGATTTCACCGAGTGGCTCTGCGTCATGCGCCCGGCCAGTTCACGCGGCGAGATCATCATGATCATCGTAGTGGGCTCGGCAATCAGCGGCGCAATCTGCAACGCGCATTGCAGCGGCGCGCGGCTGACCGATCCGACGTCGATATCATTGACGAACAGGGGTGTGCCATTCTTGCGGGCACGTGCAAAGGCGTCTTCGATCGGCGCGTCGATTGCCACCTGGTCCCAGACCGGGGTTCCGAGAACGGCTTTGGCCGAAAGATTCAAAAAACCCTCACCGGCCGAATTCACATCGATGATCCTGTCTTCGACATTGATCAGAAATGCGGGGATCGGCAAGGAGGCCCAGATATTCGCGTCAGAGATCATGCCGCGGCACCCTCTGGCTTTCGGGAAAGGGCGTCGGTCAAGTGCCGCAGCGCCTCGTTCGGATCTTTCGAAGTCAGGATCATACGGCGCATTCCAGCCGGCGTGCCGACGGTATCCATGTACCAACCCAGGTGCTTGCGGGCGACGCGCAGGCCAAGATCGACACCATAGAATGACAGCATTGCCTCATAGTGCCCGCAGACCAGAGCCACCAGCGCGCCGCCTTCTGGCACAACGGGTGCAGGCGTATCCCAAAGGTCATGCGCAACCCGCGCCAAGAGCCACGGCTTGCCCTGCGCTCCGCGTCCGATCATCACGCCATCCGCGGCGGACTGCGCCAGCGCGCTCTGTGCGGTGGTCGTGTCGGTGATGTCCCCATTCGCGATCACCGGAATATCGACCTGCTGCTTGACGCGTGCAATTGCCTCCCAATCGGCGCGGCCCTTGTAGAACTGAGCGCGCGTGCGCCCGTGGATCGTGATCATCTGCACCCCGGCTGCCTCGGCGCGGCGTGCGACGTCGGGCGCATTCAGGCAATCGCTGTCCCACCCCAGCCGGGTCTTGAGCGTCACCGGCACGTCCACCGCGCCGACGACCGCCTCGATCAGGCGCAAGGCATGATCGGGGGTTTTCAACAGGGCAGAGCCGGCGTAGCCGTTGGTGACCTTCTTGGCCGGGCACCCCATGTTGATGTCGATGATCGCGGCACCGCGGTCGGCAACCTGACGCGCAGCCTCGGCCATCCAATGGGCCTCGCGCCCGGCAAGCTGCACTGCGGTATTGGCGACGTCAGCGCTCAGTTCGGCGCGCTCGCGGACGCCGGGTTTGGCCTGGACCATTTCCTGGCTGGCGACCATTTCACTGACCACAAGGCAGGCGCCAAAGCTCTGGACCAGATCGCGAAACGGCCGGTCAGTGATTCCGGCCATCGGCGCCAATATCACCGGCGGGGTCAATACGGCCGTGTTCAGTCGTGGGGTCAAATGCCCAATCCTTGTGCAGTCGCCTCTCGTCTAGAGAAAACACCACTCGCATACAATGTTCAGCAGGCCTTATCTGCCGTCAGAAAATGCAGATGCACAATTATTGGGCAAGCAGGTCGGGGTGATTGCCACTGACTAACCCACAGCCTAAACACGAAACGCAGGATCTGCCCGGTGTTCGTCCGGAGGCAGCACGGAATTGTAGAGGCGTAGGATGGATATCAGGCTGGGAAACGGATTTGACGTGCACAGGTTTGAACCTGGCAGCAAGGTCACGCTCTGCGGCATCGACATTCCGTTTGACCGCGCGTTGCAAGGTCATTCCGATGCGGATGTCGGCATGCACGCGCTGACGGATGCGATCTATGGCGCCTTGGCGCGCGGCGATATCGGCCAGCATTTTCCGCCCAGAGATGACAGGTGGAAAGGTGCCGCAAGCGACATCTTTCTGCGCCATGCGGTAGATCTGGCCACCGAAATGGGACTGTCCATCAGCAATGTCGACGTCACGCTGATTTGCGAAGCCCCCAAGGTCGGACCACATGCGGCGTCGATGCGCGCGCGCCTTGCCGAGATCATCGGGCTGGACGTGGCGCGCGTCTCGGTCAAGGCGACAACCTCGGAGCGGCTGGGCTTTACCGGGCGCGGTGAAGGCATAGCGTCGATCGCCACCGCAACGCTGGTGTCGGCATGAACCGTCTGGCGCACCTGATCGCCACCGTCTGTGGTGTCGGCCATCTGCGTCCGGCGCCGGGAACATGGGGATCGCTGGTGGCGCTGCCGCTGGGCTGGCTTGTCCATCTGATCGGGGGGTTTCCGCTGTTCGCGCTGGCCATTGCTGCAACGTTTTTCAAAGGTCTCTGGGCCACGCGACTGGTGACGCGGGACAGTGATGATCACGATCCGTCGGAAATCGTCATCGACGAGGTGGCAGGTCAATTGATCGCCCTTGCGCCGCTCAGCTACACGGCCTGGTCGATGGATATTGACATCACCCGGATGTGGCCGGGCTGGATCGCGGCGTTTCTGTTGTTCCGCCTCTTCGATATCAGCAAACCCTGGCTTGTCGGCTGGGCCGACCGGCGCGGCGATCCGCTCGGCGTGATGCTTGATGACGTGATTGCCGGGGTGTTTGCGGCCCTTGGCGTGATCCTGCTCGCCGGAGTGTGGCATGGGGTGCTGGGATGGTAGACGTCGCCGCCCTGCTCGCCCGCGCCCGCGACGCGCAGATACGGATCGCCACCGCCGAAAGCTGTACCGGTGGTATGGTGGCCGTCGCTCTTACCGATATTGCAGGTTCGTCCGACGTTGTGGACCGAGGTTTCGTTACTTACTCCAACGACGCCAAGAGCCAGATGCTGGGCGTCAGCGCGGAAACTCTGGACCGGGTTGGTGCCGTCTCCGAAGAGGTCGCGCACGAAATGGCCGACGGCGCTCTCGCCCAGGCGCAGGTGGCGTTGGCCGTGTCGATCACTGGAATCGCCGGCCCCGGCGGCTCAGAATTCAAACCCGAAGGACGGGTGTGCTTTGGGCTGGCGATGACAGGCCGGATGACAACGACCGAAACCATCGACTTCGGCGCGTTGGGCCGTGCGCGGGTGCGCAGATCAGCGTGCGATCATGCGCTGACCCTTCTGGCCCGCGCGCTTTCGCAGAGCTGATTTGTTCCCGTCGCACGCGTAAACTTTTCGCCTGAATTCGCAAAGATTCGGACGCGCCCTCACCGGGGCGCTGTGGTACTGATCACCCCCGCTGCGGTCCGACAAGGAAACCGAAACGCCGGTCTTTATCGCAACGCCCATGGCGTGTGCGTCTATGACCTGACCGGCCCGTTCTGATGGCTGTGGGTTTTGTCTCGTCATCAAGCACTCACGAGGCCGGCAAACCCCTGTGGGCGGCCCTCGCCCTTCAGTATCGACCAGGCAAGACTCTCCAGATCGGCACCAATCAGTCCAACGGCCTTGCGACGGACGCGGTCTTGCCGCTCTGCAAGATCAAGTGGCGCTTGCAGATCATGGGTGGCTTCACTCCACACACCGACCTTGCGCAGAACGGATAGCACGGCCTGTGTCTCGTTCAGGCTCTCATCGGCTTTCACGGTGATCCGGGTACGCAAAGCGGTGATGCGAGGATCCGTGCAAACCCTGTCGGAAAAGCTCTCAAGCCGCGCCGTGTCGTAACCGACCGCCCGCATGGCCAGCACGGTCGCATAGCTGAACTTCGCCCCAAGACCGGTGGTCGGCGCTGGCTGATTGCAAACGCTCATCCAACGCGGATGGGTCCGCACGGTCATCTTTGCTATTTCCGGCGCCGCGATATCCAGGATACGCGCGGCCTCCAGTGCTGCGTGCAGCCCGTGGCAACAGGCATGGAATTTGTGGCTTACGGTTTCAAACAGCCAACACTCTCCCAGACCGTCGAGCGCCGCGGCCTCGTTCGCTTCGCCATCATGGGTCGCACCAAAACCGAACGGCCCGGTGAGCGCGTCGGGGTTTGAGCGGAACCCCCGCGCCACCAACAGTGCCGCCTCGACCCCGGTGCTGGCCGCAAGGCCTGCGTTATAGGGTTTGCCCATCGTGCCGAATTGCGCCTTGAGACCGGCCGCGCGCGTTGAGATCAGGCCAAGCACTTGCGCCATGTCGTCTGCCGACAGCCCGAGAATCCGACCGGCGGCCAGCCCCGCACCGAGCGCACCCGCCGTAGCGGTCTGGTGAAAGCCGGACTGGTAATGCGCCCGCCCCAGCCACAGCCCCATGCGGATCGAGCCTTCCATCCCGACCAAGGCGGACTCAAGTATGTCGACCGTCGGGCAAAGCCGCTCTTCCGCGAGCGCCAGAACTGCCGGGAACACCGCCACCGAAGGATGTCCGATATGGGCGAAGTGGGTGTCGTCATAGTCGAGCGCATGTGAGATCGTGCCATTGACCAGTGCGGCGGCACGCGCGGGCAGCGCTGCCGTCCCTCCGAACACATGTGCCTGCCCTGCTCCGCCTTCATCCTGTGCCATCTCGCGCACAATGCGTGACACCGGTTCCCCGGCCCCCGCACGACCGACGGCCAACCAGTCGAGCGCCGAGAGGCACGTCACTCGCTGAGCGATGGAACTTGCAGAAATGGGGCCTGCGGCAAAGGCGGCAAGGCGTGATGTCAGCGTGTCAGTCATCCCGTCACGTTACCTCTTTCGCCCGGTCCGTAAAGCAAGAAGTCTCAGCCGGCGTAGTCTGCGCATGGTTCTTCGCCGGGCCAATACATCCACCCCGCGCTCTTGAACGGGCCCCAGACCGGCGCATGCACCGTGACATAGCGCCACCCGGCCTCTCCGGCACCCTGAACGGCGTAATGGGCAAAATGCACGTAGTCTCCGGGGCCAACCTGCCCGATCGCGCGAAATGGCTCGTGATGCCCGTCGTAAAGCGGGGTCTGCGGTCCGGTCCAACCCAGGCACCCCCCTTCGAATTCATCGCGGACCGGAAAATCCGTCAGCACCCGGCGAAAATTGATATCGTCCATGTCCAACCACTGGCGATTTGTATCGATGCGGCAGGCATGCTCCACCTCAAGGCGCAGGATCTCATTGATGACAGGCCGGTAGTAGGGATCGGGCTGCACCTGCTTGCCAATGCAGTCGGAATTGTCAAACAGCGCCTGCCCCAAAGCGCTGTCGAAACAATAACCGGCGCGATCCATGATCAGATTTCGGGTGAACCAGACGTCCTCGCAGCCGGTTTCCGCCTGTGCAGGAACGGCGAGCCAGAGCAACGGGACGATGAATAGAAACCGCATGGCACGAGAGTGCGCATCCAGAGGGTTTGCGTCAAGCGCCGGTGCCATAGAGCGCGGCGGCGCGGGTTTCGAACGCCCGCACGATCCGCTGCATCGCCTCATTGAAGACAAGGCCGATCACCTTTTGCAGGATCGCATTCTTGAACTCGAAGTCCACGTGAAAGGCCACGTCGCAACCCGTTGCCGTATCGGTAAACGACCAGTTCGATTTCATGAACTTGAAAGGCCCGTCAATATACTCGGTGTCGATCTTCTTCTGTTCCGGCCAGAGCGTGACCCGGCTGCCAAACCGTTCGCGAAAGACCTTGAAGCTGATCACCAGATCCGCTTCCATCACCTCTGCGTCACCCTTTGGTGTCACGCTGCGCACCCGCGCTGCGGCGCACCACGGCAGAAATTGCGGGTAGGATCCGACGTCCGCCACCAGATCATACATCTGCTGGGCCGAGTATGGCATGGGTCGGTTTTCCGAATGGGTTGGCATGTGTTCGGGCCCGGCAGTTCATGGATGACAGTGGCGCGTCATGTCGTATGGTTGGGTCAAAAGATCAAGGGGGGACCATGCCAGAGCGGCCATATGTCATCGACGAACTGATTTCCGCCAAGGCGATTGCCGCGCGGATAGAAGAGCTATGCCGCAGTATTCACGCGGAGTTTGACGGAACCGACAAACTCGTCGTAGTGGGGCTGTTACGCGGCAGTTTTGTCTTTATCGCAGATCTGGTGCGCGAACTGGATCTGCCGATCGAGGTCGATTTCCTCGAAGCGTCGTCTTATGGCGACAGTACCGAAAGCAGCAGGGAAGTGCGCATTCTCAAAGACTTGCGAGGCGCAATTGAAGGCCGAGACGTGCTTGTCGTTGAAGACATCGTTGACACTGGGCACACGCTGAATCACGTCGTTGGTCTGCTTTCCAGCCGCCAACCCGCCCGCCTGAAATCCATCGCGTTGCTGGACAAACCCAGCCGGCGAGAGGTCGATTTTCGGGCCGACTGGATTGGATTCGAGATACCGGACGAATTCGTGGTGGGATATGGAATCGACTTTGCCCAACGCAATCGCAACCTGCCGCATATCGGCAAAGTGCGATTTACCTAGTCAATGCCCCGGATTCCGGTGGTTCCATCCAATGTCGGAGCCCGCTCGGCAAGGTAGGTCAGGATCCGCTCTCGTACGATGCGGATGCGTGGCACATCGCGCAGATCAGAATGGGTGCCGACCCAGATCGGCACCGATAACATCGGCATCGCACCCGGATGACGCACCAATCCTGGCGTTGTCTCACCCACGAAAACCGGCAGAATCGCCGTCCCCAAACCCAGCTTTGCAAGTTCGCGCAGGACGAGGAAGCTGTCGCTGCCGGTGGCGATCCTGTCCGCCGGAATATGTGTTTCCATCCACTTCGCAGGAATCGATCTCGCCAACGCACCCGACAGGCTGAGCCAGCAATCGCTGGCACCCGGCGTGTGATAGGCGCGAAAGGCAAGCGTTGCACGGCTGTCCCCGGTCATCTCATCCGGCAGGGCCAGCGCCGGGCGCACGGAGATGTCGGCCTGCATGCGGGCGAAATCTGCATGGGTGTTGGTGCTCAGCAGGTTGATCTGCAATTCTGTTGATTCCGCGTGAAGCTGCGCGACCAACGGCGGCAACAGAACCTGGCAAATCGAATCCGTTGATGAAACACGAACTTCTCCACGCAACGGTGCCACGGTTCCATGCATCAGCCGCTCGACAGAAAGTATGCCGTTTTCGACCTCGCGCGCCGCATCAATCACCCGCGCTCGCTCGGGCAAGACCTGATACCCCGTTGCGGTACGCTCGAACACGGCGCCGCCATGGTCGGCTTCAAACGCCGCCACGCGTCGCAGGACGGTTGCGTGGTTGACACCCAAGGCCCGCGCCGCTGCGCTGACAGTGCCCATGTCCGCCACCGCCAGCACGTAGCGCAGGTTATCCCAGTTGGAGCTGTGCAAGAATAACGAGTCCCTTTGCATTATTTGACAGTATATCTACAAAATATCACATGTATACTCGGCCTACTCGACAGGGTTATCTGGGAGAATCTGAATGAAATATGTACCTACTTTGATTGCCGGCATCCTTGCTGCCGGCGTGATCGGCACGGCCGCGATCAGCGACTCGCACGCGGACAAGGCAACATTGTCAGCAGTCAAGGCGCGGCAATCGTTGATGTCGCTTCAGGCATTCAACATCGGCCTGCTGGGTGGCATGGCCAAGGGCGACATCGAATACAACGCCGAAGCCGCCACCGCCGCCGCAACCAATCTTGCGGCTTTGGCAAAGTTCGACCAGTCCCGCATGTGGCCTCCGGGTTCTGACAATGCTGCACTGGGCGATGACGTGACCGAGGCGCTCCCGGCAATCTGGGCCGCGGACAGCAAGATCGGCGATGCTTCGATGGCGCTGGTAGAATCCACGACGGCAATGCAGGCTGCGGCTGGCGAAGGTCTTGACGCCCTGCGCGGGGCAATCGGCCCCGTTGGCAAGGCCTGCGGCGGTTGTCACGAGGACTATCGCAAGGCCGACGACTGACCTGTTTCAAGTGAATTGAACCGGGGGCACCTGTCGCGCCCCCGGCAAACGAGGCAAGGATGCGAAAATTCCTCATTGGTTGCCTGCTGTTGGCGGGCCTCGTTGCAATCGCCCTGTGGGTGTTGAGCCGTCCGATGCCCCTTGCGGATGACGCGATGGCGGGACTCACCGGAGACCCGGTCAATGGGGAAACGGTGTTTTGGGCCGGTGGCTGTGCCTCCTGCCACGCGGATCCCGACGCCAAGGGTGAAGACAAACTGATCCTGTCAGGCGGCTACCGGATCGTAAGCCCGTTCGGCACGTTCATCGCGCCCAATATCTCTCCCGGTCCAGCCGGGCTCGAAGGCTGGAACGCACTGGATCTGGCCAACGCGCTGAAGGCTGGCGTGTCACCAGAGCGCACGCATCTGTACCCGTCTCTGCCCTATACGACCTACATTCGAATGACGCTTCAGGACGTCGCCGATCTCAAATCATTCCTCGACACGCTACCGGTGTCCGAGCGGCCAAGCCTTGCGCATGAGTTGAGCTTTCCGTTCAACATCCGCCGTGGTCTTGGCCTGTGGAAGCAGCTCAACCTGACCTCGGCCTGGATTCTGACCGCCCCATCAGACCCCGAGATCGAACGTGGCCGCTATCTCGTCGAAGCACTCGGACATTGCGGCGAGTGTCACTCACCGCGCGATGTGACCGGGGGGCTCGACCGCAGCCGTTGGATGCAGGGCGCACCCAATCCGTCAGGCAAGGGCAAGATTCCGGCGATAGATCCGCAATCGCTGAAATGGAGCGCGAGCGACATCGCCTATTACCTGGAGACCGGCTTTACCCCGGATTACGACAGCGCCGGTGGCCAGATGACGAAGGTCGTCCAGAGCATCGCGCATCTGAGCGCCGAAGACCGCAACGCGATTGCGGCCTATCTCAAGGCCTTGCCTGGTACCGATTGAGGCCTTGCGCCAATGGTGCCGGCTCAGACAAGCCCCAGCTTTGCCTGCCGCGCGTCGCGCAAACGGGCGAAATCATCCCCGGCGTGATAGGACGAGCGCGTCAGCGGAGTCGCCGAAACCATCAGGAACCCCTTACCAAAGGCCGCCTTTTCATAGGTCTTAAATTCTTCGGGCGTCACGAAACGATCAACCCGATGGTGCTTTGGCGTTGGTTGCAGGTACTGCCCGATGGTCAGGAAATCCACATCCGCCGCGCGCATGTCATCCATCACCTGTTTCACCGCCTGGCTGTCTTCGCCAAGCCCTACCATGATGCCGGATTTCGTAAAGACGCCGGGATCGAGCTCCTTGACCCGCTGAAGCAAGCGGAGCGAATGAAAGTAGCGCGCGCCAGGGCGCACCGACGGATAGAGCCCGGGTACTGTTTCCAGATTGTGGTTAAATACATCGGGCCGGGCCTCGACCACGACCTCAAGAACAGAAGGATCGCATTTCAAAAAGTCCGGTGTCAGGATCTCGATCGTGGTTTTCGGGCTGCGATGGCGAATCGCACGGATGGTCTGGGCGAAATGATCCGCGCCACCATCTTTCAGATCGTCACGATCCACCGACGTGATTACCACGTGGTTCAGCCCCAGCTTTTCAACCGCATGGGCCACCCGTCCCGGCTCGAACGCATCCAGTGTGTCCGGACGACCGGTGGCAATATTGCAAAACGTACAGCCGCGCGTGCATATTTCGCCCATGATCATCATGGTCGCGTGGCCCTGGCTCCAGCATTCGCCGACATTTGGACAGCCCGCCTCTTCGCAGACGGTGACCAGATTATTGTCGCGCATGATCTTGCGGGTATCGGCATATCCCTTGCCGCCCGGCGCCTTGACGCGAATCCATGCCGGCTTTTTCGGCTGGGCGTTGTCAGGTCGATGCGCCTTTTCCGGGTGGCGCTGCTCGGGAATCTTCAGGTCTCGCGTCATGTCACTTCCGGTTTGCTGGATTGATTGGCTCAGATAATATCATAACGCCGCGTCATGAGAACTGCCAGCATCACATGGGCGGTATGCATCATAGCCTTGCAAACGTGTTTCGTTATGTGAACCAAATCCTTGCTTTGAGCGACGCTCTGCCGCGATACTGATTCGATAGTTGGATTTTTCCTTGCTGCCACGGTTGCCGCGGCAGCGCGAACTGATAGCGAGGTGTTGGTGTGCCGAATATTGAAGCATGGGAACTGAAGGCGAAGCTCTTTGAGAAGAAGTGCATCGCGATGGAAAAGGACGTTGCAAAGGTCTGTCCTTTAACCGATGCGACGGCGATCAAGGCCAAGATGAAGGCCAATCGCAAAATGGCCTATGACCTGGAAGACAAGCTGTCGGAGACGATCCCGGCGGCGATCAAGAAGGGGATCACCGGCAAGAAATGGAAGGACTTTTTTGATGACAAGGATTTCAAGAAAGCTCTCGGGGAATGGGAAGCGTCGCTCGCCGAACAACAAAACCTCGTCAAATCCCTCGAAGACCTGAGCAACAACGCGAAGAAGCGGTTTCAGGAATTCAAGCGCGCACGAGACGGGTTTGAAAAGGAAATGAAAAAAGCCGGCGAATCCGAAAAAGACAACCAGACAGTCAAGAAATGGCTCGACAAGTCATCGTCAGTCCTCGCTGAACTCACCCTGTCCAAAAGTGCATTCGGAACGCTGAAAGCCAAGGAGGCCTTTTTCGGCGCGAATCTCAAGAAATCGAGAGACCTGATTGTCACCAAGGCGCTGAAAGAAGGCAAAGGCGACGAACTTCCCGACATGCTGCTCGAAAACGCCAAGCGCGGGCAAACCGATACCAAGGCAAAACGTCTGGGGCGCAATATCACGAAATTTACGACGCATGCCAAAATGCTCTGCGCCAAGGAGAAGTTCGAAACAATTCCCACCGCAAATCCCGCCAAGAACAATCTGGAGAAAGATGTTCAGAGCGCCAAGGCCTGTCTGAAGAAGGCGGCTGAACATCTGAAGAACCTCGAAGGCATCAACAAGGAATTGCAGGCCGCAAAGAAGAAGCAGGCCAAATTGATCGCGGCGCATAATGAACAGGGAAAAATGAATGCGTTGATCAACACCGTCGCTGCCGAGCATAAGGCCGGCGAAGATGCGTTCAATGCGGCCGAAGATCTGGTCGAGGAAGCCGACAGCAAGCTCTGAGCGAGACCGCCTGTAGCCTTATGCTCTCGCTCCGGGTGATCAGGCCGAACCGGCCACCGCCGCGCGTCACCCGATCATGCGGTCCGGTTCGTTCAGACCGTCGTAATGCTGTTTCAATCGTTGCAATGCGATCCGCAGGACGATCTTGCCCGACCGCGCCGACCAGCCCATTTTCTTTTCCGCAGTTTCGAGCCCCTCCAGATAGCAGCAGCAACGCAGTGCCACATCGCTGAGGCCGGGGCCAAGATTGGACAGCGCCTGCGCCACGCGGTCACGGGCTTCGGAAGGGCGTGTGCCGGCATCTGGGCCCGCACCAAACCCACCGCGTCCGCCACCTGTCAGGAAATGGTCCCAGTTCTGCGCAACCCGTGGTCCCATCTGGGCCAGTTCGAAATCCTCGCGCAATCGTTCGCCCACGCGCACCAGCGCGTCTTCGAGAAACGGCTTTCCGTCCCGATCCTTGCGCCGTGCCAACGCGATCAACGGGCTTTCCGATAGGTTGTAGCGGGTCCGCCGTGGCGGCGCGGCCCGGTCACCGGTCGCCGGCGAACCCGGTTCGCCGGTGACGATGAACGGAGCCTGGGCCTCGGCGAACCCATGCTCCTTTTCCTTGCGGGCGCGGTTCTCCTGGTCGGCCAGCAATTGCCCCAAAGCGGCGCGGCCCGCCGCTGTGATGCGATACCGGCTGATCCGGCCCGGATTTGCACAAGCGATCCAGTCTTTCAGCGCCATCGCCTGCGCGATGGCACAGTCCACCACCGCAGTCCGGGTGCTCGTCGTGCCCTCTCCATCGCGCACGATCACCGCCTTTTCCATGTTCTCTGCAACCGCGAGCACAGCGCCGGATTCGCACAACCGTCGTAGAACACGGCGCGCCTCGCTTTCCAGAGTGGCGGCATCGGGCGCTGGTACTGACAATTTTGCACTGTGGTTCATAGATCTGTTGTCCTCTATCGCTTTACCCGGGCCGCCAACGTCTGATGCGTGGGATCGGGGTATGGAAAAATGGATGTCTGCCAGCATCGCCAACGCCGCATCGACCAGGGGATCGTCACGTCGTGTCTCCACCTTGCGGATCTGCCGCAGAACGGTGGACGCATGGCAACGGGCGCTCCGGGCGAGATCGCGGATCGGTTGCCCGGCTTCGGTATGTGCCAGATAGCGTTGAACGCTGTCCGGAACCCAGATGGGCAGTGTCTCCGCAACTTGATTTTCCATGTTGATCTGTCCTCGAAATCATCAGGGCAGTTTCAGTTACCTATTCATTAACCAACAACCTATGGGCGATTCTATTACTCTAGCGTTAATGGAGCACCCACCCGTTCACCATTGTTTTTAAATGATAAACAGTAGTGAAACAGCCGGACGATGGTTTCGGAAAGAGCGCAACACCCGCCAAGGTTGTGCAATAGATCGGACCCATAAGGAAAACGAGGGACAAGGGAATTCGGAAAATGCAAGATGTAATGAGCATGTTGACCGCACTGCGCCGCCCACAGCTTTTGATCCGTGCCGCACAATTCGGCGCACGGGAATATCGCCGTGATCGGCACCTTCAACGTCTGCTGGGATATGGCGCGTTGCCGCGTCCGGCTGCGGCAATTCTGCGCTTGATGGACATCGAACGCACGCTAAATGATCAGCGCAACAGCGATGATGCCGGCTACGCGTTGGCGCAGCATGTCGACGTTCTGATTGCCATGATGGGCGAAGCGCAGTTGCTGCGCTCTGCACGATCAGACGCAGCTACATGAAGGCGTCAGGCATCGACTCTTTCTTGGCTGCGACATAGGCCTCCAGCGCTGCCTGGATCGCCGGGTCAAGCGCGGGCTGTTGATAAGTCTCCAACAGCCGCGCCACGCGGTTTGATGCGAGAGTCTGCGTATCGCGCGCGCCCTCTTCATCCCAAGTCTCGAAAGGTTTGTAATCAAACACTTCCGAACGCCAGAACGCGGTCTTGAAATTTTCCTGGGTATGTTCGCAGCCCAGATAGTGACCACCGGGTCCGACTTCGGCTATGGCGCCCATGGCCTGCGCGTCCTCGTCAACGGATACGCCCTGTGCCAGCTTGTGCAATACGCCGAGCTGATCCGCATCCATGACGAATTTCTCGAAACTGCTGACCAAGCCGCCTTCGAGCCAGCCACAGGCGTGGAGCATGAAATTGACCCCGCCCAGCAACGCGGCGTTCAGCGTGTTCGTGGTTTCATAGGCGGCCTGCGCATCGGGCAATTTCGAAGCGCAGAGCCCGCCGCCCGAGCGGAACGGCAGCCCCATGCGCCGCGCAAGCTGCCCGGCGCCATAGAGGATCTGGCTGGCTTCAGGCGTGCCAAAGGTCGGCGCACCGCTGTTCATGTCGATCGACGTGACAAACGCGCCGAAGATCACCGGCGCTCCGGGTTTGATCAGCTGGGAATACGCGATCCCCGCCATCACTTCGGCCAGAACCTGTGTCAGCGTTCCCGCCACCGAAACCGGCGCCATTGCACCGCCCACGATAAAGGGTGACACGATGCAGGCCTGGTTGTTCTTGGCATAAACCTCGAGTGCGCCCATCATCACGTCATCAAATGTCAGTGGCGAATTGACGTTGATCAACGACGTCATCACAGTGTTCTGCTGAACGAACTCCTTGCCGAACAGGATTTCACACATCTCGACCGAATCCTGCGCGCGACTGGGTTCGGTCACCGACCCCATGAACGGCTTGTCGCTCAGCGTCATATGAGCCAGCAACATGTCGAGATGGCGCTTGTTTACCGGAACATCGGTCGGTTCACAGACGGTGCCGCCAGAGTGGTGAAGCCATTTGGACATATAGCCCAGCTTCACGAACTTGCGGAAATCCGCCATGGTCGCATAGCGTCGGCCACCCTCGGCATCGCGCACGAAAGGCGGACCGTAAACCGGTGCCAGTACAAGGTTCTTGCCGCCGATCTCGACATTGCGCGCCGGATTGCGGGCATGCTGCACAAAGCTTGACGGCGCGGTCTCACAAAGTTTGCGTGCAAGTCCTTCGGGGATTCGCACCCGTTCCCCGTCAATCTCGGCACCCGCCTCGCGCCAACGTTCCAGCGCCACCGGATTGTTCACGAAGTTCACGCCAATTTCGGCCAGCACCTTTTCGGCATTGGCCTCGATGATTTCCAGAGCTTCCGGCGTCAGAATTTCGAAATTCGGTATGTTCCGCTCGATATACTTGGCCGTTTCAACGCTCACCGCGGTCCGCTCGGCCCGTCGCGCAGCCCCGCCGCCACCCCGTGTTCTGCGTTTGGAATTTGCTTCGGTCATGCCCACGTCCCCTGTTGAAAACGGCTTCTGAGCCTGTGGTGTACCCTACCCTGCTAACCTTGCCGGGAAAGATTGCGGCGCATGCGGGGTAAAAGCGACATATGCAGCTTCGCCGAATGCTTTGACCCGCAGCAGATGCCGGGTCATTATGACCGTCACCCATGGGAGGGCGGCACAATTTCCGAAACAGAATCAGAACGCAAAACCCTGAACGCCGCCGAAATTGGCGCGATTGCGCATCTTTACCGTGGCGAGGTTTATCGCAGCACCATCTGGCGCACCCGGCTGGACACAACCACCAACTGGGCCGTCGTCACACTCGGGGTCGCCCTGTCCATCGCGTTTTCGTCACCTGAAGCATCGCCGCTGCCGCTGGTTCTGGTTGGCGTTCTGATCATCCTGTTCCTGATGCAGGAAGCACGACGGTATCGCTATTTCAACGTCTGGCGGGCGCGGTCCCGCTGGCTCGAAACGCATTTCTATACCCATCTGCTCTATGATGGGGATCTGCACATGGAGGAGAACTGGCAAAAGGTTCTCGCCGAGGATTATCTGCATCCGCGCTATCATGTGAGCCTGATGGTCGCCGTCGGACGGCGAATCAGACGGAACTATCTTTGGATTCTACTGATTCAGTCGATGGCCTACATCGGCAAACTGGCGGTTCATCCAACCTCGGTAGGAAGTTTCGAACAATTGATGGATCGCGCGGATATTGGCCCGGTGCCGGGCCAGATCATTGTCTCCCTTGGTTTGGCCTATGTCGTGACCTGGTCCGGGATCGCTATCTGGAGCCAGCGCTCGGACAAGGCGCGCGCGAAATTGCGTGGCAATGGTGGCGCGAATTCGATGGGGTAAGCCACGGGCCGCCCGCCCCCCTTGCCAGCGTGTACGCGCCGCCCTAAAGGCAGAGCATGACCCAGACATCCCATGACCGCCTTCTCATCATCGACTTCGGCAGCCAGGTGACGCAGCTCATTGCCCGCCGCCTGCGAGAGCTGAATGTCTTTTGCGAAATTCACCCCTATCAGAACGTGACCGATGCGTTTCTGGCCGAGTTTGCTCCGAAGGCCGTGATCTTTTCCGGCGGACCGGATTCGGTCATGCGCGACGGAAGCCCGCGGCCACCTCAGACTGTCTATGATCTCGGCGTGCCGATCCTGGGGATCTGCTATGGCCAACAGGTCATGATGTACGATCTGGGCGGCAAGGTCGAAGCCGGCGAACAGGCCACCGCCGAATTCGGGCGCGCCTATGTCACGCCTTCGGACAAGCGCAGCGAGTTCCTGAAAGGCTGGTTCATGGATGGATCAGGCCGGGAGCAGGTCTGGATGAGTCACGGCGACCATGTCTCCGAAATCGCGCCGGGTTTTGAAGTCTGCGGCACCTCGCCCGGCGCGCCCTTTGCCATCACCGCCGATCTGGACCGGGGGTTTTATGCGGTGCAATTTCACCCCGAGGTTCATCACACGCCCAATGGCAAGACGCTCTACGAGAACTTCGTCCGCGCTGCGGGTTTCACCGGCGACTGGACGATGGATGCCTATCGCGAGGAAATGATCCGCAAGATCCGTGAACAGGTCGGCGACAAAAAGGTCATCTGTGCGCTCTCCGGTGGCGTCGACAGTTCGGTTGCCGCGATCCTGATTCACGAGGCCATTGGCGATCAACTGACCTGTGTGTTTGTCGATCACGGGCTGTTGCGGATGAACGAGGCTCAGGAAGTCGTGGCGATGTTCCGCGAGCACTATAATCTGCAACTGATCCATGCGGATGAAAGCGAGTTATTTCTCGGCGAACTCGACGGCGTCAGCGATCCTGAAACCAAGCGCAAGATCATTGGAAAACTATTCATCGACGTGTTCCAGAAATACGCCGATACGATCGAAGGGGCAGAATTCCTCGCCCAGGGCACTCTGTATCCGGATGTGATCGAATCGGTGTCGTTCTCGGGCGGTCCCTCGGTCACGATCAAGAGCCACCACAACGTTGGCGGCTTGCCGGAAAAAATGGGCCTCAAGCTGGTCGAGCCTCTCCGCGAACTCTTCAAGGACGAAGTGCGCGTGCTGGGCCACGAACTTGGCCTTCCCGCCAGTTTCATCGGTCGGCACCCGTTCCCCGGCCCCGGCCTCGCCATTCGCTGTCCGGGCGAGATCACCCGCGAAAAGCTGGAGATTTTGCGCAAGGCCGACGCGGTTTACATCGACCAGATCCGCAAACACGGTCTCTATGACGACATCTGGCAGGCCTTTGTCGCGATCCTGCCGGTACGCACTGTCGGGGTGATGGGCGACGGGCGCACGTATGACTATGCCTGCGCCCTGCGCGCGGTGAATTCAGTGGATGGCATGACGGCGGATTATTACCCGTTCAGCCATGATTTTCTCGGCGAAACCGCCACTCGAATCATCAATGAAGTCAAAGGCATCAATCGCGTGACTTATGACGTCACGAGCAAGCCACCGGGCACCATCGAATGGGAGTAACCGGCGCGATGGCCTCGTGGCAGAATCCGGTTTGACGCGATGAATACCACGCTCAAGGCTGCTCTCTGGATGACCGGGGCCATTGCTTCGTTCTCCTCGATGGCAGTGGCCGGGCGCGAGGTCAGCTTTGCGCTCGATACCTTTGAAATCATGATGTACCGCAGCGCCATCGGCGTGGTCATCGTCGTCGCGATCCTGGCTCTGACCGGCACCTTGGGCCAGATTTCACGACAGCGGATCGGGCTGCATTTCCTGCGCAATCTCGTGCATTTCAGCGGCCAGAACCTGTGGTTCTACGCGATCACCGTCATTCCGCTCGCTCAGGTCTTTGCGCTGGAATTCACATCGCCGCTGTGGATCATCATTCTGTCTCCGCTGGTACTGGGTGAACGGCTGACACCGATGCGCGCCTTCTCAGCAGCACTTGGTTTTGTCGGTATTCTCATCGTCGCGCGGCCCAGCCCGGACACCATCAACATCGGCATCATGGCGGCGGCATCAGCGGCGATCTTCTTTGCCTTCACCGGCATGTTCACCAAACGGCTGACCCGGACGGACAGTGTTGGCTGCATCATGTTCTGGCTGACGCTCATGCAGCTGGGCTTTGGCTTGCTGGCTGCGGGGTTTGATGGTGATATCGCCCTGCCAGACATGCAAACGGCGCCCTGGCTGGTCGTCATTGCGCTTGGCGGCCTGCTCGCACACTTCTGCATCACCAACGCACTGGCCATCGCGCCCGCGACCGTTGTCATGCCGATCGACTTTGCGAGGCTTCCCACGATCGCGGTGGTCGGCATGCTGCTATACAACGAGGCGCTGGATGTCTGGGTGTTTGTCGGCGCGGCGGTGATCTTTGCCGCCAACTATCTGAACATCGTGTCAGAAACCCGCAAGATCCGGGTCGCCAGCGGCGGCTGACTGCCACCTTATGGCGGAATGACGAATCAAAAGATCATTTCTCCGCGGGCCTGGGCCGAATTGTTGCTGCTTGGTTTGTTCTGGGGCGGCTCGTTTCTGGCGATCCGCATTGCGCTTGACGAAGTTCCGGTGGTCACGGCGGTGCTGCACCGGACCGGCTGGGCGATGCTGGTCTTGTGGGTTGTGGTGTTCGCCGCACGCTTGCCAATCCCGCGCGAACCGCGCGTCTGGGGCGCGTTTCTGGTCATGGGGATGTTGAACAACGTCATCCCCTTTGGCCTGATGAGCTGGGGGCAACTCTATATCGAAACCGGCCTGACCTCGATCCTGAACGCCGCTACCGCGATCTTTGGCGTGCTTGTTGCCGCCGTCGTCTTTGCCGACGAGCGCCTGACACCACGCAAGGCAATGGGTGTCGGACTGGGCTTTCTCGGTGTTGCCACCGCCATTGGCCTGTCCAATCTCGCGACCTTTGATCTGCGCAGCACCGCGCAGCTTGCCGTCCTCGCTGGCACCGTCAGCTATGCCTTTGCGAGTGCCTGGGCCCGTGCGCGCCTCGGTCATCTGCCGCCACAGATCGCCGCCGCCGGGATGCTGACCGGATCGACCCTGATCCTTCTGCCTGCCGCACTGGTCATTGACGGTCCCATCTCCCTCGATCTGCAACCGGTCACATGGGCGGCCATCGCCTACTACGCGCTGATTGCCACGGCGGGGGCCTATCTGCTCTACTACCGCGTCCTTGCGATGGCTGGCAGCGGCAACCTGATGCTGGTCACGCTTCTGATTCCGCCCGTAGCCATCATCCTCGGCGCTCTGGTGCTCGGCGAAGAGCTTCACCCCCGTGCCTATGCCGGCTTTGCGCTGCTGGCTCTGGGTTTGCTGATCCTGAACGGAACGCTCGGGAAACGGCGCAATTGACCCCGCCCGCCTCGCTGAGTAGCTAGGCGAAAAAGGGACGGGTTTGATGATCTACAAATCGGCGCAGGACTGGCGCGCATCACCGACAAAACGCATTCTCTTCTTTGGCATGTCCGGCCTTGGCAAGACCCATATCAGCCAGATGCTGCGGGATTCCGGCGGCTGGTTTCACTACAGCATCGATTACCGCATCGGCACCCGTTACATGGGTGAATACATCGCCGACAACGCCAAGGCCGAGGCGATGAAGGTGCCGTTTCTGCGCGACCTGCTGCTGTCGGATTCGATCTATATCGGATCGAACATCAGCTTTGCCAACCTGACACCGGTGTCCGCCTATCTGGGCAAGCCCGGCAATCCCGACAAGGGCGGGCTGACCATGGAAGAATACCGTCGTCGTCAGGAACAGTTCCGGCAGGCGGAAGTTCATGCGCTGCTGGATACCGAGTACTTCATTGATCGTGCGCAACGCCTTTATGGCTACTCCAACTTTATCTGCGACACCGGGGGATCGATCTGCGAATGGGTCGACGCGGACGACCCCGACGATCCGCTCCTGTCCGAGCTGTCGCAACATGCGCTGATGGTCTGGATCAAGGGCGACGAGGCCCATACCCGCGACCTGATCCGCCGCTTTGACAAGGCACCCAAGCCGATGTCCTATCAACCCGATTTCCTGACTCGAATGTGGGAAACATATCTAAGCGATAACAATATACTGGAGCGCGATATTGATCCGGATGCCTTCATCCGCTGGACCTATGCGCAAGCGCTTGCACACCGCCAGCCGCGCTACGAGGCGATGGCCCGATGGGGCGTGACGGTAACGGCCGATCAAATCGCGTCGGTGCGGGATACGCAGGATTTTGACACGCTGATCACAAACGCAATCGCCGAGCGCGCCTAGGGCGTTTCGCGTTTGGTCTGGTCCCTCTTCTTTCACCAAACGCGTTGAAATCTGTGCCTCGGGCCGCGTTCGGTGATCGGGTCAGCGCGAAACGCCTTAGCCACGGCAGGCCGCAATCGCACCTTGCAAGGCCGCGGCGGCGCCCTGCAGGTTCACGCTCATGACATGGCTGCCGCGCATGTCGCTGATCCAGGCAGATTGTCCATAGATCAGCGCATTCAGAAACTGTCCACCCGGTATGACATTCATGGTCAGTTCCCCGCGTGAGCGATCGAACGGAACCGTGAACTGCTGCGCACCGATCCGAAACCGCAGCAATCCGGGCGGACCCTGATGGCGATACAGCATCAGATAGCTCTGCCCCTGGCGATCACACATATAGTAGAATCCCGTGCCATTCGCCTGCCCCGCATCGACGCCGGCAAATTGGGTGACACCGTCGGCCGCCAAACCACTTTTCCAGGGCGATCCGACCGCTGGCGCGGAATATTGCGGTGTCGGTCGCTGTACGCAGAGTCTCTCGACGCATTGATTGTATTGGGCACTATGGGCACCGGGCGAACCCGCCAGACACCGCCAGATACATCGCTGTTGCTCCATCGGATCCCCGGACTGCGCCTGTGCGACCGAGGCTGCAAGGCAGATCAGCGCCGCGATCCAGCACGTTCTCATAGCCCATTCCAGTTCATTCAGCGCGCTCTCCTTCGTTCACACTACAGTTATCACCAGCATCTTTTTCTGTCTTCCCCTGACTGTCCTGATCCGCCGGACCAAGCCCCCTTGGCACCACAGCAACACCGTACTATCTAACCCGTTCAATTTCCTTGAAAGCAGAGCCAATGCCCATCAAGATTCCCGCCGACCTGCCCGCCTACGATGTTCTGACCCGTGAAGGCGTCATGGTCATGGCCGAGGATCAGGCCGCGCGTCAGGATATCCGGCCTCTGCATATCGGGCTCTTGAACCTGATGCCCAAGAAGATCCAGACCGAGACCCAGTTTGCACGCCTGATCGGGGCCACCCCGTTGCAGATCGAATTCAGCCTGATCCGCATGTCCGAGCACCAGACCAAGACCACCGCATCTGGTCACATGGAGAGTTTCTATCGTCCGTTCTCCGAGTTGCGCGATACGAAGTTCGACGGGCTGATCATCACCGGCGCCCCGATCGAACACCTTGAATTCGATCAGGTAACTTATTGGGATGAAATCTCGGAGATCTTCGAGTGGACCCAGACCAACGTGCATTCCACGCTTGGTGTCTGCTGGGGCGGGATGGCGATGATCAACCATTTTCATGGCGTCAGGAAACATATGCTGGACCACAAGGCGTTTGGCTGTTTCGGGCACAACAATCTTGCCCCGGCATCACCCTATCTGCGCGGGTTTTCCGATATCTGCGTGATCCCTGTATCGCGCTGGACCGAGATGAGGCAGGATGAGATCGATGCCGCCAACGGGCTGAAGACACTGCTGGGCAGTGACGAGGTCGGACCCTGTCTGGTCGAGGACCGGGCGCATCGTGCGCTCTATATCTTCAACCATTTCGAGTATGACAGCGACACCCTGAAACAGGAGTATGACCGCGACGTGGCCGAGGGCACCGCGATCAATGTCCCGATCAACTACTACCCCGGCGACGATCCGACCAAACCGCCGCAAAACCGCTGGCGCAGCCACGCGCACCTGCTCTATGGCAACTGGATCAACGAGGTCTACGAGACCACGCCGTTCGATATCGAAAAAATAGGACTGGAAACGACTGATCTGCGCGCTTGATTAGGAGTATGGCTGTCAAAGCACTCATACTGATTCTCGCGGCGCTGGCGCTATTCTGGACCATCGTTCTGGTGCGCGCCCACCGACAGGAGGAGCAGGCCGAAATCCGCTTTCCGCCGCAGGGGCAGATCATCCGTGTCGGCGAAACCGACGTGCATGCGGTGGTGATGGGCAACGGACCCGCAGTGGTCTTGATCCATGGCGCGAGCGGCAACACGCGGGACCTGACCTTTTCGCTGGCGCCGCGTCTGGCCAAGAACTACCGCGTTTTTGTCATTGATCGCCCCGGGCTTGGCTATACCGACCGGCTGAACAATACCGGAGCCACGTTGCGCCAGCAGGCGGATCTGCTCAGACAGGCCGCGCAACACCTCGGGGCCGAGAATCCGATTGTTGTGGGCCACAGCTATGGTGGCGCGGTGGCGCTGGCCTGGGCAACGGATCACCCCGACAGCCTTGCGGCCCTTGTTCCGGTTGCCGCGCCCTCGAACCCCTGGACCACGCCGCTTGACCCGCTCTATCGGGTGACCTCGTCCTGGTGGGGCAGCCGGATCGTGGTGCCGATGATCACCGCCTTTGTGAGCGAGGACCGCATTGATCGGGCCATTGCATCGGTCTTTGAACCGCAAAGCCCGCCAGATGGTTACGCGGCTCAGATCGGGGCCGCTCTGACCTTGCGCCGGGTGTCCATGCGCGCCAATGCCGATCAGCGCGCCAACCTGCTGGACGAAATCAAGGCTCAGGTCGCGGATTACGCCCGGATCACCGTGCCCACCGAAATCGTTCACGGCAGCTCCGACGATACGGTCGGCCTGTCCGTTCACTCGGAAAAGCTGGTTCATCAAATTCCGGGCGCAGTTCTGACCCGACTGGAGGGGATCGGGCACATGCCGCAGCACACGTCCGAGGACGACATTGTGGCGGCAATCGACCGTGCCGCGAAACGTGCGGGTTTGCGTTAAGGCCCTTAACATCCCATATTACTGAAAAGACAGACAAAAGGATTTGTCTATGGACCTCCCGTTTGACGGCGCGATCAGTGCCTTTTTCAAGAACGACGCGCCCGAAGAGATCAGAAACGCGATCAAGCGTGCGGAAAAGGGCGATATCCTGTCTTCCAGCTATCCGCATAGCGAGCGGCTCGCCCGCAAGGTCTATGAAAAGGAATTGCGCACGCTGCAGATCGAACTGGTAAAGATGCAGGCCTGGGTGAAAGCGAGCGGGCAGCGCATCGTCATCGTGTTCGAAGGCCGCGATGCATCCGGCAAGGGCGGGACCATCAAACGGTTCCGCGAAAACCTGAACCCGCGTGGCGCCAAGGTGATCGCGCTGTCCAAACCCTCGGATGCGGAACAAAGCCAGTGGTATTTCCAACGCTACATTGATCACCTGCCCTCGGCCGGCGAAATCACGTTCTTTGATCGCAGCTGGTACAATCGCGCGGTGGTGGAAAAGGTGCACGGTTTTTGCACCGATGCGGAACGCGAACGCTTTTTCCATCAGGTCACGCCGTTCGAACAGGCGCTGGTCGATGACGGAATTCTGCTCTTCAAGTTCTGGATAAATGTTGGTCGTGCCGAACAATTGCGCCGGTTCCTGTCACGGGAATCGGATCCGCTGAAGCAATGGAAGCTGAGCAAGATCGATGTCGACGGCCTGAAGAAATGGGACGCCTATTCCGACGCGATCAGCGAAACCTTGAACCGGACCCATACCAAAGTGACGCCATGGACCATTGTCCGCTCGGACGACAAGCGTCGCGCGCGGCTGAACGCGATTCGCGCTGTTCTGGATGCCCTGGATTACAAGCGCAAGAACGACAAGGCCCTGGGTCATATCGATGACAAGATTTGCGGCGGACCGGACATCTGGGATGTCTAAGCGCGGCTACCATCATGGCAACCTGCGCCAGGCCCTGATCGATGCCGCGCTGGAGTTGATCGAGGTCAAGGGGCCGACCGGCTTTACCCTGTCGGAAGCCGCAAAACAGGCGGGTGTCACCCCGGCTGCCGTCTACCGTCACTTCGAAGGGCGCGAGGACCTGATTGCCGAGGCCGCGCGCCAGGGGTTCGAGATGTTCGCCGATCTCATGCAATACGCTTATGACAAGGGCCAGCCCTCGGCACTGGCTGCATTCGAAGCGACGGGCCGTGCCTATCTGGCTTTTGCCCGCAAGCATCCGGGCCATTACATCTCGATGTTTGAAAGCGGGATTTCCGTGAACCGAACGCCGGAACTGGCGGTGGCCTCGGCGCGTGCTCGCGATGTGCTGGAACGCGCCGCTGCGGATCTCTCGGAACATATCCCCCCCGAGAAACGCCCTCCCGCCTCGATGTTCAGTGCCCATATCTGGGCACTCAGCCACGGGGTCGTGGAGCTTTACGCCCGCGCCACGCCGGGCAACCGCTCGCCTTTTCCGCCCGAAGAACTGCTTGAATCCGGCATCGGGATTTACCTGCGCGGTCTCGGGTTGATCGAACCGGATAGCTAGACCGCCCGTCCGTTGATTGGTATGCGGTGTCTGAAGCCCACCTTCCTGAGTTCGGTGTGATTTGAGGTTCAAGGCCTGTTGGATGACAGGAGGTGAGTTTCTCAATGGAGACTACGAGAGAGTTTCTCAAAGGTCTGGGTGTCGAAGTCTCAGTTAGCGGGCATCGACGGTTGCCGGATGGCGTGAAAGCGCGGATTGTGGCGGAAACGCTGGTGCCGGGCGCGACGGTGAATGAGGTGGCGCGCAAATACGATCTGCGTCCGAACCACCTGTCGGCGTGGCGGCGGATGGCCAGGGATGGCGACCTTGTTCTGCCAGCGCCGGATGCCGGGGCGGAGTTCGCCCCGTTGGTGGTTTTCGATGTCGAACCGCCTTCGCCGGTCGAAGCTGCTGAAGCGGCGCATCAGGCAATCGAGATCATGGCCGGGTCGGTTTCTGTCCGGCTGGATGGTGCCACATCTACGGGCCGGATTGCGGAAATTGTGCGTGCTCTCGGGGGTGGCGCATGATTTTTCCGTCCATACCATTGGCTGACAGGCGAATGGAACATTCGCCGTGAGGCCGGGTGCGCATTCTGGTGGC